>JAQYVP010000021.1 GCA_030145485.1 Chromatiales bacterium
GTCAGTTGAGTAATGGCCTGCTGGCCTCCCTGCTGGATTTCCTGATTTGCCTTGCTTGAACATTGCTTGATCCTCACTTGCTCTATAACTGTACTATTATGTTATAACATAACACTTGATTGTCAATGCCGATGCCCTGTATTACCGCAAAACGTCATGAAATAGTCCACAGATTCCAGACAGAAATCATTTCGCACCATCCACAGAAGGGCTTCGTGAGTCTTGCTGTCGGCTTCAGTGGGCGTTAGCACTAAATAGATCACTCATCATCGACTCGCTCTGGAACGCACCTGGATCTCCACTCTTCTTCCATGAGCTGGCGTTCTGCTTTCTCACCCTCGATCTCATCAGCCAGCACCTTCACGCTTTCAAAGAAGGCCATGGTCGCTTGGTGACGATTGGCCTAGTCATCGTTCATTTCACTTCTCCAATTGCGCTGTTTTTCATGGGGGACGGGGTATTTTGGGGGACACGGGGGACGCTCTCTGGAAAAGACCCCCTGTAAGAGTGGATTTCACGCATCTTGATGCCCTCCAAACCCGCACCACAGCTTAATCTCCCCCTATGTCCCCTATATCCCCTTTCTACCCTGTATACCCATAAAACAGGGGGCGTACTTTTGGGGGATATCAAATCGCTAAACATGGCTGATTGCCGTCAAAACGTGGGAATTCCCCATACCAGGCTCAACCTTCCATATCTCATCGCGCTGTTCTTTGATGACGCGATCAACGGACTTGTGGTTATGTAATCCCTTCAGCCTTGCCTTGATTCTTGCCTGTGTTGCTGCCTCACCATCCTTGCCCAACTTGTAAATAGTGGAAAGAATGTCCTCGATAATCAGCTTGTCCTTGGCCTGTTTGCGCTTGCGCTTGTTGACTGATCGAACATCGGTAACAAACTCATCCTGGGTAACCGTCCAGTCAGAATGGATGGTGAACGTGGCCTCCCTTAGATCGAACGCACGAACCTTCTCATGCTCGATAGTGACCTTCTTGCCGCCACCATCCTGGTCAGCAGCGTAGAGGTAGAACAGCTCATCAGTGTCGTTCAGGATATCGCCTACGCCCTCGAAGATCAGCTTCCCTGTAGTGGGGTCGGGGTACTTGTTGGTATGCATCAGCAGGATGATGGTCGCACCCAGCGGGGGGAACTTGCGAAGCCACTTGTAGAACTTGGAAACGCCAGACTTACCCATCATGTCGATGCTCTTCTTCATGGTGTCGAATACGATCAGTACATCATCCATACACTCTCCTGACTCAACAGCCCTATCAAGCAGTGCATGGACATCCTGTATAGGGATTCCCTTGAAGTCCGGAAGTATCATTGTGAAATTGCCATACTTCGCCGCCATGTTGTAATAAGCCTTGGCAGCATCGGGAGGGCAGTCTGAATTGATATACCAGATCCGCTTACCCTTCTTAGCAAGCTCTTCGCATAGGTGCATCGTGATGGTTGTCTTGCCAGCATTTGGAGGCGCGGCAATGTTTACGATGTGCGACTGGGGTATCAGCCCGTCAACGAGCATCTTTGCGTCTTTCAGGTTCATGAATTCATCGGTAGTCAAAGCGCACCCCTCTATTGCTGCAAATGAGTTGATATTCGTTACCACACCCAGCCGTTCATCCATAGCACCCGGTTCATAACCCATAACGCTCTCCCAGCATTTTTATTAATCGCTTCGCTGCTAATGTCTCGCGCTCCCATACCTCAGTCGGATATGGCCTCCAGTCCGGTCTGGCGCTCCTGAATGCCTTGTTGCCCTCCAGGTCGCGATTATTCTTTCTACCAGTGACGCATTGCAAAATGACATGCGCCTCATGGTGGAGGCCATCATCGAGATCTGCATGTATTTTCGCCTGTCTGCGCTGCTCGATCTCCTGTCGCTGCTCTGGCGAACACATCACTCGATCAAGTCCCAGGTATTGACTGGCAGCATGAAGAGCATCAGCTTTTGTCCAGCCGCAATGCTCAAGCAAGCTGAACCCATCGCCACCTGTCAATGCGCCGCCGCCTCCACAAAAAAAGCATTCTTTTGAGTCATCCCATCGGAAGCGATCCTTGCCACCACATCCTGGACATGGAACATGCTTGCCAGTGAGAGAGTCGGAGGGTATTCCAAGATACGTGTGAATCTCAGGCCAGCGTCCTGCGGCTGCCGCCTTGACTGTTGCAAAATCAATCATGGCGAAGGTCTCCTGGAAGAGGCGTTAGATAATCGCCACGCGGAACACGAATGGATCGTCATGCGCGGCATCTCTCAGAAAGGATGAAGAGGGAGCGCCGTCTGTGCAAGGGGAAGGAAATAATGCTATTCTTGCTTTGCCCTTCCCCAAGAGCGTTTACCCAGTTGCCCGGCCATCGATGCCGGGCTTCTTTTTTCTGGTTCATGCCGCCAACCCCAGGAACCGCTCAATTTCCTTGTGGGTTATCAAGCGACGACCGCCGATCTTTTTAGATTTGAGAGCGCCATCATTGAAGAGGCGATAGAGGCTTGCTCTGGAGATCCGCAAGATGCGGATTGATTCGGGAATGGTGTATGCGAGCTGCTGCTCTGGGTAGGGTGTATTGAGCTTCATGTGTATCACCGTGTTTGTTACTGGTGATACTTATCTTATAGATGAAAAAAAAAGTTATCCATAGCACTAAATAAGAAACCCGTCTATTCAGATTTGAGCGAATTTCATCCAATCAACTCCACGGCATTCTGCAAGTCTTGCGGGGCAAGGTGAGCATAGATCAGCGTCATCTCCAGTGATGAATGCCCCAGCAGCTCCCGCACATGGTTCAATGGAACCCCGGCGGTCACAAGACGGCTGGCAAATGAATGTCTGCAGTCATGGAACCGGAAGTTCTGAATATTGGCGCGTCTGAGTACAGTAGCCCAAGATTTCTTGAATTCATGGCGACCAAAGACGGGGAGGGACTTCATGGGGAGAGCATCACCGCGCCATACCTTGAAAGCATCAACTGCAGTCTGGTTCAATGGGATATGCCTGGTCTGTCCGCTCTTGGCCATACCGCCTTGCACAACAAGCATTCCCTTTTTGAGATCCACATCACCCCAGAGCAGGTTCCAGAGCTCACCACGACGCATCCCTGTGTTGAGTGCGACAATCACCAACGCCTGCAACCACGGTTTTGCTTCTTTCAATGACGCCATCAGCCGGGCTGACTCAGCATCACCCAGGTAACGAATCACTCCACCCTTGTCGATCTTCAGAGGTTTGAGTCCATCAAGCGGGTGCTCAGGTATCAACTTCCATTCAACTGCTTTCTGCAGCGCAGATTTGAGTTGAGCAACGATCCTGTTAATGGTCTTGGAGTTCAGCCCTTCCTGCATTCTGGCATTACGCCACTTCTCAACGTCAGCAATATTGATCTTATCCATGCGCCGGTTTTCCAGACCAAAGCGCCCCAGGTGGGAGAGTGTTTCTTTCGGCCTCGCATGGTAAGCCCTTGCGAAGTCTTTGTAATACTCATCAATGAATTTGGAGAGGGTTAAGACTTCGTGCTGCTCCTCTGGAGCCTCACCGTTTAAGACCCGCATGGCGGCTTCTCTTGCCATCGCCACGGTCATTGCAGGGTAGTGTCCCAGAGTGCGAGTCTTGCGCTTGTATAGCGATACCCAGATCTTGCGTCCGGTGGGTTGCACTCGCAGCACAAACCCCTGCAATTTTGAATCATGTATCCGGTAGGGCTTGTCCTGTGACTTCGCTTTGTCAGCAACTGATTTTGTGATGTGTATTCTCATGCGGTGGTCTCCTGTAACAACAATCTAACAACATATTGCGTTACAAATAGTATATAGCATGAGACACGCTGATACAGCTTTATCAAATAATAACAGGGACTTAAGGTATAAGTCATTGATTCATAAAAGGGGAAATTTCGCAATGGGGTTGCGGTGGTCGGAAGTTCGAATCTTCTCACCCCGACCAATTCAATAAACCCGCTGACTCAATGAGTCAGCGGGTTTATTGTTTTTGGACAAATCCTTACCTTACTTCACAATCTGGCGAGACCAAATCTCAGATTGATGATGCAAAAAAGAGATTGTCTTCTCTCGCAAAGGCGCAAAGCCCGCCAAGAAAAACCTTTGCGATCTTGGCGTCTTGGCGAGAGTCATTATTGAAATCTGACTCTTTTGTGAAGATGTTGGCCATTCAAGGATCCCTGGCTAAATTAGTATGCTGCACGACCCCTGTCAACCTGCCGCTTTTCTGATTTACTGCAGTAACTTTGACACTGACTATCCGGTTTTCCAAGGAGGATTCATTTTCCGCAACAAGGTCCGCAACAGGAAAACGTATACGCAAATAATTGGGCGTATATCCAACATAGTAGTCGCCATCTTCCTGTGTGACTCTGCTCTCGACGAGCACTTCGACAATTTGATTGAGTGCAGTTTGCAGCGACGCACTCTTCATCTCAGACATCAGTTGATGCAACTCTTTGCTGCGCTGGCGTTTGGTGTCGGTATCGACCTGTGACGCGAGTCCCGCCGCCTTGGTCCCCGGACGTGGAGAGTAGCTGAAGATATGCATGTGTGAAAACTGCAGCTGGCGTAAAAATTCCATTGTCTGCCGCCACTCCGCATCGCTTTCACCGGGAAATCCGACGATGATGTCTGTGGTGATATTGAGTTCAGGAAGCTGTTGGCGCGCATGCGTCATCAGTCGCTGAAATTCTGCTGTTTTACAACGGCGCGACATACGACGCAGCACAGAATCCGTACCGCTCTGCAACGGCAGATGCAGATGCGGCATCAGGCGTCTGTTGTCAAACAGCTTCCAGAAATCATCGGCAATATCCCAGGGTTCGAGTGAGCCGAGACGCAGACGTGGAATGGTTGTCTGTTCAAGTATGGCACTGATCAGCTTGGAGAGGTCGCTATCCAGGTCACTGCCATAACCACCCAGGTGCACACCGGTAATCACAGCTTCCTGAACCCCCTGCGCATGCAGGTCGTTGATCTCATCGATGATCTCGGTGATTGGGCGGCTGCGCTCCTCACCGCGCGCTTGTGTGACAATGCAGTAGCTACAACGATAGCGGCAGCCGTCCTGCACCTTGATAAAGGCGCGTTGGCGGCCACGGCGGAAAAGGGAGTTCTCCCCGGGCTCCGTGGCAATCAGGGGCATGGCTGCAACAGAGATCTTCTCAGCGACCAATTGCGGCAGTCTCTCCTTGTCTCGATTGGGCACCAGCAGATCGACGCCGGGAAGTGAACTGCTCTCATCAGGATTGAGAGTGGCGTAACAGCCACTGACGACCAGCTTGGCCTGTGGATTGGAGCGCTGCGCACGCCGGATGAGACGGCGGGATTTGCGCACCGCCTCTTCGGTCACCGCACAGGTATTGACCACCACCAGGTCGGCATGCTCAATATCTGTAACCACACTGTCTCCCTGCAGGCGAAACTGCCGCGCCCAGCTCTCCAGCTCAGCTTCATTGAGACGACAGCCAAGTGTTTGAAAATGCACTTGCATCAATTAATCTTCCCGGACTCATCGAATGAGCCACCAGTGTTGTTATTATGCATCTACGATTGATGTGCTTCGTTTCCCAGCAGCATTCCGTAATCATGCAGCAATTCTATAATGTAGAGAGATACTCACCACGAAGGACACGAAGAGCACGAAGGTATTTTTGTAACCAGTTGATTCTTCGTGGTCTTCGTGTGCTTCGTGGTAAAAGTCTTTTAAGATATCGACTCTTTATTGGTACATTGAGAATTGCTAGTAATCATGCTGCAAGGTTGAAAGTGTATCGATAGCACTATCCTGAATTTGGCTATTTTACCGGACTATCAACAACAGGTGACCATGGAACAACAATTGAATAACCAGGCGCTCTCCGCGGGGCAGCTTTTTTCTCAGTTCTGGCCGCTTGTGTTGCTGGCGATTCTCCTTGTTGCAGCTGTTGTCAGCATATTGATGCTTTATCGCAGCCGCAATCAGTTGCGTGAGTGGATCGCTGAATCCCGTCTGCTGCAGCGGGAGTATGAGCGTAATTTCAACTCCCTGTTGATCGATACGCGTGAAGATATGCTGCGCCAGGTCGAAGATGGACAGCGCGCCGAACAGCAGATGCTGCTGCTCAACAGTAATCGGCTGCAGCAGGAGATGGAGCGGCGTTTTGGTGAAATGCTGGCATCTATCAGCCGCAATCACGGCCAGCTGCAGGTCGAGATGGCTGAACGCCTGGAGAGACTGCAGAGTACAACCACCGAGTCACTCTCTGCCGGCAAGCTAGGTCAGCAGCAGATTCTATCAAATGGAGTGGAACAACTCGGCAACCTGGTCAACCAGGCATTGCTGCAGCATGGAGAAGCGCTTGGTAAACGCGTTCACCAACTGATGGAGAGCACCGATCAGCGTCTCAAGGAGATTGGCGGAGTGGTGGATGAACGTCTCAGCAAGGGGTTTGAGAAGACCACGCAAACATTCACCCTGGTGCTGGAGCATCTGAACCGTATCGATGAGGCGCAAAAGCGTATCGCCGAGCTCTCATCCAACGTCATCAGTCTGCAGGAGTTGTTATCCGATAAACGCTCGCGCGGAGCCTATGGCGAGATGCAACTTGCTTCGCTGGTCGAAAACCTGCTGCCGCAAAAACACTTCTCTCTGCAGCAGACGATGAGCAACGGCACGCGTGTCGACTGTCTGCTGCGTCTGCCCGAGCCCACCGGCAATATCGCGGTGGATGCCAAGTTTCCGCTGGAGTCTTATCAACGCATGACAGATATGGCGCAAGCACAGACAGAGCGTCACAGGGCGGGACGACAGTTTCACCAGGACATCAAGAAGCATATCAATGATATTGCATCAAAATATATTATCCATGGAGAGACGGCCGATGGCGCCATGATGTTTATCCCTGCGGAAGCAGTCTTTGCAGAGATCCATGCGCACCACCCGAAACTGGTTGAAGATGCACAACGCAAGGGTGTGTGGCTCGTCTCTCCAACCACGATGATGGCAGTATTGACTACGGCCAGGGCGGTGTTGCGTGATGCCGCGACGCAAAAACAGGTGCATGTGATCCGTGACCACCTGTATGCCCTGTCACAGGACTTCGAGCGTTTTCGTCAGCGCATGGGCAAACTCTCACAACACATCTCACAGGCGCACCAGGATGTCGATGAGGTTGAGACATCTGCACGGCGGATCAGCAAGCGTTTTCAAAAGATCGACCAGGTGGAGTTGGACTCATAAAGAAAGTTTGTCGTAGGGTGGCTTAAGCGACAGCGCCCCCCACCTTTCATGGTGCAATGCGCGGAGCTTATTGACACCCTTCTACGACTTTTCTCGTTTTTGCATTCGGAGCCAGGTCCGGCTGCGGAATGAGGCTACATAGAATTAGTGGTTGCCTCAACTCCTCAGGCATGATTAGATTCAGCGCAGAAAAACTCTTTCCTCTCAGTGGAGATCTTACATTGTACAAAAAATCTGTAGTTTTCCCGGCGATAGTCATCTCATTGTTGCTGGCTGCCAGCCATGCGGTAGCGACATCAGACTCTCTGTTCTCCTATGTGCCGGATGACACCATCTATTTCTATGCAAACAGCAAGCCGCTGCCTACGGAGTTTTATGATGAGCAGGTGCGTCAGGCAGAGCAGGTGCTGGCAATTGCAATGCATCAGATGGAAACGGCGCAAAAAACGGCTGCTGACAACAAAAAGGGTAAAAAACCTGCGCCGGGAGCCCCGTCTTCGGATCTGGCTAACAGTCAGGCCGGTAAGTTCATCAGGGAGCTGATGCAGGAGGTGCTGCAGAACGCCGAATCCGGAAAACTTGCGAATATTGGCTTGAGCAGGAATTCCCGCAGTATGATTTACGGCATTGGCCTGACACCTGTGATACGGGTGGAGATCGATAGCCCTGATGCAGTCATGGCGATGCTCAAACGCGTTGAACAACGAACCGGCTTCAAGCTCAAATTCGACAGCTGTGATGGATTGAACTGCCTGGTTGTTGCCGATGATGCAGGACAGTTTGGTGTTGCGCTGGTCATCCATAATGATCATCTGGCTGCCAGCCTGTTTCAGAATGCATTTCGCGACAAGGTTCTGCAGCACCTGACAGGCAAAAATAAACCGGAAAAGAGCTATTCGGCAGCGCAATTCAGGCAGTTTGTTGAGAGTAATCACTACAGTGGTTATGGAGAGGGTTTTTTCAAACTGCAGCAGGGTGTGGAGAATTTGCAGAATATCACCACGGCGGTAATGAAACAGAAGGGCGAGGCTGGCGACCTCGACCAGGTGAACAGATGTTTCCAGGTCGCAAAAGCTGTTGTTGCGCATGCTCCGGAGATCGTCATGGGGGTCAAGTCGATTCAGGGGCGGACGATCAATATGGAAGTTGTATTGAAAACCACCGCGGAAGTGTCGAAACGATTAATGACCATTCCGGCGCCACTGAATAGCTTCGAGGTATCGGCCAATCCGATGGTGGATTTTGGATTCAGCGCCAATGTGCCGAAGTTGCGTGATTCACTGCTCTCCTTTATGGCATTCCTGGGCGCAAGCGGAGAGAAAGCAGGCTGCAAGGCTATCCGTAAACAGGCAATGGACCAGGCCTCCATGGGGATCGCCATGGCGATGGGTATGGGAATCACGCAGGTCAAGACGCTCTATGTCGCTATCGATGAACTCAAGCTGGGCAATAAAAACCAGCCTGAAAACGTCAGCGCCCGATTCTCCCTGGTGGCGGATGACCCCATGGGGCTGGTGCGTATGCTCTCCATGTTTGCGCCACCGCTTGCCTCGATTCAGGTGCCTGATGACGGTACTCCTGTACCCCTGCCAGACGGCCTGCTGCCCGCCGGTATCCCACCCGTTATGTTGAGTCTCAAGGAGAAGAATCTGAACATTATCATGGGTGAAAAGGCCGCATCCAGACCGATGGATCTGTCCAAACCGGCGTTTTTCTGGTTCACGAGTGACGGACCGCGCTACTACTCTGTGTTTGCACAGCTCATGGAGAGCGCGCCACCATCCGAGGAGATGACTCCCGCGGAACAAAAACAGGCGGTAGAGATGATGCGCCTGATGGGGCAATACCAACCCTGGATGTCACAGATGATGTATCCCGACGAGCGTGGAATTGTTATGGATATTACGGTGCGTTATCCGTAAAAAATCTTTTTATCCACAGATGCACACAGATGCACACAGAGACAAGCAATTCTAAATGTAGAGAGATACTCACCACGAAGGGCACGAAGAGCACGAAGCTATTTTTGCAACCAGTTGATTCTTCGTGATCTTCGTGTGCTTCGTGGTAAAAGTCTTTTAAAATATCGATACTTTATTGGTACATTGAGAATTGCCACACAGATATCAAAATCTTTTCATCTGTGTTTATCTGTGTGCATCTGTGGAAAAATTAACCCGTAGGGCGGCATACTCGATTCTTAACCACGGATCACATGGAATTTTGGGATTTTCTTTCCGTGTATTCAGTGTGTTCCGTGGTTCCTGATTAACGCCTCGCCAATGCAACATAGAAGATTGGAATCAGCAGCAGGCTCACGAGTATAGAAAACAACAGTCCGGAGATGATGACCACGGCGAGTGGCTGCAGCATCTCCGAGCCTTCTCCATGCGCCATCGCCAATGGCAGCATGCCAAACACCGTTGTCAATGTTGTCATGAGGATGGGCTTGAGCCTGATGCGTGCAGCCTCGACCGTGGCTTTGATCCTCTGCATGCCGTTGCGACGCTGAATCTCGATAGTCTCGACCAGCACGATAGCATTGTTCACAACGATGCCTGCGAGCATGATCATGCCGATCCACACCGGCATGGAGATCGGCGTTGCAGTGATGTCGAGGCCAATGGAAACACCGATGACGCTAAAAGGAACCCCGAGCAGAATCACCAGCGGGTTGCGCAGCGATTCATACTGTACCGCCATCACCACCAGCACCAGGAATAGCGCCAGCGCCAGCAGAGTGATGCCGAGGGTGTGGCTCTGCTGCAGATTTTCGAGACTGCCTGACTCGATGATGCCATAGCCGTCAGGCAGATCGAGGCTGTGGGCGATTGCAAGCGCCTCCCGCAGGGTAGACTGCATCTTGTCCGCATCGACGAATGATGCGCTCACCTCGACGATACGCTGCTGGCGGTCGCGCTGAATCTTCGCTGGCGCCGCCTGGATAACAATGGTTGCAACATCGGCAAGCCGCACTGCAGGATGCTCCTCGCTGTTTCTCAGCAGCTGCATATTGTAGAGATCCCCGGGGCTGCGCCAATAACTCTTTTTAAAGCGCAAGCGAACGTCGATACTGCGATCATCGGCATAAAAGCTGGTGATAATCTTGCCGTCGAGTGCTGTGCGCACCAGCTGGCCGATAGATGCCGCATCGATGCCATAACGCGCTGCTCTCTCGTGGTCGATCTGCAGCACCATCTCGCGGGCCGGATCTTCATTGGAGTGGCGCAGGTTATTCAGGTTGGGCAGGGTTTTGAGCTTCTCCTTGAGCTGCTCGGCAATAGTGGTCAGGCTCTCCAGATTGGCACCGCGAACCTGTAGAGAGAGGTCATCTTCTCCCTGGTTGATGCGGATGCCACGCATGGAGCGCACATAGGCGCGAACACGCAGTCCCGCAATTCCGGCTTCATCCATGCGGCTGCGAAATGCCGTGACCCACTCCTGTGCCGTGATCGAGCGCTCGGATGTCTGCCTGAGAAACACCTGGATCGATGAGCGGTTGGGACGCTCGACCTGGGTGCGTCCAAAAATAAATCCGCCCACCGTGGTAAAGATGGTTTCGACATCGGTTTGAGCGTCGATGACCTCCTCAACCTGATGCGTCAGCTTGTCCATGGTGTCGATATCGGTTCCTTCGTCACTGCTGAGAATCACCATGATCGAACCCTCGTCCATTTTCGGCAGCAGGCTGTCCGGCAGTTCGAAAAATTCACGCGCGGTGATCGCCATGCCGATGACAAACAGGAGGACCAGCAGAACTCTGGCTATCACCGGCAGGGATAAAGTATGCTGTAACAGCCGGCTGTAGCCACTGGCAAGCGCAACTGTCGCTGTATCGATAAAGCCTGAATGCTTCGCTGGTTTCAGTCTGCCGGCAAGGGCAGGGATCAGGGTCAATGAGACCACCATTGCAGCGACGATGGCCGAGGAGATGGTAAACAGCATCTCCTGAAACAGCAGCCCGACGATGCTGACAAGCAGCATAAAGGGAAGAATAGCGGCCAGGTTGGTGGTGGTCGAGGCGAAGATCGCACCGGCGACCTCCCTGACCGCATTGGCAGGATCAGACTCCATTTGCTGATGGCGGTGGATATTTTCCAGCATCACAATGGTGCTGTCGACCAGCATGCCGATGCCCAGAGCCAGTCCGCCAAGCGTCATGATATTGATATTGAGTCCCGCCATTGACATCAGCAGAAAGGTGATCAGCATGGCCACGGGAATCGCAGTGCCGATGATCAGCGTGCGTTTCAGATCACCCAGCATCAGGTAGACCACCAGCATCGCCAGCAGCGCGCCGCTTGCAGCAGCCCGCAATGTCGTGTCGATGGCGCTCTTGATTTGTGTGGAGTCATCCTTGACGATGGAGAGCGAGATATCATCGGGAATTAGGTTGTTATTCCTGAGTTCCGCGAGCGCCAACGTGACTGCCGAGACCACGTTGACGGTATTCTCGCCCGGCTGTTTCTGCACCGAGACCTTGACACCAGGCCTGGCGTTGCTGCGCACGCGAATGCGCTCCTCTTCATTGCCGTCGTAGATAGTCGCAACATCACTGACCTGCAGATTCGAGCGTGGCAGTGGCAGCTTGCCAAAGGCATCGACACTGCTGAATTGTCCGCGTGTAATGCCGCTGATCTCGCCGCTGCTCATTTCGAGCCGGCCAGTCGCGGTGTCGCTGTTGCTGTTGCTGATGATATCAGTCAGGGTGGTGATATCGATGCCGCTGGCCGCCAGCCGTTGCTGGTCGACCTCTATCTGAATCTCGCGATTGACCCCGCCTCCGACTTCGATGGCGGCAATTCCCGGAAGATTCAGCAGCAGTTTGCTCAAGGTGTAATCTGCCCACTCCCTGATCTCCAGCGCCGAGCGCAGGGTGGAGGAGGCCAGCAGGATCATCACCGGCCGCTGAAACGGATCACGTTTATAGATGATCGGCGGGTCAACCGTATCCGGAAGAAAACGCCTTGCCCGGTCCAGGCGGTTGCTGGCGTCCCGCAGTGCAATATCGATGTCTGTCCCAAAGTCGAAGGAGAGATCGATGGCAGAACGCCCCTTGCTGGTGGTCGAATGGATATGCACCACACCCTCGGTAATCGCCAGCTGCTCTTCAAGCTGACGCGTTACTTTGTCTTCCATGATTTTTGCCGGCACACCCGGGTCCATCACCCTGACGCGCACCTCCGGATAGATGATATGCGGCAACAGGTCGATATTGAGACCTGTATAGGCAAGAAATCCCAGCATCATGGCTGCCAGTGTGAGCATCACCACACCGATAGGGTGGTGCATGCACCAGGTGCTGATATTGCCGCGAGATGACTTCATTCAGTGATTTTGACCATGTCGTCGTCTTCGAGGCCGAGAAATCCGCGTGTGACAATGGTTTCACCGTCATTCAGGCCACTGCTTATCACAATGATTCGGGATCCAAAAAAGGCGGCTTCGACAGGGCGTTTGAGCGCCTTGTCCTCCTCTACAACATAGACGTAGTGGCCGTCACGGGATTGCTGCAGGGCCTGGTAAGGAATCGATATCTGGTGTTGCACAGCGGTTTCCAGCCTGACATTGACTCTCTGTCCGATGAGAACATCCTGTGGCAGTGTGAGTGGCTTCAACTCCATCAATCCCATCGAGGTTGCTTCATCGATGGTCGGATAGATGCGGCTGATAGTTGCCGCATACCACTTGTCATCACTTTGAGCCTGTTCGCCAAAGCGGATCATGGCCTGCATCTGTGGTTTGAACTGCAGCAGCAGGAACTCGGGCAGGCTGAGATCGATCACCAGTGATTGCGGATCGACAAGTGTCAGCAGGTGGCTGTTTTCAGTCGCCAGGTCACCAGCCTCCAGAAGACGCTCGGTGATGATTCCGTCAAAAGGCGCCCTGATGGAAGTACGCCGGATATGCGTCTGCAAACGTGTTACTTCCGCCTGTTGCACAGCAACTTCGGTTTGCGCCGCTACCAGTTCGTCGATGGAGGCTGCTTTTGATTTGATCAGGCGCTGCAGACGTTTGAGATCTTGCTGCTCCTTGTCCAGTCTGGCGCTCTCTTTGGCGAGTTCTGCCTGTAGCAACTCATCATCGAGATGCACCAGTTCGTCTCCCTGTTTGACGGCGTCGCCGGCATACCAGGGAAGCGAGATCACCATGCCCTCTTCAAGGGCATGGATCTTGACACTGCGCCGCGCTTTAAGGATGCCACGGCGCTCATAGGTTCTGCTGAGGTTACTCTGCTGCACCCGGGTGATGGTAACGAGGCGCTGTTTAGATTCGTGCTTATGCTCACGCGTGTCATCTGCACTTTGTTCGCATGCGGATAAAGGGACCAGGAGTATTGCCAGAAGCAACCAATGAAGCATATGCTTATGAGTCTCAAATATTGCTGAACAAGACCCAGTTTCAGGCTGACAGAATATGAAAACCCTCTTAATTTCTCGCAAAGACGCAAACACGCAAAGGGTTTTTCCTGGCGATCCTGGCGGCTTTGCGAGAGTCATGATTGAAAATTGATTCATTTATTAAGAGTATTGGCTGTTCAAGAATTATTAGTAGACATCGTAATGCTTGATTTTGCGGCGAATATTACGTTGCACAATGATGCCGTGAATCTGCCACTCGAAACCATCGAGGGGCATCTCGGGATAGTCGTCATTCAGTGCAACAAGTCTTTCGCCATCCTCATCATTGAGATACTGGCGAAACCAGCGCGAACCCTCGATCTCGGCAAACACATAGGCGCCGCTGCTGCACTTGGTATTGGGTTCGATGATAACGATACATTCGTCAGGGAACTCAGGCTCCATGCTGTCGCCCAGCACCTGCAGTGCAAAGGGCTCGGAACCTGCACAACTGCTCAGAGAGTCGCCTTTTTCATCGGCAATTTCTACTTTGATTTCAGGAAAGTTTTTCATAGGTAGTTAAGTTTTAGGTTTTAAGTGTTAGGTTTTAGGATTAGGGTTTCAGCGGAATCAACGGAATTCCATCCGCATTGTACTGAATCATGAAATGAAACGGGATTTGATGTAACCTGAGTTGTATTATATCTATTAATAGTGAATTGAAAAGCTTATGAAACAGCGTGGTATTGGTCAGAAAATTGCATTTGCTTCGGCTATTATTTTTTATCTGTGCAGCATCGGCTGCATGATAGCAGCATACTATTACACTCAGCAGTTGGGCAGTGACCATCCCGTCGTTGCCAGCCTGCTGGCCTCGGTGGTCTTTTGCATCGGCAGCGGTATCGTGCTGCATGTGATCGGCAAGGCCGACCTTCCCGATTTGAAAATTCAAGTGGACAAGTCGTGATAACGACAAATTGACGCTACCCCGGATTAACTGGGTAGCGCATCGCGGGGATCCCTTCCATTTTCCGGAGAACAGCCTGGCTGGCTACCACGCAGCCATAGCTGCCGAAGCGAACTACATTGAAACCGATATCCACCTCACCGCAGATGAGGTTCCTGTTCTCTGCCATGACGACAGTCTCGGGCGAATCAGCGGTGTTGATACAAGCCTGTTTGATCTGAATTATCAGCAACTGCAGCAAATCCCCGCTGGGCACGCTGAGCGTTTTGGTGAACAGTTCCAAACGACTCGAATTGCCTCTCTGAATCAGTTTGTTGAGCTGTTAAGCAGCTATCCACAGGTGACAGCCTTCATCGAAATCAAGCGGAAAAGCATCTATCACTTTGGAAGAGAGTGCTGTTTGCGGGCAGTTATGCAGAGAATCGCCGCTGTACAATCGCGTGTCTGCATCATCTCATTTGATGTACAGCTGATCGCCGACGTGATGCGTGAACACAGTGTGCGAGCAGGTTGGGTGTTGCTGCAGTGGGATGAACAGAGTCACGAACAGGCAGAGGCTCTCTCCCCTGATTATCTGTTCGTCGACATCGACAAGCTTCCTCCCGAGCATGATGTTATGTGGCCGGGGAATTGGCAATGGGTGCTTTACAATATCGATGATGCCGCCACTCGTGACCACTATCTGTCACGCGGTCTCAGTTTTTTTGAGACGAATCGCATCACTGAAATGCTGCAGGCATGACAAACCTGAAATCTCTGCTGCGCCTCGTTTCTCAGCACATCCGATGAACATAAAACTAAAAACCTAAAACCCAACCCGGCATGGCGAAACCAAAATACGCTGTAGGGTATCAATTAATGGAGCGCATTGCACCATTACATGCGGTGCAATGCGCTGTCGCATATTACGCCCTACAGTCTGCATGAAAATGAGCAGCTCTGAACCCTCTTTTGATGTAGTCATTATTGGTGGCGGCATCAACGGCGCCGGCGTGGCCCAGGCAGTGGCTGCTGCCGGTTATTCGGTATTGTTGCTGGAGAAGAGCGCAATCGCTGCCGGGACGTCGAGCAAATCAAGCAAGTTGATTCATGGTGGTTTGCGTTACCTGGAAAACTTCGATTTCAAACTTGTCAGGGAGAGTCTCAAAGAGCGGGAGTTGCTGTTGCAGCTTGCGCCAACCCTGGTCAAACGGCTTGCATTTTATATACCGCTTTATCAGCACAGCAGTCGTTCACCGTTTAAGGTCGCAACTGGCTTGACAGTGTATAGGTTGCTGGCCGGGTTTCACCGCAAGACGGGATTCAGGATTGTGCCACGGCGTGAGTGGAGAAACCTCGATGGTCTAAAGCAGGATGGCCTGAAAAGGGTTTTTCAATACTGGGATGCTCAAACCGATGATCTCGCATTGACCATGGCGGTGATGCGTTCGGCACAGCAACTGGGCGCACAACTGCATGCGCCTGCAGAGTTTCTGAGTGCGCAAGCCCTCGGAGATGGTTACCGCATCAGTTATCGTCAATCCGGCTTTACCCGGCAGATCCACGCCACCATCGTGGTCAATGCAGCCGGGCCATGGGCTGAGGCAGTTGCACAGCGGTTCAAGCCAGACCTGCCTGTGATTTCGACAGAGAATGTGCAGGGCGCTCACATTGAAATAGATTTTCAGATATCACGCGGCGCCTACTATCTGGAGGCGCCGACTGACCAGCGAGCCGTTTTCGTTATCCCCTGGCAGGGACGCACCCTGATAGGAACCACGGAGACTCCCTACAGGGGTAATCCTGACGACGTTCATCCGCTCGAGAGTGAAATCGCCTATCTGAAATCAGTTTTCGGCCACTATTTTGACAACAATGACCTCACAATCAATGCAGCCTGGGCAGGCCTGAGAGTGCTGCCCGCTGCAGAGACTGCAGCCTTCACACGCTCGCGCGAGAGCAGTATTGTCGCGGATGATGATCAACATCCACATGCAATCACTGTGCTTGGCGGCAAGATCACCAGCTACCGTGTGACTGCCGGGAAGGTATTGGAAATTTGTAAACAGACACTTGAAAAACGCATTGCAATCGCCGATACAGCAAAACTCAAGATGGAAACGTAATGACTGAACTCTATCTCAGTATCGACCAAGCATTTCAAGCCCTCTCAAACCACCACTGTAAAAACACATTTCATCAATAAATAGCAGTGTTTCATGCGTTTCACTTGCCTAACTGTCTTTCATACCGTATCATCTTAATTCAAGAGGTATTCCACCTCACACTCCACCTCAGGTGGAAAAGCAAAACCCGGCACTGCGCTAACAGATACCGGGTTTCTACCACAACGATCTATATAGGAGATCAGAATGGCTACCGCAAATTCTACTAGAAAACCCATCTCAACAGAACTCCAGCTAAAGAAGCTGAAACCCATTGGAAAGACATTCGATGTCAAGGTGGCGAATACGCCAGGGCTGATGTTGCGTGTTAGCAAGACAGGTACAAAGTCTTTTCGCTGGGATCGTGGCAGCGGTAAGAAGCCGCGTATCATTACCCACGGCACATATCCCTCGTTATCCCTCTCAGAAGCCCGTACAGCGCACGAGAAAGCGCGACAGCAGCATGCAGCAGGTACGCTCAACATGGTGATGCTCCAGGAAGAGGAGGAGAGCCTTGAAGATCCTCAGACTGTTGGTGAACTGATAGAGATATTCTACAGGGATCGCATCGAGCCGAAACGCAAAGCACCCAAGATCGCAAAGCGCGTACTGGACGTTGACATCATGCCCTACATTGGTGAGATGCCTCTCTCTGCTGTTACTCCCATGATTGTCCGCAAGGTGGTGCAGATCGTGGTTAAGCGCGGATCAACCGTCCATGCTGGCAAAGTGTTGAGCATCCTCAAGCAACTGTTCCGCTTCGGTGTCTCGCTTGGTTTGATGGAGATGAATCCTGCGCAGCCATTAGAGCCTGACATGCTGGGCGTTGAAAGCAACAAGCGCAACAGAGCGTTGAGTAGTGAGGAGATACGGACTGTCTGGGATGCGCTGGATCGTGACGTAAATACTACTGCTACCACAGCACTGCGCCTGCTGCTCCTGCTGGGCATCCGGTCAGGCGAGCTTAGAAAGACCAGGTGGGAGGATGTTGATCTGGATAAGGGCTTGCTGACGATTCCAGTGAATAATCTGAAGTTAACTAAAGATGCTGCTCAGAGCGCGCATCCCTTTATCGTCCCGCTGGATGACTTCGCCATCAGTCTCTTTCGCCAGATCCCTGTCATACACCCTGAATGGGCTTTCCCCGGCAGGAGGGGCATTCCTTTCAATGATTGTGTGATGTCACGAGTGGTGAGGCGCTTGGACAAGGGCGAGATGGAGCAATTCGTCCCGCACGACTTGAGGCGCACCATGCGTACAGGACTCTCAAAGCTCAAGGTGAAGCCGCACATTGCAGAGCGATGCCTGAATCACGCACAGGGAGTGATAGAGGAGACCTACGACACATACGACTATCTGGACGAGCGCCGCGAAGCACTGGAGAGGTGGAGCCAGCATGTGCAGGTGATCCTAGGCATGCATGAGAATGTAGTGGAGATGCGGGCATGATCGAGGAACTGGAAAACATCCGCGCCATCCTGGAGGGCAGGGCTCAATCGCCAGAAGGCAAGGAGTCAGAAGAGCTGATGCAATTCAGCCGTGATGAGTCTGAGGCAATGGTGGCCTTTAAGGATGAAATGAAGGAGCTACTGCGTCTGGTTGACGAGGGTGGTGATCCTGACGAGATAAATAGGCGACACCATCTGCTGATGACGTTTTTTCAATCTCACAACGCATCGATGGAAAAGAAACGGGCAGAGCATCAGCAGCGAGTGGATATTAGGGCGAAGCAGGCAGCGAAGTCTGAAAAGAAAGTGCCGATCTACCAGCGATTCTGCGACGAAATTTGCAGACGCGATCCCGATGCGCATGGCTGGAGCCTTCGTGAACTTGCCAAGCGCATACATGATGAGATGACGTCTTTACAGCGGTTAGGAAAAACAAGCATCAAGGAAATCGACTCAGTAGAATCCATCCGAAAAAAGATCAAACACCCTCTCAAATAGTCCCTCCTGAAGT
>JAQYVP010000084.1 GCA_030145485.1 Chromatiales bacterium
TCCGGCAAGTCGCCGCAGCCGGGATCCGCGTTCGGGTGTTGAACGCCGTCACCACCTGGACGCCAGTTGCATGCAGAAGGCTGTTGCTTCAGCTGTTCGCAGGGCAGGGATCAACAAAAAGGCGAGTTGCCACACGCTGAGACATTCTTTTGCCACGCATTTGCTGGAGCGTGGCATGGATATCCGAACAGTGCAGGAGCAACTGGGTCATAAAGATGTGCGCACGACCCAGATTTACACGCATGTGATCAAGCGCGGTGGTTTGGCTGTGCAAAGTCCCTTGAACGATGTTTTGTCAGTGGCTGATCTGCACTCCAGCCGTTAGGGATGAGGCAGAAATTAAAGTATCAAGATGTGCAGAATTTTTGTTTGTGGTTTTTGTTGCCATGTCGGGCGCATAGTGATCTATGTAACCGAACCAGAGTGGCGGCTAAAAGCACGGACAAAAAGGCAAGCGAGATTGGTATTTTAATAAATGCCTCATCCCTTGAACCTGCGATCGATTTTTTTTACTCTTCAGACGTATCTTTCAGTACGGCGTCTGCAGCATGGGAGCGAACCGACTCGATACCGTTGAGGGCTCCCTTTTTGGTTTTGTACATCTGGGAACTGGCGATAATCTGACCGTTGCTCGCTTTGAGGCTGAAGTGGTATTTGCCGTTTGCTCCGGTCTTGAGTTCAAATATGCCTGTAGCCATTAAGATTCTCCTTTGATATCAGTTAGATTGCACCATACAGTATGGCGATTGGGAGTATATCCCTATATTTATAGGGATTGCAAAAAAATGTAGATATCTCTTCAGGCTATTGCCAGATAGTTACAGCTATCGGAGACAGTTAACTCACATACACGGAGTTTTTTAGATGTTGCGAGATATCGTAAGTTCTCAATAACTCTGTGTGCTAAATCAGGGCTATTATTCCTGTTCATCGCGGTCAGATGACCGCTCAAACGGATCTATGCGACGTCAGATGTAGGAGTGGTCTTCTGACCACGATTAAATGCGATAGCATTTTATTCACATGCACGGGGATATTGAGACGTTACCTGATTGCGAATACCCACGGGATTATTGAGAAGCTACGACAATCTCATTATTTCATTGTGGTTCATGGCGTTCTTGCAAATACCCAAATTTCAATAGTGGATACCCCGGATGCGCTGATGGTCCTTGCAATCTCATTGACAGTGTGGCCAGTCGTCATCACATCATCGATGATGGCGACATGGCTGCTGTTGATTTTTGAAGTCAGCGTAAAGGCATCGCGGATATTTTGCCGGCGATCTTTTTTCGCCAGGCCTGATTGTGCCATGGTATCCCGCCTACGGCAGAGACTCCGGGTGTCGACAGGTATCAATAGATGTGTGGAGAGTATGCGCGTGAGTTCCTGCGCCTGGTTGAATCCCCGCTCTCTGAGACGCCTGGCGTGCAGTGGCACGGGCAGCAGGAGTTGGGGGAGTCGCACTGATGGCGCTGCAAGCCGTTCGCACATCAATTCAGCCATCAAGCGCCCTGCCGCCAGCTTGTGATGAAACTTAAAGTTGTGATGCAGGTTGGTGAGCTCATCCTGATAGCGAAACGGGGCAAAACAGTGGTCATAAACGGGTGGATTTGTTTGGCAGCGCCCGCAAATGCTTCCAGCTGGTATTGATGATGGTAATGGTTGCGCACAACTCCTGCAGAGATGATCATTGAAGGGGAGTTTGTTTCTACAAGCGGGGCAGAGGTCCTGCTGTTTCTCCGAGAGTTTTCCGCACAGCAGACAGCAACCGGGAAGCAGCTTGAATTGTATGTTTTTTATCCAGTTGTTAACCACGGCTATCCTTGCAGGTTGACAAATAAGAGCAGCCCATTAACATGGGCGCTGAATAGAGTAGAGAGTTTAGCAGAGTTACAGTGGAGTAGAAACACAATGCAACGACATGACTGGAGTATGGAAGAGATCGGAGACCTCTTTGGCTTGCCTTTTAATGATCTGCTGTTTCAGGCGCAGACGATTCATCGCCGGCATTTTGATGCCAACCAGGTGCAGGTCAGTACACTGCTCAGTATCAAAACGGGTGCCTGTCCGGAGGATTGCGGTTACTGCTCCCAGAGTGCTTCCAGCAATACGACCCTGGAACGGGAGAAGCTGCTGCCGCTGGTTGAGGTGATCAGCGCGGCAGTAGCAGCGAAACAGAACGGTTCGACGCGTTTCTGCATGGGGGCGGCATGGCGCAACCCGACCGATAAAAATCTCGACCGGGTTATCGAGATGATCGGTGCAGTGCAGGATCTCGGCATGGAGACCTGTGTTACCCTGGGTATGCTGACGCAACCGCAGGCGCAACGTCTCAAACAGTCCGGGCTGGATTACTACAATCACAATCTCGATACTTCGCCTGAATTTTACGGCAATGTCATCACAACCCGCACTTTCCAGGATCGCCTCGATACCCTGGCGCACGTCCGTGATGCAGGCATCAATGTCTGTTCGGGAGGGATTCTTGGCATGGGCGAGCAGCGTCGTGACAGGGTGCGCCTGCTTCAGGAATTGGTCAATCAGCCACAGCATCCCGAGTCCGTGCCCATCAATATGCTGGTCAAAGTCGAAGGAACCCCGCTGGAGAATACAGATGTGCTGGATCCGCTGGAGTTCGTGCGCACCATTGCTGTTGCGCGCATCCTGATGCCGGAGTCTTATGTGCGGCTCTCTGCAGGGCGTACTGAAATGAGTGACGAGACCCAGGCGCTGTGTTTCCTCGCCGGCGCCAACTCGATATTTTACGGAGAGCGCCTGTTGACCACGGACAATCCAGAAGAGAGCCGTGATCAGCAGTTGTTTCAGCGCCTGGGCTTGAATATGGAGCAGATCGAAGCACAGAAGAAAGTCTGCTGTCATGGCTGAAAGGTTGATGGCAAGGCTGCAGCTGCAGCTGGCTGAAAAGCATGCACGCAATCTCTATCGTCAGCGAAGGATCATAGATTCACCACAGCAGGTTGATTTGTCGAGTGAAGGCAAGCAACTGCTGAGTTTCTGCTCCAATGACTACCTCGGGCTGGCGAATCATCCTGATATAACCCGGGCCATGAAACGTGGTATCAATCACTGGGGTGTTGGCAGCGGCGCAGCGCATCTGATTAGCGGCCATACTGCGGCGCATCATGCGCTTGAAGAGGAGCTGGCGGCGTGGCTTGGACGGCAACGTGTGCTGTTGTTTTCAAGCGGCTACATGGCCAACATCGGCGCTATCACTGCACTCACGGCGCGTGGTGACCAGCTGTTTGAAGACCGGCTCAATCATGCCTCCCTGATCGATGGCGGTCTGGCCAGCGCTGCCGCCTTTCACCGCTACCACCATGCAGATATCAACATGCTGGAACAGCAGCTGGGTACCGTCAGCAAGGGTTGCAGCATGGTCATCAGTGATGGGGTTTTCAGCATGGATGGTGATATTGCGCCATTGACGCAGCTGACAGCCTGTTGTGAGGGGCACGATGCTCTACTGATGATCGATGATGCACATGGCATCGGAGTTTTGGGTGAACAGGGCAGGGGATGTACAGACGGTTATACGCAACAGCAGGTTCCTGTCCTGATGGCCACCCTGGGAAAAGCCTTCGGTGTTTTCGGGGCTTTTGTGGCGGGCAGTGAGACTCTCATCGAGACGCTGATCCAGGATGCCCGCAGCTGGGTCTATACCACGGCGCCGCCGGCTGCGATGGCGGAGGCGCTGCGTGAAGCGTTGAAAATCGTGATCAGTGATGCGTGGCGTCGTGCGCATCTACGCCAACTCATCAGCCGCTTTCGTCATGGCGCCGGGCAGCTCGGGCTGCCACTGATGCCGAGTGAGACGCCCATCCAGCCTCTGCTTGTTGGTGAAGCCGATCGCGCCCTGCGCTGGAGCCATGCTCTTGAGGCGCGTGGCATCCTGGTGAGTGCGATTCGCCCGCCCACAGTGCCGTGGCAGAGCGCGCGCCTGCGCATCACATTTTCAGCTTTGCATACCGATGCACAAGTCGATCAGCTACTGGACGCACTGGATCAGATACAGCGGCAGGATCATTGATGGCGCTTTACTGTGAAACCAAGGGGACTGGCCGCCCGCTGGTGCTGTTGCATGGCTGGGGTATGAATGCTGCTGTGTGGCTACCACTGCTTCCCCGGTTGCAACAGCAGTGGGAGGTAACGATCATCGAGTTGCCGGGCCATGGCGGTAGTGATTCACTGCCGCTGGATAGCAGCATCGACGATTGGGCTGATGCCTGTCTGCGGGAGGCGCCACCGCAGGCAGTGTGGATAGGCTGGTCACTGGGGGCGCAGATCGCACTGCAGGCTGCCTTGCGGCAACCGCAACGCCTGATATCCCTGCTGATGCTTGCGGGAACCCCCTGTTTCGTACGCCGCAGCGACTGGTCATGTGGTATGGATGCCTCTGATTTACAACAGTTTGGCGATGCACTCACAGCGAGTCCGGTGCAGACATTGATACGCTTTCTTGGGCTGCAGGTGCGAG
Source organism: Chromatiales bacterium (assembly GCA_030145485.1). GTDB lineage: Bacteria > Pseudomonadota > Gammaproteobacteria > Chromatiales > Chromatiaceae > Sva-25. The sequence goes on from JAQYVP010000084.1 coordinate 4,499, forward strand.
GCGCGCAACAGCCGGAAGAGGTTTTACGTCAGCTCAAGGCGAGCATCTCTTTACGGCCGGCGGCATCGACACATGCATTGCAGACAGGGCTGCAGTTGCTGTTGCACACGGATCAGCGCTCACAGCTGCATGAACTTGAGACGCCCTCTTTATGGCTCTACGGTGAAAAGGACAAGCTGGTTGTATCATCGACAGCGGACTGCACCAGGAAGTTGCTGACAGATGCACAAATAGAGGTGATCGATGGTGCCGGACATGCTCCTTTTTTATCCCATCCTGAACGATGCATGCAGGCTCTGGAGTCCTTGAATGATTGACAAACACCATGCGCGTCGCGCCTTTTCGCGTGCAGCAGAAGCTTACGATGAAGCCGCTGTGCTGCAGCGCGAGATCGGCCGACGCATGCTGCAACGGCTAGAGTATATTCGACTGCAGCCTAAAATGATCGTCGACATCGGCGCCGGAACCGGTGAGGCAAGCGCCAGTTTGCTCAAACGTTATCCGAAGGCATCAGTGATTGCACTCGATTTCGCCATGCCGATGCTGCAGCGCGCCAGGCGGCGCGGCCGTTTTCTGCGGCGTCCGCTACCGCTGTGCGCAGACCTGGAGCAGCTGCCACTGGCTGCCCACAGTGTGGATATCATCTACTCCAATGCCGCATTGCAGTGGTGCTCGGATCTCGCCTCGACTTTCAGGGAGTTTCGCCGGGTACTGCGTCCCGGAGGCGTGCTGATGTTCACCACCTTTGGCCCGGATACGCTCAAGGAGCTGCGCAGCGCATGGGCGCAGGTCGACGCGGGAACCCACGTGAACTCTTTTGTGGACATGCATGATATCGGCGACATGCTGGTCGAAGCACAGTTTGCTGAGCCTGTCATCGATGCCGAGCAGATCACCATGACTTATGAGAGTGTTGATCAGCTGATGCGCGATATCAAGAGCATTGGCGCGCACAATGCCGTGAGCGGGCGCAGCAAAGGATTGACAGGGAAAAGCCGCATGCAGCAGTTTCGTGCTGCCTACGAACAGTATCGCAGTGAAGGATGCATCCCCTCGACCTGGGAGGTTGTATACGGGCATGCGTGGGCGCCGCAGCAGGTGACAGAGGGCGGTGTAACGACGATACCAGTGGAGAGTTTGTCTATTTCGCGGCCAGAAGGCCGCTCCTACGGCAAATGACGACAACAGGCGTAGGAGTGGTCATCTGACCACGATGAGAAAGAGATGAGCGGCTATTTCATTACAGGCACGGATACCGGGGTAGGCAAGACGATCGTCACCCTTGCTGTGATGGAGTTGCTCAAGCGCCGGGGTTTCGAGGTTGCAGGTATGAAGCCCGTTGCCTCGGGCTGTGATCCCTCTGCGGCCGGGTTGCGTAATCATGATGCAATGCAAATCATGCCGGCCTGTTCAAGCGTATTGCCATACTCACAGGTCAACCCTTATGCTTTTGAGCCTGCGATTGCGCCGCATATTGCAGCAGCACGCAGCGGCAAGGCTATCAGCGTGGCGAAGATTGTCTCTGTTTACCATGAACTTGAAGAGACGGCTGACAGAGTGGTGGTTGAAGGTGTCGGGGGCTGGCAGGTGCCGCTTGGTGACGAGGCAATGCTTCCGGATCTGGCGAACAGACTGGAACTGCCGGTGATCCTGGTCGTTGGTTTACGGCTTGGCTGCATCAATCATGCACTGCTGACAGCTGCGGCAATCAACTCTTCGCGACTGGAGTTTGCCGGCTGGGTAGCGAATCAGCTGCAGCCCGGCCTGGAGGCAATGGACGATATCATCGAAACCTTGCTGGGACGTATCGATGCGCCGCTGCTTGGAGTGCTTCCCTGGAGTGAGGAGGTGGTGCCGGGAGAGATGGCCGACTATTTGGAGAAGTTTCCGGAATGAAGTTTTTTCGCGGTCAGAAGACCTACAATGATGTGTCACATTCAGGATGCAGGTGTGCTCATCTGACCACGAAGGATAAGCGATACGCATCCACCTGCTTCAGGTGCAATGCGCTTCGCTTATTGACACCCTACAGCTCTTCCTCTGCTGCTGTCTCTTCGATAGCGATTCGCTGGCGGGCGACGAAGTCCTCGCTGGCATCATAGCCTGCCTGGCGCAGGATATAGTTACGCACCGCTGTCTCCATGAGTATCGCCATGTTGCGTCCCGGCGCCACGGGGATGGTTACCAGGGGAATCTCCAGTCCCAGCACATTGCGTGTGGAGTAGCTTCCGGTGAGGCGGTCCATCTTAGCGAGGCTTTCGTCATCGAGTCGCGCCAGATGAATGATCAGGCGCAGATACTTGCTGCGCTTGATCGCGGTATTGCCGAACATGCTGCGTACATTGAGCAAGCCCAGTCCGCGGACTTCGATAAAATCCTGTAATAGAGGAGGGCAACTGCCACTGACGATATCCGGTGCGATACGCGCAAATTCCGGCGCGTCATCAGCAATCAGACGATGGCCCCGGGCGACCAGTTCCAGGGCGAGTTCACTCTTGCCGATAGCGACCATGCCGGATAACAGCACTCCGATTCCCAGCACTTCGAGAAAAACCCCGTGCATGGTTTCACGCTCTGCAAGTTCCTGGGAGAGATAATATTGCAGGTTGTTGAGAACCCTCTGATCATCCTCCGGACTTGCCAGCAGAGGCGTGTCGGTATTGCTGGCTGCCTCGATCAAATAGTCGGGAACATCAATGCCGTCGGTGCAGATAACTGCGGCTGGTTCCGGGATAAAGAGTTGCCGGATGGTGTCCGCACGTGTTCTGCCTGCAAGCCTTTCCAGATAGTTCAATTCAGCATTGCCGATCAGCTGGATGCGGTTCGGATGGATAAAATTCAGGGAGCCGACCAGGGTCTGCCCACTGCGACTTTTCTCCTCATCCAGAAGAGGTTTGTCACTGCCATCGATGCCTGCAAGCCAGCTGATCTCAAGACGCTGGGCTACCGCCTGCATGAAGCTTCCAATGGTAGAACGGCTCATGCGATTTTGCGTTGCTGTATGCCGGTAAGAATAGAATAAATCTCTTCCTGAGTTGAGGCTGAACGCAATTGATCACGAATATCAGCATCGTTGAACATCTTTGCAAGTGCAGCCAGCAGGCGTAAATACTCCTCGTTTGCTCCGGCCGGCACCAGCATGGCAAAAATAATGTCGACAGGATCTTCATCCGGGGCATCAAAATCAACACCCTGAGCGAGGCGAATAAAAACAGCCCTGGGTGTATCGATGCCCTGCAAGCGCGCATGCGGTAGTGCTATTCCGTATCCCAGAGCTGTGCTTCCAAGCTCTTCACGTGCACGCAGTTTGTTGACAATAGTTTGCGGTGAGGCATCGGGATCCTCCAGCAAGGCCGCGATCTTGTCGATGAGTTCGTCTTTCTCGCCTGGCGCGGCATCCAGTATGATGCCGTTGCCATTGAGTAGTGAGGCAGGAATGGTCATTAACGGTGACTCTGCAACTTCTCTTTGTATTTCATTAACTGGCGGTCAAGTTTATCAACCAGGGCGTCGATGGCGGCATACATATCTTCATTTTCAGTCTCGGCAAAGATATCCTGCCCACTGACATGGAAGTTGGCTTCAGCCAACTGGCGTTGTTTCTCAATACCCAGAATGACGTTGACCCGGGTGACGCTGTCGAAATGCCGCTCCAGCTTTTCAAATTTACTAATGACGTAATTGCGCATTGAATCGGTAATATCCAGATGACGACCAGTTAGATTGACTTGCATGTTGTTGTCCTCTTGTTGTCATGAACCTACGAAAAAATCGATAGGATGGGGGTTCGGGGGAAGGATCGGGAAAGTGTCTGTGATAACTCATTGAATTGCAACCCTTCCCCCGTAAAAAAACTTGCTAGATCATGCGTTTGCGATCACTCGATGACGGAATTGCCATCGAATCACGATATTTTGCCACAGTACGACGGGCAATGGAGATTCCCTGCTCTTTCAGCAGAGAGGTAATTCTGTTGTCGCTCAATGGTTTTTCAGGCTCTTCCAGGTGAATCATTTTTTTGATTCTGGCGCGAACAGCGGTTGACGAGTGATTCCCTGAAGATTCATTTCCAACATGGCTGGAGAAGAAATACCTGAATTCAAAGATACCAAGGGGCGTCAGCATATATTTGTTGGTTACAGCACGGGAAATTGTGGATTCGTGCAACTCGAGTTCATCGGCCAGTTCCCGCATCACCATCGGCCTCATTGCTTCCGCTCCCCTGTCAAGAAAGGCCTGCTGCCGGGTGACGATGCTTTGCGCCACTCTCAGCAGGGTCTCGCGGCGACTTTGCAGGCTTTTTAACAACCAGCGGGCCTCCTGGAGATGGTCGCGCATCAACTGGTTGCCATGGCTGCGGTCACCGCGTTTAATCAGGCAGGCATAGCCGCTGTTGATGCGTAAAGCAGGGGCGTTTTCGGTGTTGCTCTCGACGACCCAACGGTCATTGTGGCGAATGACAGTGACATCCGGGATGACATAGTCGTTGCTCTTTTTCGAGATGCTCTGTCCCGGGCGGGGATTGCATGAGCGAATCAGCTGCAGAGCTGTTTTCAGGGACTGCTTGTCCAGCCCGGTGCGCAAGCGCAGCATCAGGGTGTTGTTTTCAGCAAGAAGATCGAACCAGTTTTCGATCACTGCAATGGCCTGCTGACGCAGGGGAGTATCTGCAGCCAATTGATGAAGTTGAATGCCCAGGGTTTCACGCAAATCACGCGCACCGACCCCGGCCGGGTCAAAACTCTGAATTCTCTTCAGCACATCTTCGACCAGTTGCGGAGTCATCAGCCGAGAGTCAAAGCTCTCCGCTGTTTCATCTGTATCACCGATAAAATAGCCATCGTCATTGATCTCCTCGATGAGGCGTTCTGCTATCTGCTGTTCGATATCAGTAAAGGATGCAAGGCAGGTTTGCCATAACAGATGGTCGTACAGTCCCGTTTCCGCGGCAGCAGAGGAGATGTCCCACTCGGATTCCTGTGAGGTGTCGCGACTGCGTGGCGGAGAAATGTCATAAATAGACGACCAGTCGGCATCGACAGGCAGCTCATCGGGGATTTTATCGTCACTCGAATTGAGTTCCAGGGTGGAGGGATCGGTGATTTCGTCAACACTCTCCGCTTCAAATGGCTGTTCATCGATGGCTTCATCGACTTCCAGCATAAGATTCTCTTCGAGAGCCTGTTGAATTTCGGCATTCAGCTCCAGGGTAGAGAGTTGCAGCAGACGTATGGCCTGCTGCAGTTGCGGGGTCATGGTCAATTGATGGCCAAGACGAATTTGAAGGCTTTGCTTCACTGTTTTTTAAATTATTTATGTATGCTGGTTATTAATATTTTAGCTGATACAGCAGATTTTGCTACTGACTTGCCTCAATTCTTTGTTTAGGGATGAGGTATTTTAATAAATACCACATCCCTTACATCTGAAAGTCATGTCCGAGATAGACATCGCGTACATCCGGATTATTCAGTAATGTTTGTGGTTCTCCATGTGCAAGCACCTCACCTTCGTTGATGATATAGGCCCTGTCACAGATGCCCAGTGTTTCGCGTACATTGTGGTCGGTGATCAAAATACCGATGCCCTCCGCAGAGAGCTCCCTGATGATATTCTGTATATCCGCGACGGAAATCGGGTCGATGCCGGCAAAAGGTTCATCAAGCAGTATGAAGGAGGGTTCCATTGTCAATGAGCGGGCAATCTCGAGACGCCGCCTCTCTCCACCCGAGAGGCTCATGGCCAGGTTGCTGCGCAGTGCGGAGAGTCCAAACTGTTTCAGCAGACTGTCGCAGATATCCTTGCGCTGATGTTTTTCCAGTTCAGGGCGCAGTTCCAGGATCGTCAGCAGGTTATCTTCAACACGCATGCGGCGAAACACCGATGGCTCCTGGGAGAGATAGCCGATGCCGAGATTGGCGCGGCGATGAATGGGCAACTGCGTAATATCTTTATTACCCAGCATGACTCTGCCGCCATCGACGGGAACGAGGCCCACGATCATATAAAAACTGGTGGTTTTGCCGGCGCCGTTGGGACCCAGCAAACCGACAACCTCGCCACGCTCGACGTCGATGGAGACATCCTTCACGACTGTGCGTTTGCTGTATCGTTTTAGCAGGGATATGGCGCTGAGTTTCTCCATGGGCTGGTGCTCCATCAATGCAATATTTTCGGGTTCAGTGAGCTTGTCAGCGTTCATGGCCATTCCCTGCGTACTGCGCCTTGCTGCGAAACACCACAGGAGCGCTGAATCCCAAATTATTACATTGATGGAGCACTACCGTTCCTCGAGCCGAATGGTCGTATGCACGCGCTCACGGGCGTTTGCCTTTTTACCGGCAATCACAGTCATGTGTTTCAAATCAAAAATAATCCGGTCGTTGGTGACCTTGCTGCCATCCTGCTCGATGCGGGCGTTGCCGGTCATAACCAGCTGCTCCTTTTTCATGTCATAGTCGATGTTGCGGGCTTCTCCGGTGAGAGGCGGCTCCTTGCCATTGCTCTTTTTGGTATGTTTGATGTGAATGGGTGAGCCGCGCATTTTAATATGCTCGTTGTGCATATCGTAATCTGCTACAAGCGCATCTCCACTGGTATGGTTGCCTTCCAGGTCATGATGTTCGAATTGAAGCGGTTCACCTTTGAGTTGCAGCAGTCGCTGCTTGACATGGTAGGTGACAACGGAGGCTTTGCCGCTGGATGAGCCCTCGACTCCCGACTGCTGAAAGATGACGGGATTGCCGGTTGCTGTGATCAGGCTGTTGTTGTGCTTGTCACGCGAGAGCTTTAGTTGATCACAAAAGAGCGAGATCTCCCCCTGTGTCAGTTTGACGTTGCCGCTGTAGAGGATAGATGCGGTTGCATCATCATGCTCGACACTGTCGGCCAAGATATTGACCGGCAGTTTCATCTCTGCTTGCAGCTGTGTTGCAGCAAACAGCATGCAAGCGAGAAAAACAGAGAGTAGTTTAGGGAGACTCTGAATAAATCGAAAGGACACCTTATTCAATGACATGGGAGCCGCGCACATTTGAGAGAATACGCACCTGCACTGGTTTTTTCAGGTGGATGTCCACACCGGTTCCGGAGAGCAGGTGACCACCGTTCAGAACCGTTGCAGGCGCCATGCTGTATGCCAGGCTGTTTTCATAATCAATGATCATGTCCCTGCTGATCGTCTCGATAGCGGGGGAGGTATCGCTCGCGTCCTGCTTGAGAAAGACGGAGCCGTAGAGCATCAGGAGTTTGTTTTTTTGATCTATCCAGCCGTGATCGGCTTGTGTGTACCAGTTGGGGGCATCAGCCGGAGTCATGATCAGATGAATATTGTCCAGCTCGGTCGATCTGTCGATGTAATGGCGCAGTTCGTCGGCGATAATATGATGCAGGTGATGACCGCTGGAGTCGGTATGGGTCAGTTGCAGATTGCGTATGCGGATATCGGGATAATCCTGATGAACAACACTGCCCGTAACTGATGATTTTGTCTGCCGGTCCAGATGCGTGACATAGCTGCCGATTGCCAGCATGACAGCGATCAGCACAATGAGGCGCAGCCAGCTCTTCATGAGAGAAATGTGGTCAGACTTGATTCAAAGGTCCCCTGGGCCTGCATGATCATTTCACAGACATCACGCGCGGCGCCGCGCCCGCCAGTGGATGGGGTTTGCCAGTGTGCATGCTGGGTCACCAGCGGATGCGCATCTTTCACCGCAATTGCGAGAGCAACCTGGCGCATGACGGGCAGGTCGATCAAATCGTCACCGACATAGGCAATCTGCGCATCGCTGAATCCCGTCTCCTGCTTTAACTCCTCGTAAGCCGAGGTTTTGTTCTTGCGTCCCTGAAAAACAAACTTGACTCCCAGGGTTTGCATGCGAATCTTAACGACTTCGGAGCTGCGCGCAGTGATGATGGCTATCTGTACGCCGCTTTGTTGTAAAAGCGACATTCCCAGGCCATCTTTGGAGTTAAACGCCTTGTACTCCTGGCCATCATCACCGATGAAGAGACTGCCGTCGGTCAAAACGCCATCGACATCAAAGATGAGCAGGCGGATCTGGGATGCTTTGTGTTCGATATCCTGCATGTTTTTTCTCTTGGAGTATTCAGCAATTCTAAATGTAGAGATATTCACCACGAAGGGCACGAAGACATTTTATATCCATTTGATTCTTCGTGGTCTTCGTGTGCTTCGTGGTAAAAGTCTTTTAAGATGTTGACACTTTATTGGTACATTGAGAATTGCTCTTGGAGTATTAGATTATAAAATATCCAGGTTGTTTACAAATGCTGCTACAAGTGGCGCATGAACAACTATTTAATGACTTTCAACTGTGGTCGCGAACTGTTTTTTGAGTGGCTTTCCGGAGCCGGTGTTTGCGGAGGGTCACTCTCCGGTTGCTCGTCGTGGAACAGCATTCCCTGGCCATTTTCGCGCGCGTAGATTCCCAATACAGCATCCGGCGGCAGGCCGATATCCAGTGATTGCCCGCCAAAACGGGCGTTGAAGCAGATCCAGTCGTTGCCAAGGTCAAGCGCCTTAACGGCAGACGGACTGATATTCAGCACAATTTTTCCATTCTCGACATGCTGATGTGGAACAGTAACATGCTCCTGTTCAGCATTTACCACCAGGTGCGGAGTCAAATCGTTGTCGACGATCCACTCGTAGAATGCACGGATCAGGTAGGGGCGGGTAGAAGTCACTTACGCAGTTCTTTCTCTTCTTCCGTGAGGCTTTTGCCGAAACATGGACGCTCAAATAGGCGTTTTGCATAACCAAGCACCTGTCCGGATCCTGCGCCCTTGAGTTCAATGCCAAGAGCAGAAAGCCGCCATAGGAGTGGTGCAATCGTGGCATCCACGAGGGTGAAATCATCGCTCATGAAGTAGGGTTTTGCGGCCAGCACCGGTCCGGCCGACAGCAGCGCCTCTTTGAGCTCCTTGCGTGCTTTCGTAGCCGGTTTGCCACCTTTGATAATAATGTCTGACAGTGTGTACCAGTCTCTCTCCACACGGTGCAGATAGATGCGAGTGGTTGCACGAGAGACGGGGTCAATTGGCAGCAGGGGCGGGTGAGGATAGCGCTCATCGAGGTACTCCATAATAATGCGTGAATCATAGAGTGACAGATCCCTGTCTATCAGGGTTGGCAGCGTGCCATAGGGATTGACTTCGGTGACATCTTCAGGCAAGTCGAGAGGGTCGGCATCGAGAATGTCGACGGTGATATTTTTCTCAGCAAGCACGATGCGTACACGATGGCTGTAGATGCTCTCCGGGTCAGAGAACAGGGTCATGACGGTTCGCTTGTTGATCATGCTTGGCATGCTGATGAGATCCTCGTAAGCGCTAAAGCAGCGCAATTAAAAAAGGCACACATTATAACATGCGCGCCTTTTGTTGGGTGGAGTTATAGTTTTATGGTCAGCAATTCTCAATGTACCAATAAAGAGTCGATATCTTAAAAGACTTTTACCACGAAGCACACGAAGATCACGAAGAATCAACTGGTTACAAAAGCGCCTTCGTGCCCTTCGTGGTGAGTATCTCTCTACATTTAGAATTGCTGTTTTACGGTTCGATTAATGGACGTCTTTCCAGTATTCCTTTTTCAACAGGTAGGCGAAGATGAAGAAAACCAGCAAAAACAGCAGTACCTTGATGCCAAGAGAGTGGCGTTTTAGCTTGCTGGGGTCGCCCATGTAGGAGAGAAAATTGGTCAGATCCAGCGCCATCTGATCATACTCCTGAGGAGACATCTTGCCTGGCTTGACCATCTCGAAGCCCTTGAAGACGTGGCTTTCGTGGCCGTTGTCGTCTTTATGCTCTTCAAATATCGCTTTTTGCATACCCTGGAGTTCCCATAGAACATGCGGCATACCAACCTTGTCGAAAACGATATTGTTGACGCCAAAGGGGCGGCTCTCATCGATGTAGAAGCTGCGCAGGTAGGTGTAGATCCAGTCGTCACCGCGCAGACGCGCTTCCAGCGTCAGATCGGGTGGCGGAGCGCCGAACCAGTTGGCTGCATCGTCCGGGTTCATGGCAATGGTCATCAGGTCTCCGGGCTTGGCGTCTGACGGCATCAGATTTTGCTTGAGCAAATCTTCAGGGATATCAAACTCCAGCATGCGCTGCCAGCGTTCATATTTCATCGAGTGGCAAGTAAGGCAGTAGTTGACATAGTATTTGGCGCCGCGCTGCAGTGATGCCTGGTCGGTGATATCTACATCGGCATGATCCAGGTGGAGATTTCCCCCGCTTGCAAATGCGGGAGAGGATGCCAGCATAACAATTGCAATCAATAACTTTTTCATTTTGTCACCCTCTCAGGAACCGGCTTGGTTTTGTCAGCCTTGCTGAACCACGGCATGAGGAAGAAGAATGCGAAGTAGAGTGTGGTCGCAATTTGTGCAAACAGGGTGTACAACTCTGATGCAGGCTGTGTGCCAAGCCACCCGAGGATGACAAATACGATCACGAACATGGCGAGGAAGCCCTTGTAGAGACCGCCCTTATAGCGCACGGATTTGACCGGGCTGCGATCCAGCCACGGCAGCAGGAACAGCACCACAATAGCGCCTCCCATGGCGATGACGCCCCATACCTGGGTGCCCGCAAAGCTGGGAACAGCGCGCAAAATGGCATAGAAGGGGGTGAAGTACCACACCGGGGCAATATGCACGGGGGTTTTCAATGGATTTGCCGGTTCGAAGTTTGGCGCCTCGAGGAAATAGCCGCCGCCCTCAGGTGCAAAAAAGATGATGCCGGCAAAGAACATCAGGAATACGATAATGCCGGCAATATCCTTGACCGAGTAGTAGGGGTGGAAAGGAATGCCGTCGGCTGGAGCGGTGTCGCTCCACTTGTTGCCTTTGGGACCCTTCTTGATTTCGATGCCGTCCGGATTGTTGGAGCCGACCTTGTGCAGCGCCACGATGTGTACGAATACCAGTGCGACGAGAACGAACGGGAGCAGGAAGTGCAGCGCAAAAAAACGGTTCAGGGTAACGTCGGAGATGACGTAGTCACCACGAATCCAGATTGCCAGGTCTTCACCGACGATGGGGATAGCCTGGAACAGGTTGACGATAACCGCTGCGCCCCACAGAGACATCTGACCCCAGGGAAGCAGATAGCCCATGAATGCTGTTGCCATCATGGCGACATAGATGACCATGCCGATGAGCCATAGCAATTCACGTGGTTTGCGGTAGGAGCCATACATGAGGCCGCGGAACATGTGCAGATAGATGACAAGAAAAAACGCCGAGGCGCCGGTCGAATGCATGTAGCGGATCAACCAGCCCCAGTTGACATCGCGCATGATGTATTCAACGGATGCAAATGCGAGATCCGCGTCCGGCTTATACATCATCGCCAGCCATAAGCCGGTAAGAATCTGGATGACCAGCACCAGCATTGCCAGCGAGCCGAAGAAATACCAGAAGTTAAAGTTTTTCGGCGCGTAGTATTGAGCCAGGTGCTCGTTCCATACCTTGGTCATCGGGAAGCGATCATCGATCCAGCCGACCATGTTTTGCAATGCACTCATGAGGCACCTCCGTAAACACCAATAAGAATAACCTTGTCAGAGAGATAACTGTGCGGCGGGATCACCAGGTTTGTCGGTGCGGGAAGACCTGCAAAGACGCGCCCGGCAAGGTCGAACTTGGAGCCATGGCAGGGGCAGAAGAAACCCCCAAGCCAGTCACTGCCAAGATCAGCAGGGGCAACATCGGGACGATAGGTTGGAGAGCAGCCGAGATGCGTACAGATGCCGATGGCGATCAGATACTCAGGCTTGATCGAGCGAGTCGGGTTTTTGCAGTAGGCCGGCTGTTGCTCGACCTGCGAAGCAGGATCGGCGAGCTTGCTGTCAAGCGTGGGCAGGTCTTCAAGATTCTGTTTTGTTCTATTAACTACCCACACCGGTTTGCCGCGCCATTTGACGCGCAGCAGTTGCCCCTCTTCAAGTTTGCTGATGTCGGCTTCAACGGGTGCGCCGGCAGCTTTTGCTCTTGCACTCGGTTGCCATGACATCACAAACGGAACGGCGACGGCTCCTGCTCCAACAGCGCCAATGACGGCTGTCGAGAGAGTCAGAAAGCGGCGTTTTTTTAGATCTGCCCCTTCACTCATAGTGTTGTCTCCCACAAATTAAACCACATAATTGACTGGCAAAGCAGTTGCTTCGACAGAGATATTAGAATTTTGGTAAATCAGAATATTGTAGAATTCTTGAAATTAACCGGTAAATTGTCTTATATGTGTGGTGTCAGGTCAAGTTGAGATGAGTAGATGTTGATATATGTCAACTAATCGAGTGCTATCTGGGCATCCCCGGCGGTGGGTTTTCCCGCAACCATATTTCATTCTCGCTGTCATACTCCCAGATCTGCTGGTCGATGATGCGTTTTATCACCTGGCTGTCATGATACACATACTCGATCGCAGCCGTTTGATGTGCCGAGTCCTCCCCTGTTTTGACCGGGTTGGAGAGCACTTTGTATGAGGTAACGGTGATGCCTCTGTTTTTGGGCGCCTGTTCGGGGTGAGCGAGCATAGATCCCTGTTCGTTCGGCCCTTGCCAGCGTAAGACCTTGCCATAGAGCGTAAGAGTCGATGACAGAGATTCATCGCGCTTGCGCTCAGCCATGCTCTGGCAGCCGCTGGTGAAAGCAACACAGAGACCCAGAAGAAAAATAAAATGCAGTTTCCAGCGTATCATAGTCAGTAATGTGTCAAAATTCGTCGCGTTTGCAAGCATAACAGATTAGGTAGGCTGTGATTCAATCGTGTTGCCCTTCCTTCGAATCCCCGTCCCATAGATTCATTCAGAGGCCCCTTAGTGATGACAACCAATCAGAATCCTTCCATCGATGTTCACGTCAGACTGGGGCAGGGCGAGGTGTATGTACTGGGAACAGCGCATGTCTCTCGCGCCAGCGCAGATGAAGTCCGTGAGCTACTGGATAGCGGTGAATTCGATGCTGTTGCGGTCGAGCTTTGCAACAGCCGCTACCAGTCGCTGATCGATCCCGATGCCATGGCGCGCATGGATCTATTTCAGGTCATCAGGAGCGGCAAGGCATCGATGGTAACGGCGCAGCTGGCGCTCAGCGCCTATCAGCAAAGGCTGGCCGAACAGTTTGGTATCGAGCCGGGAGCGGAGCAGCGTGAAGCGATTAGTATTGCAGAAAAGTACGATTTGCCGGTTCTGTTGATTGACCGTGAAATTGGAGTCACATTGCGCCGGGTGATGAATAATGTCAGCTGGTGGAAGCGCTTTGGCCTTTTTGGCGGGCTTCTGGCATCCGTTCTGTCGCGCGAAGAGGTGACGGAGGAGGATGTCGAAAGGCTCAAGGAGGGGGATATGCTGGAGACGACCTTCTCTGAATTTGCCGCCGAACGCAAGGATTTGTTTGAACCATTAATTACTGAACGGGATCGTTATATGGCGGCCCGGCTCATCCAGGAGCAGCAGCAGCACTCCTATAAAAATATTCTCGCAGTGGTTGGCGCCGGGCATCAGAAGGGGATTCTTGAAACCCTGCAGCAGGGAGTTGCTGATCCACAGCAGCTGTTGACGGAGTTGGAGCAGTTGCCGCAAAAAAAATCCTGGCTCAAGTTTCTGCCCTGGCTGATTGTGGTGCTGATCCTGGGTGGATTTACCGCTGGTTTTATGCGCAGTCCGGAGTTGGGCTGGAACCTGGTTGCCGAGTGGGTATTGATCAACGGAACCCTGTCGGCGCTCGGGGCGTTGATTGCCGGCGGGCATATCCTGACGATATTGACCGCATTTGTCGCCGCTCCGATCACCTCACTGAATCCGACTGTTGGCGCAGGCATGGTCACAGCTGCTGCCGAGACACTGCTGCGCAAACCGCAGGTGGGTGATTTTGAGAAGCTGCGCCATGATGTCACTCACTGGAGCGGCTGGTGGAAAAACAGGGTGTCACGCATCCTGCTGGTGTTTCTCTTCAGCACCATGGGATCTGCGGCAGGAACCTATATTGCCGGTTTTCGTATTTTCGACAAGCTGGTGGGGAGTTAAGGAGATGCCTGGTAAGTTCTCATAGAAGTCTGTGCATCATCCGGGTCTACGCAGGGTCGGGATCAGCCTTTCAGCGCCGCTGTGAATACATCCATGTACGCTCTGATAAAACGTCCCTGTTTTATACAGCCCTGAAAAGCAGGCTCCCAACCCTGCTTTCTGCACAGGGTTACAGGCATTTTACAGCTCCACTTCGAAATCGAACTGGCTCAGAAACTTCGCGGTGATGAAGTCCATCGTTGAAATATGATTTTTGAACCAGGCTGGCCAGTCATGCTGTACATACTGCTTCAGAGATTCAAGATTCTGCTGTTGATCCCATTGCTGCTGCACCTGGCGTATCTGTTGCAGAGCTGCTTCGTGTTCTTGAGAGTGCACCGGGAAAGCAGGGAAGCGGTACTCCTCCATGTAGCGGTTTTCGCGCGCAAAGTGCTGTTCGGTATGTGCGACCCACTGCTCCAGAAGTTGACTGATGTGTGTGTTGTCAGGCGTATCCGCGTCAAGCAAGTTGCTTATCGATTGAACCAGTGTCAACTCTTCACAGTGGACAGTGTTCATGAAATCAAGTGCGACCTGGGGTATGGTGCTGCAATCAGGAGTTGCCATAATCTCTCTTTTCCGCATATCAGATGAGTCAGGAGGCGATCATCCGCGATCATCGTGCGACGCACAATGATCTAACTCAAGAGAGCGAATTTTTTCAATAATCCTGTGGACAACGTAACTTCTCAATAACCCCGTGTATTTCGCGGTCAGATGACCGCTCCCACGGTTTTATGTGACGTCAGATGTAGGAGTGGTCTTCTGACCACGATTAAATGCGATAGCATTTTATTCACATGCACGGGGTTATTGAGAAGTTACTGGACAACTCCTTACTCTCCCTTATGACGGATGGATTGCATGAATCCTGTGAACATAAGCAGCGGGACAGCTATTGAAATGACCGCTAATACTATGGCGACGGTAATCATTAGTGCGTTAATCATGGCTTACTCTTCTCTTGTTGATACGAAGCTGGACGGAAATATCCCCGCTATGCGGATAACTTGCCTGACTTCTTGATATGTGAAAATATTAACATGAGTTAGAATATAAGTATATAAGCATTGACTAATATCAATTGCTATAGGGTGGGATTTTACGCTTGTGCTTATGGGATATTCCGGGTTTCCATCAGCTCTGGTGAGTGATGTGAGCCACTCCAATTAGAGTGCTTATCTCATGAAAGACTTGACCTTGGTTCTTTTGTAGATAAAAATGCTTGCAGATATATTGAAAATTATCAATCAGGAGTAAATACCGTGCGTTTTTCTTTCATAGCAATAGTTGCAGCATCGCTGCTGATTCCGACTTCGATTTTTGCCGAAAACTCTGCGGCACAAGGCTCTTCATCGAAGAGTGTTGCGCAGACGCAACCTCCGTCAACAAAAAAACCGCAGGTCAGGGAACTGGAAAATGGTGTTACCTATGAAGTGATCAACAGCGGCAGCGGCAAGACTCCGATGCCGGGTGATCGAGTCGAAGTACATTATCACGGAACCCTGTTGTCGGGAGAGGTGTTCGACAGTTCTGTCGACAGAGGGAAGAGTACAACTTTTAATGTCAGTCGAGTGATTCCGGGGTTCAGTATAGCGTTGCTGAAGATGAAAGAGGGTGATAAATGGCGTGTCACCATCCCTTCGGATCAGGCTTATGGGAAGCAGGGGGCTGGCAAAATTGGCCCCGATGAGACGCTGGTTTTTGAAATTGAATTGATCAAGGTTTTGTAGAGAGACTTAGTCGTTGTCCAAAAATAACATACCGATCCTGCTTGCCCTGTTGTCCTTCTTCTGCGTTCCAGCAAGAGTTACATAACGCTGCTTTGCGCTCCTTGCTGCGCCTTGAAGATGAACAACATTGCTGCGCGATATCGGGAAGTTATTTATGGACAACTCCTTATCCTGTACAGGGGATAGCGCTGTCCCGGGAAGATGAAGGTAGAAGATATGGCTCGTAAGAAATCTATGTTCCTGCTCGCACTGGTATTTCTTGCCGGTGCGGCCTTTATGTTGTTGTTCGAAGGAGGCCTCGCCTATACCAACGAGATGGAGTTTTGCACATCCTGTCACTCGATGAAGGTCAATCTGGAAGAGTATAAGGAGACCTTGCATTATAAGAATAAATCCGGAGTGCGGGCCACCTGTTCGGACTGTCATGTGCCCAAGGCTTTCGGTCCCAAGATGGTTGCCAAGGTGATGGCCTATAAGGACGTGCTGCATGAAATTCTGGGCACCATCGATACACCTGAAAAATATGAGCAGCACCGCTGGGATATGGCCAGTCGCGTATGGGAAAAAATGCGCAACAATGACTCCCGTGAATGCCGCAGTTGCCACGCATGGGATAGCATGGATCTCAGTCTGCAGGATCGTTCAGCAAGAAAACGTCACGGCAAGGCGCCTGATGAAGGCAAGACCTGCATCGATTGCCACAAGGGAATAGCGCATGAGGAGCCTGATGAGCCAGACGAAGAAGATACTCATGATGATGAAAAGAGCGGATAATTGGCGTTACAGAGATAATCACATGAACAGATTGTTACTCATGATTTTCCTGCTGCTGCCGGCTCTTTCGATGTCAGTTGTCGCCGGGGAAGATGCAGATGCTGACGCAATGGAGAAGCTATTTCGCCTGGCTGCCGGCGCTGGTGAAACCGCAACGGTACTTGAATATCTGCAGTCGAAAAAAGTAGATGTCAATACGGCGAATTTGTTTGGTAAAACCGCCCTGATGATGGCTGTTGAAAACGGACACTTTGCAACAATTGTCGCGCTGCTGAATCGCGGTTCGGATGTCAATGCGCGCACCAAAGATGGCGGCACAGCCCTGACATTTGCCGCTGAAAATGGTCATTCAGGCGTTACCGCCATGTTGCTGGAGAAGGGGGCGCATCTGCACGATCGTAACAATGCCGGGTTGGACTCCCTGATGCTGGCGGCACAGTATGACCTTGCCCAGATAGTAGATCAGCTGCTGTTCAAGGGGGCTGATGTCAAGGCATCTGACAAGGCAGGACGGACAGCGTTGATGATCGCAGCAGAAAAAGGGCATGCCGAAGCAGCCGCAATGATCGTCAAAGCCGGGGCAGATCTTGAGTCCCGCGACAGGGAGGGCGCGACTTCCCTGATTATCGCTGCTGCGAGTGACAAGCAGGATGTCGTGGAAATGCTGCTGGAGATCGGCGCCAACATCGACGCGCAGGATAATGACGGCATCACAGCTTTGATGGAGGCGGTCTACAACGGTTCGTCGTCCATGACCGGCCTGTTACTGGCAAACGGAGCAAATGTCGGAATCAAGTGTCGTGAAGGAAACAGCGCGCTTGATATCGCACATAAGAAAAATGCAGCAAAGTTGATCGAGCTGTTGGAGCGGTAGCGAATTCGATACCATTTTTCGTGGGAGCGGTCTTCTGACCGCGATTATCCGCAAAGTGAGAGCGGGAATTAATCCCGACGACGCCACCTGCTTTTGCGCTCGGAAGTACCCCTGTCATTCATTCTCGTGGATGAGCGATGGGCAGGACCTCTCACATAGTTAGGGAAATCCGGATTTTGCCAGTCTGGCTCTGCCAGTCTCTCCTGTGGAGGGCGTAGACGCGAGGTGTAATCCATCACGTCTATAATGTCGCGCCCCCAGAAATTTTTGATCTGCTCTACCATCTCTTCATCAGCATTTCGCCGCTTGCCATCACTGATCAAGCGGAACTGGCGCATCAGGTATTCGAAATGCTGTCCCTGGATCAGGGGGATGTGCTTTTTTGCATCACCTTCGCCGTTAGCGCCATGACAATCGACACAGTTGTCACTGTAAAGCTTCTCCCCGGAAGCAAGATCCATCCCTGGGCCCAGGCCATTGTGAGGGGTCATCGGCAGCTGCGCGATATAGGCAGCAACATCAGCCAGGGCCTGGGGGCCACCTAGTGTCTGCATGGATGAAAAAGGGACCATCATCGGATTGCTGCGGTTGCCGGCGCGTATGTCGGCCAGCTGCTTGATGGTGACACTGGCCAACTGCCCTGCAATCTGTGGATAGGTTCCCTGTTCATTTCCCCAGCCTTCAGGGCCGTGGCACACGGCGCAGGACTCAAAGGCCCTCCGGCCATTGGCCAGATCGGGTGTGAGAGTGATGGCATGGTCATACTCTTCCATGGCGATTTCGGATTCAGCAGCATAAGAGATGCCGCTGCTGAACACTAACATGCATAATAGTGTTGAAATTCTGATTTTTCTCATATCTCCTCCTTCATGGCGTTATCATATCAGTGATGTCATGATGACAAATGCGTGATGCGCCTGTTTGATTGAAGCATAGCACGCAAACAGACTCTTTTTCCACGTTGTAATTTGATGCTATACCTGATCCTGATTATTGCTCTATTGATGCTGCTGTATGGACCGCAGTTGTGGGTTCAGCACGTCCTGAATCGATACAACCGCAAAGCTGAAGAGAACTTTACAGGTACCGGTGGAGAGCTGGCCAGGCATCTGCTGGACCGATATGGACTCGAGAGTGTGACTGTCGAGAAAACAGAGCTTGGTGATCATTATGATCCGATCAGCAGGAGTGTTCGTCTAACCGCTGATAAATACGACGGCAGGACACTGACTGCAATCACTGTTGCAGCACATGAAACAGGTCATGCTCTGCAACATGCAGTCAAACAGCCGATGTTTCAGCTGCGCACCCGTTTAGCTGTGATTGCCGTCCAATCCGGTAAGATTGGTATGCTGTTACTGGTCAGTGCGCCTTTTCTGGCGTTGCTCATGCGCTCTCCGGCTGCCGCGCTGATTCCTGTTATTGGAGCTTTTCTGGTAATGGGAACCGGCGTGGTGGTGCAACTGATTACCCTGCCGGTCGAGTTGGACGCCAGCTTCAACAAGGCGCTGCCAATTCTGAAGCAGGGCTATTTGCGTGAAGATCAGTTCACGGCGGCGCAACGTATCCTGCGCGCCGCTGCCTGGACCTACGTGGCGGCCTCGCTTGCCAGTCTGCTGAATTTCGGGCGTTGGCTGATGGTCATGCGGAGATGAGACGGCACATCGGCCAGAAAACAGAAAGGGCAACAGATGCTGACACCTGTTGCCCTTTCAGCACAAAATGGTTAAGCGTAATTAACCGGCTTTGGCAACCCAGGACATGCACCAGCCCTTGGCGTTGACAGACTTGCCTCCGAAGATTGCACAGGGACCCCACTCTGATCCTTCCGCACCGGTATAGAGTTGACAGTTTGCACAGGTGTGGGTGTCGTCTTTACGATCCTTGGATGTAGAAGCGTCATGGGCATACTTCAGTCCTGTGGCTACCGGATCACTCTCTTCCAGGTGTGGCAGATCTTCGGCATGGGCAACACCACTCATGATCAGACCGGTAAAAGGTACGGCAGCGACGCCGGCCGCGCTGAGTTTGAGGAACTGTCTACGATTGCAGGAAATGTTTTTTTTCATGGTAAATACCTTGGTAGTTGATTAAGTAAATCGCTAGCCCACATGTTTTTTCCTGAAGGAGCATGTCGTCCCTCCCTCTTTTTACCGTGCAGACTAACTTTAAATTATAGTTGAATCAAATGTGGCTTGTTTGATTCAGATCATGTTTTTCTCCATTACTTGTTTCTTCTGAAAATTATCAAAATACTCGGGAATTTGAGCGAATGATATGTGGCTTCCTATCAGTTCCTGCATGATGAGTAGAATGCTAACACATTTCAATCGTGCTCAGAAGACCTGCATCCGGTACATTATGGCAATGTAGGAGCGGCCGTCTGGCCGCGATCATGTACGGAGTTTTTGAGAGAGATAGTTATTGAGAGAAACAGTAATATGGAACTCTTAATCAGTCGATAGAGGATCTGCGATAGACTCTTTGCATGAAAACCATTTACACAGAATACAGCCATATAGTGAGGCAGAAAAAAGGCTATTTTGTGCTGGTGCTGCTTGCCTTGAGCAGCGCTACGTCGCTTGATTATCTCTCGACTCTCTTCTATAAAAATATCGCAAATGGTCTGGCTGCGCCATTTTCTGAAGCGACGCTGAGCATGCTTTTCGAGAATCTCTCTATGATTGCACTCTTTTATGCGGGAATGTGGATATCCTGGCGCGTACTGGAATTTGGCATCATTCCGCTGGAGGGAGGCGGGGTCAACCTGCTTGAAAAACGCTGTTTCGACGTACTCAAGAGGCAGAAATTTATTTTTTTTGAAAATCGCTTCTCGGGGAGTTTGATCAAGCAGGCCAATCGCTTCTCGCGCTCCTTCGAGATCATCATGGACTGGTTTTTGTTCCAGTTTGTGCAAAACCTCATCGCCATCAGCATCTCATTTGTCATCTTCTATCATCAGCAGCCGCAATTCGCCTTCTATTTTCTGATCTGGATCCTGCTGTTTCTTTCGTGGAGCGTCGGCTTCTCGATGTGGAAACTGAAGTTTGACAAGGCAGTTTCAGAAGCTGACTCAAAGGTTGGCGGTGCCTATTCAGATGCGATCAGCAACATCTTCATCGTCAAGAGCTTTGCTCTGGAGGCGCGTGAGCAGAGCCAGATCGACCAGGCCTCCGATGTCGTCTACAAAAAGAAAAAAATCGCCTGGATATTGATGTTTGTCTCCTTTGCGGTGCAGGGGATACTCACTTTCAGCATAGAACTTCTGCTGGTCTACCTGCTGATTCTGAAATGGAAAGAGGGCGATTTCCAGGTGGGTGAGTTTGTCCTGTTTCAGTCAATATTATTGTTGTTGATACACCGCCTGTGGGATTTCGGGCGCAACTTCCGCAGTTTTTTCTCTGCACTGGCCGATGCTTCGGAGATGGCAGAGATTATTGAGATGGATGATTTTGAGGCGGACTCCATCGATGCCAGGTCAATCGCTATCAAGCGTGGCGACATCAGCTTTGAAAATCTCTCCTTCAACTATGCCGGCATGGGCGAAAAGAGTTCAGGGCTGTTTGAGGAATTCTCGCTGCATATCAGAGCTGGAGAGAAGGTTGCACTGGTGGGGCATTCGGGATCCGGGAAGACCTCTTTGACGAAACTGCTGTTTCGTTTCTTTGAGCCGCAGAGCGGCAGAATCAGCTTTGACGGAAATGACGCCAGGGAGTTCACGCTGGCTTCTCTGCGCAGGCAGATATCCCTGGTGCCGCAGCAGCCGGAGCTGTTTCACCGCTCTGTGCGTGACAACATCACCCTGGGTGAAGATGTATCCGAAGAGCAGTTGATCAGAGTCGCGGAAAAGTCCCGCAGCCTCGATTTTATCCGCAACTTTCCGCAGCAGTTTGAAACCATGGTTGGTGAGCGGGGCGTGAAACTTTCCGGTGGTGAAAAACAGCGCATCGCCATTGCCAGGGCGTTTCTCGAAGATGCTCCAATCGTAGTGCTGGATGAGGCGACCAGCGCGCTGGATTCACTTACGGAGAAGCAGATCCAGGTTGCCATCTTTGAGCTGATCGAGCACAGGACTGCGATCGTCATAGCCCACCGTCTCTCCACCATACTGAGCATGGACCGCATCATTGTGTTGGAAGAGGGAAGGATCATCGAACAGGGAAGCCACCAGCAACTGCTCGCCATGCATGGAAAATACCATGCCATGTGGCAGCACCAGAGCGGGGATTTTCTTGCGGAGATGTGAAATTCAGGGGAGCACTAGCTCAGCACCAATGAGTATACTGTCCCCGGAATTCCCTGTCCCCGGAATTCAGGCACTAAATAGTTTATTCATAAAAGTTCCCCTTAGACATCATGGCCGCCACGTATTTTATTCAACTCCGGCATGCCAAACTCACAGAAGCCCATGTCGTCGATCAGGATGTAGACGATATTGGGTTTCTTGCCGCCGTTTTTCTCGCGCAGTTCAGCGAGTTTGTTGTCGATCTCCTTATCCTCTTTTGCCCACTGGTCCTTGTATTGATGTAGCAGCACATAGTGTTCAACGTCATGCTGGATAGGTTCGGCGGCCAGGACGGGTAGCGCAATCACCCCTGCGCCGGCCATGACCAACAACGAAAGCAGAAATTTATTCATACCTGTATCTCCATTTGCCAACCTGGATGCATCTCCAGAGATTTCTATTGTTGTGAACTATTGCATCCACTTGAATAAGGCTGACGGAACTGCGGGGATCATATAGAATCGGAAATCCCACTCCGTTCCGGGTATATCGTCAGGCCGATGCACGGAATACATGGCCTCGACACCGAAGCGCACCGACAACTTGCCGATTTTGACGGTCTTGTTGATCCCCAGGCCCACGGGAACGGTAAAGCGATCCCCGCCATGTTGCTCCCAATCGATGATGATATTAGGGCCGGCGCCGATCGACATCGTATCGCTCAGGCTGTAGTAATACAGGTACTGCAGGTTGGTCATGGCGACATCGTCACGATCATCGTTCCCGGCAAAGTCAAAGTAATTCGTCGCCAGGGCGCCGTACTTCCACTTCTTGCCCATGTAGACACCCAGCAGGGAGGGACCCGCGGTCCATTTACCGGTGCCGAGCACGTCTTCGCTCGCGGTCGGCAGCCCCACATCAAAACCGAGACCCCAGACAACCTTGGCTCCGTTATCCAGGTGGATAGGTTCTTTTTTAGCAAAGAGACCGACGTAGTACAAGTCACCGAATCCGGTGGTGCGTCCAGACGCGAGATCGACAAGCACGGGGGCTCCTGCTGCGGGATTGATGCTCTCTGGAAGTGTCCCACCTGAAGGTAAACTCAGGTCATCCAGCTTGTTCTGGTCTATCGGTGCGCTTGCAACGTTGTAGATGATCCGGTTAATCAGGTTCCACTCATTGTTGAGACTCTTGGGGAACTGCAGGATGCCCATGTAGTTGCTCTGGATTGCCGCAGCGCCGTTGGCATCGTTCTTTATATGGTAACTGTCGTATTGGTTGAACCACACCACGACATTGCCCAGCGGATTGTCCATCAGCGCGGACATCTGCGCCAGCGTCGGCTTGCAGCCGGCACCCATAACCTTGCCAAGATCAGCATCGGGATCCGCTCTAAAGGCCCGGCACTGATCCGAAATGGCCGCCTCCTCCTCACCGGCAGGCTGCTCGTCTTCAACAGCGGCAGCCAGGTAAGGAGACTGCACCGAGGCTGGCAGTTCATGGGCGGTCAGATCAAGGACGAGTGAATCCGCCTGTCGTTCGCCAGCCACAGCCGTGGTTATAAACATGGATAACAATAAAGGCAATAGCCTTGCGGATAGTTTCATTCTTTTCTCCTTGCCGGGGATTAGCGGATTAGCGGGGTATAAGATGACAGCTATTCAGCAAAACAGTAGAATTGTTGCCGATGAACACAAATCCCCACATCACCTGACAACAACACAAAATAGTACATTGTATTCTTGACATGTCAATACCAAAAAGTATGCATAAGGAAGCAAAACAGCAGTTGCGCCTGACGCGTGAGCAGTGGCTCGAGAGATCACTGGAGATGCTTGCCACAACCAGGGGGCGAATGCGCATCGACGAACTGGTCAAATCGCTGGGCGTCACCAAGGGCAGCTTTTACTGGCATTTCAAGGACAAGGCCGACTTCGTCAAAAGCCAACTGGATTACTGGGAAAGTACCACGACCCGGAATGTTATCGAGGAGATGGAAAAACACCGCGATGAGGAGCCCACCATGCAGTTGCTGGCGCTGATGAAGCTCCTCAGTAACAAGGAGTTTTGCGATCACGATATCGCCATCCGCAACATGGTGATCTCGGATGGAACTGTTGCAACAAAAGTCGCCCTGGTCGATAAAATGCGGCTGGATTATGTGACTCATCTCTTCAGTGAGATCGGTTTCACCGGCAAAGACCTTGAAGCACGCGTACATCTCTTTGCCGTATTTCACAGCTTGCGTGAAGGCTTTCTCGGGAAAAAGATGACTAACTCGGAAGATGACCTCATGGCCAGGTTCAAATTTTTCATTGCGAAATGCTCTGATACTCAGAAATCTGATTCATGATATCCGAAGTATCTCAATGTCCGGGATCAGTAAACTAATTAAGCTCTCTGCTTAGTGGCTGTCTAAATAATAACTTCCCGATATTGAACAGCAACGGTGTTTTGACAGCCCGGTAACGGACAAGCTGGAAGTGAGGCTTTAGCCTCGCCTGACTCATACGGGACTAAAGTCCCAGTCCCAGTCCCAGTCCCAGTTTAATAGTTACAACATTTATTTTCTGAGCGCATAATCGGTAAGTTATTTATGAACAACTCCTGAGTAAAGAATAGGCATACTGTCCCCGGATTGCGCTAAAGTGAAAGCTGCCGATAATATTATGGATAATTCCACCGTTGAGAAGGCTGTGAAATTGAAAGTCGTGGGTGATGTTGTCGACTAAGGAGTTGTCCAACAATAACATACTGATATCGTGCAGCAATGTAATTTCTCAATAAC
Source organism: Chromatiales bacterium (assembly GCA_030145485.1). GTDB lineage: Bacteria > Pseudomonadota > Gammaproteobacteria > Chromatiales > Chromatiaceae > Sva-25. The sequence continues at coordinate 28,997 of JAQYVP010000084.1, forward strand.
TCCGTGCAGAAAAGCAGGATTGGGACTTGCTTTTCAGGGCTGTATAAAACAGGGATGTTTTATCAGAGCTTACAGGGATGTATTCACGCGTCCCTGAAGAGCTGGTCCTAACCCTGCGCAAACCCAACTAATGCACGGGATTAATGAGAAGTTACGCAGCAATGTTGTTCGTGTTCAAGACGCAGCAAGGGGCGCATAGCAGCGTTATGTAACTCTTGCTGCAACGCTGAAGACGGACATCAGGGCAAGCAGGATCGGGACGTTATTCTTAGACAGCTGCTTAGAGCAAAGACGAAATCGCGCCATCCGAGCGGAGTCTGAGCCGGATTTGATCCTGCGCCCTGGCGGACTCAAATGCCTCATCCCTTATATGCTCCTCAGCACTTCAATGTAGTTTGCCCGTTCATAGGCTGCAGGGTCCGCGGCATGCTGCTGGCTGACGGAGCCTTTCAGCTGTTCGACGGATTCATACTCACGCTCTTCCATCCATTGCTGCATTTGCAGGAGAATCGTTGCCAGGTATTCCGGGGAGTTTTTCAGCAGGGTTGCGCACAGGTGGGTGACATCCGCGCCGGCGAGCAGCAGCCGCATGGCGTCATCCGCGTTGTGGATGCCGCCGGTTGCGGCCAGGGTCAGATCGACCTTGTTGTGCAGCATGGCGATCCAGCGCATTGCCAGCAGTGATTCACCCGAGTGGGAGAGCTGCAGTTGCGGGGTGACATCGAGACTCTCCAGGTCGATCCCCGGCTGGTAGAAGCGATTGAACAGCGACACGCCGTCGGCGCCTGCTGATTCAAGACGCCTGACCATGTTGGCGACTGAGCTGAAGTAGGGTGATATCTTGACGACCACCGGAATTTCAAGACAGCATTTGACCGCCTTGAGGGTATCGATATAGCGCTGCTCCACCTCTTCGCCGCTCTCATCGATATCAGCGGCGACATAGTAGACGTTGAGCTCGAGCGCATCGGCGCCGGTTTGCTGGATTTCGAGGGCGTGATCGACCCAACCGCCAGCCGAGACACCGTTGAGGCTGGCAATGACAGGAATATCCAGCGACTGTTTGAGCAGGTTCAGCTGCGCCAGGTAGTTGTCGATGATTGAACCGTGCTGCTCCGGGAAGGGGCGGTAGCTGTCGGCTTCGGCATGTCCGATATCCTGGTTGTAGAGGAAAGTATCGAAAAGCTCATCCTCGACACGAATCTCCTCTTCGAACAGCGAGTACATGACAAGGGCCGATGCGCCGGCGTCCTCGAGGCGTTTTGCAGAGTCAATATGGCGTGACAGCGGTGAGGCGGACGGTACCAGCGGGTTTTTCAGTGTCAGTCCAAGGTATTGTGTTGATAGATCCATCACTCTTTCTCCGGGAGTTGTGTGAGTACGGCATCATTTTTGTAATCGATATCGGCAAGTTGTTTGTAGTGATCGAAACGGGTGCGCGCCTGTTCTCCGGATTTACGCATAAACTCGTCAGCCTGCTCAGGATGTGTACGTCGCAGCATACTGAAGCGAACCTCGGTGTCGGCAAACTCGTTGAATGCAATCGACGGCTCTTTGGAGTCGAGCTGTAGGGGATTCTTGCCCTCGTCAGCCCTGCGCGGGTCGAAGCGGAACAGCTGCCAGTGACCTGATTTGATGGCTAAATCTTGTTGCTTCAGGTTGTTCTTCAGATCGATGCCGTGAGCGATGCAGGGGCTGTAGGCGATGATCAGTGAAGGTCCGGGGTAGGCTTCAGCCTCCATGAATGTGCGCAGCGTCTGCATATCCTTGGCGCCGAAAGCGACATGGGCGACATAGACATTTTCATAGGCCATGGCGATCATGGCGAGATCCTTCTTAATCGCGCTTTTGCCGCTGGCGGCGAATTTGGCGACAGCGCCCAGCGGCGTCGCTTTGGATGCCTGGCCGCCGGTGTTTGAATAGACTTCGGTATCCAGTACCAGGATATTGATATCGCGTCCCGAGGCCATCGCGTGGTCCAGGCCGCCAAAGCCGATGTCGTAGGCCCAGCCGTCGCCACCGATGATCCACACGCTCTTTTTCACCAGGTAGTCTGTCAGGCTGAGCAGCTCATGCGCCGGCGGACTATCCAGTTTTTTCAGGGCGTCGACAAGGGTTGCAACCCGCTGACGCTGTTCATAAATGCCGACTTCATCCGACTGGTCGGCATCGAGAACCTGCTGCACCAGCTCTTGATCCAGCTCATGACTCAGTTGTTGCAGCAGGATTTTTGCGTGTTCGCAGTGCTGATCGACAGCAAGCCGGAAACCCAGTCCAAATTCTGCATTGTCCTCGAACAGCGAGTTGTTCCAGGTGGGACCGCGCCCATCTTCATTGGTGGTATAGGGTGTGGTCGGCAGGTTGCCGCCGTAGATCGAGGAGCAGCCGGTGGCGTTGGCGATCATCATGCGGTCGCCAAACAGCTGGGTCGCCAGTTTGATGTAGGGGGTCTCGCCGCAGCCGACGCAGGCGCCGGAGAATTCAAACAGCGGCTGTGCCAGCATCGAGCCTTTCATGGTGCGCCACTTGACCTGGTTGCGGTCAAACTCGGGTAGTTTGAGAAAATAGTCCCAGTTGATGCGCTCCTGCTCACGCAGTTGTGGCGTATAGGGCTCCATATTCAGCGCCTTGCGGTTTGCCTGGCTTTTGTCTTTGGCGGGGCAGATCTCGACGCATAATCCGCAGCCGGTGCAATCCTCCGGCGCCACCTGGTAAACGATGTGCGTATCCTGAGGGAACTCCCTGCCCTTGATCTTGACGTGTTTGAAACTCTCAGGCGCATCACTGGCTGCATCGGCTGGAAAAGCCTTGCTGCGAATGGCCGCGTGGGGGCACACAAAGGGGCACTTTCCGCAGTGGATACAGAGATTCTCGTCCAACACAGGTATCTGCAGCGCCAGGTTGCGCTTCTCCAGGGCGGCGGTTCCCAGTGGCCAGGTGCCGTTGTCGGGCAGCAGGCTGACCGGCAGCTGATTACCGCGCTCGGCAATGAGTTCGAGTGTCACTGATTTGACAAATTCGGAAGCGCGTTGAGGGATGCTGTCTGCCGGTGCAGCACTGCTGCCGGTCTCTGACGGGGTGGCGACTTCGTGCAGATTCGCCAGCGCGCTGTCGATGGCCTTGAAGTTGCGTTCGACAATGCGGCGCCCCTTGCGGCCGTAGGTTTTTTTGACAGCGAGCTTGATTTTATCGATCGCTTCATCTTTGGGGAGAATTCCGGAGATGGCGAAAAAGCAGGTCTGCATGACGGTGTTGATGCGTCGTCCCATGCCTGACTCCTCGGCGACACTGTAGGCATCGATCACATAGAGGCGCAGGTTTTTCTCGATTATGCGCTGCTGCACCTTGTGCGGCAGTCTCTCCCAGATGGCATCGGGTCCGTGTTGTGTATTCAGCAGGAAAACCCCATTTTGCGCCGCATTGTCGAGCATGTCGTAGCGTTCCAGGAAGAACGGCTGATGACAGGCGACGAACTCCGCCTCATTGTCGCCGATCAGGTAGGTTGAACGAATGGGGTCAGGGCCAAAGCGCAGGTGAGAGACCGTCACTGCTCCCGCTTTCTTGGAGTCATAGACGAAATAGCCCTGGGTGTAGAGATCGGTCTCTTCGCCGATGATCTTGATGCTGTTCTTGTTGGCGCTGACGGTGCCGTCACTGCCAAGTCCATAGAAGAGACAGCGGGTCACATTTTTATTGGCGTCAGTGACAAAACTTGCATCCCACTCCAGGTTGGTGAAAGTGACGTCATCGCGGATGCCGACGGTGAAGTGATGCTTCGGCTGCTCTTTTTTGAGTTCATCAAAAATGCCCTTGATCATCGCCGGAGTAAACTCCTTGGAGGAGAGGCCGTAACGGCCTGCCGTAACCAGCGGCATGGGGTTGCCGTCACGCATCGCGCGATCCGCGAGTGTCGTCATGATGTCTTTATAGAGGGGTTCTCCATCGGCTCCGGGTTCCTTGGTGCGATCCAGCACGGCAATGCGGCGCACGCTTTCGGGGATCGTCTGCAAAAAGGTCTCGGATGCAAAGGGGCGGTAGAGACGCACCTTGATGATACCTATTTTTTCACCTTTAGCGAGCAGGTGATCGACGGTTTCGTGGGCGGCTTCACAGCCTGATCCCATGAGAATGATGATCTCCTCGGCATCCGGGGCGCCGACATACTCGAACAGCCGATATTGACGGCCGCTGAGTTCGGCAAAGCGATCCATGCAGGATTGTACGATTTCAGGCATCTTTCGATAATAGGGGTTGACGGTTTCACGCGCCTGGAAATAGACATCCGGGTTTTGTGAAGTGCCGCGTATCACCGGATGGTCGGGTGACATGCCGTTGTCACGGTGCTGCTGCACCAGATCATCATTGATCATGGCGCGCACAGTCTCATCCGTGATGCTTTCGATCTTGGAGACCTCGTGAGAGGTGCGGAAACCATCGAAAAAATGCACGATCGGGATGCGTGACTCCAGGGTTGCCGCCTGTGAAATCAGCGCCATGTCGAGCGCCTCCTGCACAGAGTTGGATGAGAGCATGCCAAAGCCGGTAGGGCGTATCGCCATGACGTCGCTGTGATCGCCAAATATCGACAATGCCTGCGCCGCCAGCGAGCGGGCGGCGACATGGAATACTGTTGGTGTCAGTTCACCGGCTATCTTGTACATGTTGGGGATCATCAACAACAATCCCTGGGAGGAGGTGAATGTCGTAGTCAGCGCGCCAGCCTGCAAGGCGCCGTGTACGGTGCCGGCGGCTCCCCCTTCGCTCTGCATTTCGATCACTTCGGGGACAGCGCCCCACAGATTTTTCTTGCCGTTGGAAGACCATTCATCCGAGAGTTCCCCCATTGGCGATGACGGTGTGATGGGGTAGATGGCAATCACTTCATTGGTTTGATGAGCGATCAATGCAGCGGCATGGTTGCCGTCGATGATAATGGGGTTTTTGATCATTGCGGGAGATCCATGTTTATGCAAAAGCTGAGGTAAAGATGTTAGTCGAAACTGACTGTGGCGGCTATTGTTAATACAGTGGTTTCCCTGATTTGAGTCAATGGAAGTGGTGGCCAATATGTTGCTGCCGCAAAGAGTGATTCAGCAACAACCCCTGAAATGATGATAACTGCTAGAATAGGCGAAATCTGTATCAGGATATCTGTTAAAAATAGTGAACGATTCATCACAATCACAACAGTTTACACTGCTGGAGAACATTAGTGATCCGGTTGAATTGCGCCAGCTCGATGAAGAGCAGCTGCTGCTGTTGTGTGATGAATTGCGTCAATTTCTGATTCATAGCATCTCCAGAACCGGCGGGCATCTTGGCGCGGGGCTTGGCGTGGTCGAACTGACAGTTGCTTTGCATGCTGTTTTTCAGACACCGGATGACCGCATTGTGTGGGATGTCGGACACCAGGCCTACCCGCATAAAATTCTTACCGGCAGGCGCGAGATGATGAGCCGCCTGCGCATCAAGGATGGTCTCTCCGGGTTCCCGAGGCGTGAAGAGTCCTCCTACGATACCTTTGGAACCGGCCACTCGAGTACATCCATCAGCGCCGCACTGGGTATGGCAATTGCCTCCCGTCAGGCGCGCAATAATCGTCATGCAATTGCAGTGATTGGTGACGGCGCCCTCACAGGAGGGATGTCATTCGAAGCATTGAACCATGCCGGATCGATCCGTGATATCGATCTGCTGGTGATTCTCAATGACAATGACATGTCGATTTCCCACCCAGTCGGCGCTGTCAGCACCTATCTTTCGCGTGTGCTCTCGAGCCGCTTTTACAACAAGGTGAAAAACAAGGGGCGTTCGGTGTTGCAACGTACGCCCAATCTGCGTGATTTTGCCGATCGCTGGGAAGAACACATGAAGGGAATGGTGCTGCCCGGAACACTTTGGGAGGAGTTGGGTTTCAACTATATTGGCCCGGTTGATGGACATGATTTGCCGATGCTGATGGATACGCTCTCCAATATGAAGACAATGAAAGGTCCGCGTTTTTTGCATGTTGTCACGCAGAAAGGCAAGGGCTATGAGCCTGCCGAGCAGAAACCGGTCACATTTCACGGTGTGACGCCTTTTAATCCGCTGACAGGAAAACTTGAAAAGAAAACCGGAGGCAAGAGTTATACAGAGGTATTCAGTGACTGGATCTGCGTTGCTGCACGTAGCGATGAACGCCTGCATGCAGTGACTCCGGCAATGTGCGAGGGCTCTGGACTGGTGGCTTTTGCAGAAGAATTTCCGCAGCGTTACCACGACGTCGGTATTGCCGAGCAGCATGCGCTGACATTTGCCGCTGGCATGGCCTGTGAAGGCCTCAAGCCTGTCGTTGCCATCTATTCGACCTTCCTTCAGCGCGCCTATGACCAACTGATCCACGATGTTGCGCTGCAAAACCTGGATGTCACATTTGCTGTCGACCGCGCGGGAGAAGTGGGGGCTGATGGCGCCACACATGCCGGGGTTTTTGATTTGAGCTTCAGCAGAACGGTGCCGAACATGGTTGTCATGGCGCCAGCGGATGAGGCCGAGTGTCGACGTATGCTGCAGAGCGCCTATGAATATGCGGGGCCGGCGCTGGTGCGTTATCCCCGCGGCAGTGGCCCGGGCGCGATCGAGGCTGAAGCACTGGAGACCCTGCCGCTTGGTCGGGGCGAGGTGCTGCGCCAGGGAGAGCAGGTTGCCATCCTGGCATTTGGAAGCATGGTGACTGTGGCGCTGCAGGTGGCGCAAACACTCAATGCGAGTGTTGCCAATATGCGCTTCATCAAGCCACTGGACGAAGAGTTGGTCAAAGAACTGGCTTCATCGCATCAGCTACTGGTCTCTATCGAGGAGAACGTGGTACAGGGCGGGGCTGGCTCTGCAATTTCCGAGTACCTCAATCATGCAGGGATTAGCTGCAGATTGCTGCAGCTGGGGTTGCCCGACTACTTCATTGAACATGCGACGCAACAGCAGCAATTGCAGCAGGCTGGACTCGATGAGCAGGGAATAGAACGGCAAATCAGGGAGGTGTTGGAGTTGCAGGAGTAGGGTTTTTAATTGTTTTATCCACAGATGAACACAGATACACACGGATTAGTCGATAAATCATGTGACATCTCAATAGCACCGTGCAGGAAGTAGGATTGGGAGTCTGCATTTCAACGCAGGGGGCGTGGGAACGAGGATGCAGATAGTTACAAAATCCGTAACTATTCAGCACCCGTGGGATCGTCACTGCTACAGGGTATATCTTCCGGAAAATGCCGTGAATACATCCATGTAGGCTCGCTTCGGCATCCCTGCCTCCGACGTTTCCTCCAGGTACACCCTGTAGCAATGACTCATTTGCTCGTTTTAGAAGATGCTAAATCGTTACCAAAATTCTTTTATCCATGTTTATCTGTGTTCATCTGTGGATAATCAATCCCCCACCCCGGAGAGTTCGAAATCACGAAAAAAGGCGGCATCACAGCCGCCTTTTTCTATGTGGACGCTATCAGTGTTTAATGCGCTTCATCCATCAAATGCTCCATGATCGGAGCGAGGATGATCTCCATGGCAAAGCCCATCTTTCCACCGGGAACAACGATCGAGTTGCGTCGTGACATGAACGAATTAGAGATCATGGCGAGCAACGAGGGGAAATGAATATTGAATTTCTGCGGATCAGCAAAGCGGATGACCACGAAACTCTCATCAGGCGTCGGGATGTCGCGTGTAATGAAAGGGTGTGATGTATCCACAGTCGGGACACGCTGAAAGTTGATGTCAGTGCGTGAAAACTGAGGGGTGATGTGATTGATGTAATCCGGCATACGACGCAGGATGGTGTCGACAGTCGCCTCCGCAGAGTAACCACGCTCGGCGGCATCACGATGAATTTTCTGAATCCATTCAAGATTGACGATAGGCACGACGCCAATACCCAGGTCGACATATTTTGCAGGGTTGTGTTCATCTGTCTTGACAAGCCCGTGCAGGCCTTCATAAAAAAGCAGGTCTGTGCCGGCGGGAATCTCTTCCCAGGGGGTGAACTCACCGGGGTTTTTATCGATGCCAAGGCGCTCATTGTGCTCGGCGGCCTCTTCGACGCTGTGAAGATAGTAGCGTTTGGCGCCACCGCCGGTTTTACCATAAACATTGAAAAGCTCTTCGATCTTGTCGAAGCGATTGGCCTCGGGGCCGAAATGGCTGAGATGATCCTCTTCCATTTTCACCTTCATCTCTGCACGGTCGTAGCGGTGAAAACTGTCACCTTCAATAACGGCAGGATTGATGTTTTCACGCTCAAAAATATGTTCGAAAGCGCGTTTAACGGTAGTCGTACCGGCGCCCGAAGATCCGGTTACTGCAACAACGGGGTGCTTCTTAGACATACAAAAGTCCTCTTCTGAAACGGATAAAATGGAGAGTAAATTGGAAAACAGTCGTGCTTTCCAATGTATTCACAACTAAAAAATTATACCACAATCACAGAGGCAGCTTCCTAGTAATCCAAGTGGCCAACATCTTTAGAAATAAGTCAAATTTCAAAAATGACTCTCGCAAAGGCGCAAAGCTTCCGCGTCCTGCTAACGCACCTGACCTGCATCCATGTAGGCCAAGCTCGCCAAGAAAAACCTTTGCATTCTTGGCATCTTGGCGAGAGAAAAATGATCTCCTTCATGCCTCGTCAGTCTGAGATATGGTCTCACTAGACAATAATTGCTGCGATGACATCTCTCTCTTCATCCAGCAGCAGGTTGTAGGTTCTTGCTGCCGCGGCTGAGTGCATGATTTCAACACCAATACCGAGGGAGATCAGTTCGCCATAGTGCTGCATTGGTGGAAATACCTGGGTCTCTCCTGTCCCCAATAACAGGATATCCGGATTTCGTTCAGCGATGAACCCGATGTGTTTGGATTGCAATTCAGCGATGTCTTCGATTTCCCAGAGGGTGCAGCTTTGCGGGGTGATGATAATGCTGTGCCGATAGCATTGCCCGCTGACGTGAATCTCCCCCGCTTGATAACTTTCGATAGCGAATCTACCGCTGTGTATATGGTTAAATTTCATGAATCTTCAATTTCTGTGTTTACGTGATTGAATTTTTCCGGACACTCCGGTAGTTTGTCATCTTTCATGCTGATTATATCAAGAGGTTTTGAGTGTCTACACCTGAAATGGGAGAGTTTCGCCGTATCAAGCGGCTTCCGCCCTATGTATTTGCGATAGTAAATGCACTCAAGGCGGAAGCGCGTGCGCGGGGTGAGGACATCATTGATTTTGGCATGGGGAACCCTGATCAGCCGACCCCACAGCATATTGTCGACAAACTGACGGAGGCGGCGAATCGCAAGGACACGCATCGCTATTCCCAGTCAAAAGGGATACCGCGTCTGCGCAAAGCCATCTGCAACTGGTATAAGAATCGCTTTGACGTGGATCTCGATCCTGAAACCCAGGCGATTGTCACTATAGGCTCCAAGGAGGGGTTGGCGCATCTGGCGCTGGCCTGTATGGGGCCGGGCGACTCTGTGCTGGTACCTAATCCCGCCTATCCCATTCATCCCTGGGGATTTGTTATCTCCGGAGCGGATGTGCGCCACGTTCCGATGACGCCGGACGTCGATTTTTTCGAAGAGTTGAAAAATGCGATTGTCGACTCCTGGCCGCTGCCGAAGATGCTGGTCATCAACTTCCCCGGAAATCCAACAACCCATTGCGTCGAACTCGATTTTTTTGAACGCGTTATCGAGATTGCCAAAGAGCACAATATCTGGGTGGTTCATGATATCGCCTATGCAGATATCGTCTTTGATGGTTACAAGGCGCCATCTATTCTACAGGTTCCCGGGGCAGATGAGATTGCGGTAGAATTCTTTTCTCTCTCCAAGAGTTATAATATGCCGGGCTGGCGCGTTGGCTTTATGTGTGGCAACAAGACACTGGTCGGCGCACTGGCGCAGATTAAATCCTATCTCGACTACGGCACTTTCACTCCGATTCAGGTTGCTGCAATTACCGCGCTCGAGGGGCCGCAGGATTGTGTCGATGAAATCCGCAACATGTATCAGTGTCGGCGTGATGTGTTGTGCGAAGGATTGAATGCGATTGGCTGGAAGGTGGAAAAGCCGAAGGCAACCATGTTCGTGTGGGCCAGGATTCCGCAACACTACCAGCATCTGGGGTCTCTGGAGTTTTGCAAGAAGCTGATCAGTGACGCGCGGGTGGCGGTCTCTCCGGGGATAGGCTTCGGCCAGCATGGGGATGATCATGTGCGTTTCAGCCTGATCGAAAATGAACAAAGAACCCGCCAGGCGATGCGCGGCATTCGTGAAATGTTTCGCCAGGATGGTGTCGATACATAGCGAGACCATGTCTCAGTCTGGCAAGGCATGAAAAAAGTTTTCTCTCGCAAAGACGCAAAGCTTCCGCGTCCTGCTTACGCTCCTGACCTACATCCATGTAGGCCAAGAACGCCAGGAAAAACCTTTGCGCCCTTGGCGGTCTTAGCGAGAGAATTTTTTGTAAAACCTGACTCATCTGTATAGATGTTGGTCACTCAAGAATTACTAGAGGAATGACGTTGAAGAGAGTAAATATTGGTCTGCTTGGACTGGGAACGGTCGGTGGTGGAACTCTGAACGTGCTGGTGCGCAATGCAGAGGAGATCAGCAGACGCACTGGCAACGAGCTGCGCGTCACCTGTGCGGCAGCGAAAAGCTATGATCCGCAACAGCTGGATGGCATCGCAGATGTCAGCGTCTATGATGATGCACAACAGGTCGTCTCTGATCCTGATGTCGATATCGTGGTGGAATTGATTGGCGGTTACTCTCCGGCGCGAGAGTTCGTCCTCGAAGCGATTCGTCATGGCAAACATGTTGTGACTGCCAACAAGGCGCTGATCGCCACACATGGCGAAGAGATCTTTGCGGCTGCGCGTGACAAAGGAGTTACGGTCGCCTTCGAGGCTGCTGTTGCCGGCGGCATTCCGATTATCAAGACGCTGCGTGAGGGACTGGCCGCCAACCGCATCGAGTGGATTGCCGGCATCATCAACGGCACCGGAAACTTTATCCTCTCGGAGATGCGCGACAAGGGTCGCGATTTTTCTGATGTACTGCAAGAGGCGCAGCAGCTTGGTTATGCCGAGGTCGATCCGACCTTCGATGTAGAGGGAATCGACGCGGCCCACAAGCTGGCGATCATGGCGTCGCTGGCTTTCGGCATGCCGCTCAAATTTGATGAAACCTTTACCGAGGGTATCACCAGGATCGAACCTCGCGACGTCACCTATGCCGGTGAACTGGGCTATCGCATCAAGCATCTTGGCATCACCAAACGCACCGCAGCCGGTGTCGAGCTGCGTGTGCATCCTACCCTGATTCCCGAGGGGCGGCTGCTGGCGAATGTCAATGGAGTCATGAATGCTGTGCTGGTAAAGAGCGATATGGTCGGCCCGACTCTCTATTATGGTGCCGGTGCAGGCTCTTTGCCGACAGCATCCGCGGTGGTTGCAGACATCATCGATGTCGCACGCACTATGGACTGCCCTGAGAGTCGCGTGCCTTGCCAGGGGTTTCAGGACGGGGCCATAGAGGATATCCCGGTCGTTCCCATGGATGAGATTGAAACATCCTATTATCTGCGGCTCAGTGTCAGGGATGTTCCGGGAGTGATGGCCGAGATCTCCACGCTGCTGGCGAATGCCGGTATCAGTATCGAGGCGATGCACCAGTATGAGTCTCACAGCGAAAATGGCCGCGTGCCACTGGTGATGCTGACTCACCACATGCGTGAAAAAGTCATGAATGAAACCATCCGGCAGCTGGAGTTACTGGATGTCGTGGAAGGTGAAGTGGTGCGTATCCGTATGGAGCATTTGAGTTAATCAACCGGCCTGTTAATTATTTCTAAAATTGAACCACGGAACACACGGAAAAGAAAAACAAGAAATTCCGTGTTGTCTGTGTGTTCCGTGGTTAAAATGTTTTTATATCGCATCCGGCGATGTTGCTGACTTCGAATCACCATGCTGACCCAGTATATAGTTGCGCCAGGCCTGTTTGAGCCGCCGGATCCCGAATTTGACGGCCATTTTCCCCATCTCGACATGCTCTTGTCGAGAAGCGATCATCTCGTTGAAAAAGATGACGATTTTGAATCGCTTTTGTGCTCTCACTTTGATGTTGCGCCACCGCCAGAGCAGGATCTTCCATCGGCCTCGCTGATGTTGTCTGGAGAGGGAGGGGAGTCGCTATCGGACAACTGGGCAGTTGTGGCTCCGGTGCGCCTGCATGTGGATCGGGATCGGCTGCTGCTGATTCCGTTGCCACTCGAAGAGATTGAATGCTCGGATGTCGACAGGCTGCGTGAGGCGTTCAATCAGCACTTCAGCGATGACGGGGTTGAATTGATTACAGATTTCCCCCGCAACTGGTACCTGCGCCTGCAGCAATCGCGTCAGCTGACAACCTCGTCACTGGCGCAGGTTGCCGGGCGCACTATTGATCCTTTTCTTCCCGGTGGAGCCGATGCGCGATGGCTGCGCAGGCTGCTGAACGAGTCACAGATGCTGCTGCATAGCCTCGATATTCCAGGTTTCAACAGCCTGTGGATATGGGGAGTCGGTGAGTTGCCGCAGGTAGTGTGTTGTCCTTTCGGGGAACTCTCGGGTGACAATCTTCTCTTGCGCGGGCTGCAGAACAACGCGGTTTCAGGCTGTCGGGGCAGAGACCGTATGATGGTTAAGGAAGCACCTCTGCAGGCTGTAGCATCGGGGGATCAGCAGCATTGGTTGCAGGCGATGGAGGATCTTGATGCCACTGTCGAAGAACTGATGCAGGAGTTATCCAGAGGCGGCATCCGTAAAATCATCCTCCAGGACGGCAGCGGCAACAGCTTTCATTTTCGCGCATTGATGCGCTTTCGCCTGTGGCGCAGAGACTTTAATCCTGAACAATCCGTCCGCAAGGGTGTCAAAAAATAGCTAAAAAGAGTATCATTGTTTGCTTATTTTGCTCGCGTTGCAGCTTGTCACCTCTGCTGTAGATCCGGAAATCTCATCATGGCCGCCAAATCCAGAAAAACGACTGCGAAGTCTGACCGCTCCGGAAGAAAGGCGCCGACTCTATTCGGGGCGAAGAAAAAGCGTGCGCCAACGAGAAAAAAGCGGGCTTCGACAACGAAAAAACGGGTATCTACAAAGAGCCGGAAAAAGGCTAAAATAAAAAATAAAAAATCCGTTAAATCAAGGAGAAAACGTCGTAAATCATCATTTACCAAACGGTTTTTAAAATTTATGCTGATCCTTCTGTTCATTGCTGCAGTTCCTTTGGGCTCATACATGGTGCAGCTCTCGGACGAGATTACCACCAGTTTCGAGGGACAGCGCTGGGCTGTTCCTGCACGTGTCTACTCGCGTTCCATGGAGCTTTATAGCGGGGCCCCGGTATCCAGGGAGCGTCTTGTTAGCGAGTTGAAGTATCTTGGCTATCGGAAAGTCAGCCAGCCCAACACCACAGGAACCTGGGCAATGAACGGCGAACGCCTGCTGCTTCGCAGCCGCCCTTTTACATTCTGGGATGGCGCCGAGCCCGAGCGCGCACTGGATATCCGTGTTGGCGGTGGAAAGATCAAAGCCGTCATAAATCATACTAGCGGAAAAGAGATCGACCTGGTGCGCCTCGAGCCACTCGAAATCGGCAGTATCTATCCACGTGACAATGAAGACCGCGTGATTCTGTCGCCGGATGATATCCCCGAGTTGCTCAAGAAGACTCTGATTACCATCGAGGACCGGAGCTACTACGAGCATTTCGGCATCGATCCGCGCGGCATCACGCGGGCAGCCGTTTCGACCCTGGTCAAGGGGCGGCGTCAGGGTGGCAGCACCATTACTCAGCAACTGGTCAAGAACTACTTCCTGACACCCAGGCGCGACCTCAAACGCAAGAGTAAAGAGGCGCTGATGGCGATCATACTCGATGCGAAGTATGACAAGGAGGATATCCTCGCTGCCTATGCCAACGAAATCTACCTTGGACAGGATGGCAATCGCGAAATCCATGGCTTTGGCCTGGCCAGTGAATTTTTCTTCGGTGTACCGTTGGCCGAGCTCCAAATTCACCAGATTGCACTGATGGTGGGACTTATCAAGGCTCCATCCACCTATAACCCCAGGCGAAACCCGGAAAATGCAATGAAACGCCGCAACCTGGTTCTGGATGTTCTTGCCGAGCAGGGAGTGATCAGTGAGGGCAGCGCTGCTGTCGCCAAGGAGAAGTCTCTGGGCGTGGTGAAAAAGAAATCCAGCGGCCAGGGTGGGCGTTTTCCTGCTTTTATGGATCTTGTGAAACGTCAGTTGCGGCGTGATTACCAGCCTGAAGATTTAAGCTCTGAAGGGCTGCACATTTTCACTACGATGGATCCCTGGGTGCAGAAAACTGCCGAGAATAATGTCCTCAAGCGTCTTCAGCGGCTGGAGAAGCAAAAAGGGCTGCCGAGAGGTAAGCTGGAGGTGGCTGCAATCATAGCCACCCCGCAGGATGGCGAGGTTCTGGCTGTCATTGGCGGGCGCAAAGCCGGTTATGCAGGGTTTAACCGCGCACTGGATGCGACGCGCCAGATTGGCTCTCTGGTGAAGCCGGCAGTCTATTTGACAGCGCTGCAATATCCCGACCGCTATGCGCTCTCCACGCCGCTGGATGACAGCAAGGTGGTGCTGCACAATCGTGGCAGCAAGAGTTGGAGTCCCTCCAACTATGATCACAAGAGTCACGGCGATGTGCCTCTGGAGCTGGCGCTGGCGAAATCCTATAACCAGGCGACGGTGCGTCTGGGTATGGATATCGGGGTTGAGCGGGTCGTGAAAACCTTGCATGCGCTGGGCATGAGCAGCGAGCCTGATCCGTTGCCGTCCCTGCTGCTGGGTGCAGTGAACATGACGCCGCTGGAGGTGACACAACTCTATCAGACGATCGCGTCCGGTGGCTATCGCTCGCCACTGCGTGCAATCCGTGAAGTGATGGGGCCGGGGGACAAGGCCCTGAAGCGTTATCCTTTGACCATCAAACGCACAGTACCGGCCGGACCGGTCTATCTGCTCTCCAAGGCGATGCAGTCGGTGGTGAGCCGGGGGACATCCCGCTACCTGCTGAGTGCATTGCCGAAATCGCTGCATCTTGCCGGCAAGACCGGCACCACTGATAATTTGCGCGACAGCTGGTTTGCAGGGTTTTCATCGGACTATGTCACGGTGGTGTGGGTCGGACGTGATGATAACAAGCCGGCTGGTCTCTCCGGTTCCAGCGGCGCCCTGCGTGTGTGGGCAGATATGATGAAGCCATTAAAGCCTTCTCCACTGGACCTGGTGATTCCGGCCACCATCGAGATGGCCAGGGTTGATCCCGGCAACGGCATGCTGTTCAATCCGGTGTGTGGCGGCAAGGGTGTGGAAAAGCCTTTTCTCAGAGGCTATACCCCCTATGAAGAGGCATACTGTGGTTCTGATCATCTGATGGCACCGGTTTCCGGGCAGAGGAGTTCAAACCAGGCGAGGCGGCCGGGAAGAGGAACCGGGGAGAGTGATGGTCATCCTGATTTTAATGGTGATTCATGGGATAATAATCGATCCAGACCGTCGAAAAAGAGTAATGACGGGCTGGGTGGATTTT
This sequence comes from Chromatiales bacterium, assembly GCA_030145485.1. GTDB lineage: Bacteria > Pseudomonadota > Gammaproteobacteria > Chromatiales > Chromatiaceae > Sva-25. Next base: position 44,651 of record JAQYVP010000084.1, read on the forward strand.
TAAGGGGTATTTTCTAGTGAAAACATTGATTCTATTGGCGCTGATATTGTTTGTTATTCAATTGAGCGGCTGTACTAATTCCACGCCACGCGTCAAGCCGGCGCCTGTTTATCAGCATGGAGAACGTGTTGGAGGAGGTTCCACGAATGCACTCGAGATGCCTGAAATCGGAACAGAAGATGGTGGTGAATTTGGCCAGGAGCCAGGGGAGCAGTATCGGGTCAGCGAACTCGCAGACGAGGTTCCGCAGGCGCCGACAGACTCTCCCGTGACGGACCTGGGCGGTAGCTCTACAGCCATCGGGGGGGAGCAGGTTGCCTATGCAGGGTCGGCTGAATCCGGCGCATCCATGGGCAAGGCGGCGAACTCACTGCTGGAGAAGGCTGAAGCCCAGCAGCAGGCTGGTGATCTCAGCGGCGCGGCATCCACACTGGAGCGGGCTGTACGTATCGAATCACGCAATCCACTGCTGTGGAATCGTCTCGCAAATGTGCGGCTGGAGCAGGGGCACAGTGATCTGGCAGTCGAGTTTGCATCAAAATCGAATGAATTTGCAGGCTCTGATGAGGCTCTGAAGCAGAATAACTCCCAGATTATCAACAAGGCGGATGCTCCGAGGTGATTTTGCGGCTAATCTCCTTTTACGCGGTGACGCATGTCGGTTAATCTGCTCGACCTGGATCGAGGTGGACTTGAGTCGCTGTGCGTGAAGCTTGGCTTCAAAGCCTACCAGGGACGCAACCTGCTGAAGTGGATTCACAAGCATGGCGTGATCGAGTTTGACGCCATGACCGATCTGCCGAAGCGGCTGCGTGAAGCGCTTCGGCAGCACGCGGAGATTCGCCTGCCTAAGATCGTTTTTGAACAACCCTCCCTGGACGGCACCATCAAGCGGCTGCTCGAGATAGAGGGTGGGCAGCGCATCGAGACGGTCTTTATTCCGGAGGAGAACAGAGGCACCCTGTGCGTCTCGTCCCAGGTCGGGTGTGCGCTGGATTGCTCATTTTGCTCTACAGCGCAGCAGGGTTTTAATCGCAATCTGAGTGTCAGTGAGATTATCGGACAGTTGTGGTTAGCCGTGCATCTGCTGAATGAACAACAGACCGTGACGAATGTGGTCATGATGGGGATGGGGGAGCCGCTGGTGAATTTTGATGCGGTTGTTTCGGCGATGGATATTATGCAGGATGATCTCGCCTACCAGCTCTCCAAACATAAGCTGACGCTGAGTACTTCGGGTATCGTTCCGGCAATAAAATCGTTGCGCCGGGTTACCGATGTGTGCCTTGCTGTTTCACTGCATGCAGCAGAGAATCAACTGCGTGACGAGTTGGTGCCCATCAATAAAAAATACCCCCTGGAGCAGCTGATTCCTGCCTGCAGGGAGTACATCAAGGATGACAAGCGGCGCAAGATCACCTGGGAATATGTGATGCTGGAAGGGATCAACGACAGCAATCGTGATGCCCGCGCACTGATCCGGCTACTCGAGGGGATTCCCTCCAAGGTCAATCTGATTCCCTTCAATCCGTTTCCTGGTACGGCATATCGCTGCTCCTCTGCTGAACGGATCGAAGAGTTTCGTCAGAGACTAAGGCGATCGGGAATGATTGCAACCACGCGCAAAACCCGCGGAAACGACATCGATGCAGCGTGCGGCCAGTTGGTTGGCAAGGTGTTTGATAAAAGCAACCGACAGCTGCGCATGTCAATGAGGGTCGGTCGATGAAGTTGGTCTTTCGCTACTCTTTGCCGTTGCTGCTGTTGATGCTGGCTGCCTGTGAAACCACCGGTGGCCGTGATCCGGCTACGAATATGATTCGTTATTCAAGTGACAGTCCGGCTGCCGCTTATGTGAACCTTGCCAAAGCATACCTGGAGCAGGGAGACATAGTTGCCGCACTGGATAATGCAACAGCAGCTGTCAAGGCTGATCGTCATCATGTTGAAGCGCAGGTGGTGCTGGCATTGATCTACCAGCGCATGAATGATGCGCAATTGGCCGAAAAACATTATGCCAGAGCCAGGAAACTGGCTCCCAATGACCCACTGGTGGCGAATGCCTACGGGACTTTTTTGTGTACACAGCGGCGCTATAGCGAAGCTGATTCAGAATTTAACATGGCTGCGACTAGCGTCATGAATCCCTCTCCATGGGTCGCCTCGACCAATGCCGGTTTGTGCCAGGAGAGCAGTGGTCGATATGCTTTGGCTAAAGCCAGCCTGCGCCAGGCGTTGCAGCAAAACCCGGACTATACGCCAGCCAGGAATGCTCTCAAGAGACTCGCGAAACGATAAATGAATTGATGAAGTGAGGAGTGGCGAAAGAGTGACAAGATGCCAGCTGCAACTCCCTGATATTTAGCTATTTTCTTATAAAAAACTGACTGGAATGATCTGCTTGATGTGCGCATCGATAGTTCAGATCTTCCCGGAAACATCGATTCCTGTGAGGAATCATCAGGATTAAAACACATGACAGAGATTGACGAGAACGAGAGTGACATCACAGAGGATGAAACTGCCGGCTCACAATTAAAGGCGGCGCGAGAAGCCGCGAATATGACAATTGAGCAGGCTGCAGAGAGGCTGCATCTACTCAGGGAGACGGTCATTGCACTGGAGGAGAAGGATACATCCAAACTCCCGTCGCGCGTCTTTACATTGGGCTATCTGAAAAACTACGCGCGCATACTTGACTTGCCGGAGTCGCATTTCGAGGGACTTTTCAATGAAGAGTTGTATGAGAACGCAGATATCAGGAGCCTGCAGCAGCCGCGTGCACCTGAACTACGCATCCGCAGACATCAGCCGGTTGCCGCTGGCCATCTATTTGTCAAATTGATTACAGCACTGGTTGTGATCGCACTCATTGCACTGCCGCTTCTGTGGTGGAAGGGTGTCATCGAGCTGCCGGATTTGAGTAGTGTGCCATTTCTTCCAACCACTGAAAAACAGGGCAGTGACGAGACAAGTGGCGATGGCGGCTCTGAAACGCTCTCATTGTCCATCGGAGATGAGCCGGTCGCTCAAACTGAATCACTGCAGAATGAGACCACCGAAGCGGATGACCGGCTGAAAGAAAGTGATGATGACAATGTTCTTGAGTTGTCGCTGGGGACCGAGGCTGATGATACAACTACAGAAGATGATATAACTACACAAGCAGAGAACGACAATGATATCAGTACAGATACCGCAGAGGCATCAGCAGAAACCTCTGCACAAACCTCTGTAGAATCATCGATGTCATCCCAAACTACCGGCATGACATCTGTAAGTGATGATGTCGTTGCAACTGATTCCAGCACTGAGACGCAATCAGGCAGCGAGCACAAAGTGACACTTGATTTTAGCGATAACTGCTGGGTGAATGTCAATGATGCCGAAGGTAAGATTGTTCTGTTTGGAGATATACCGGCCGGTTCGAGCAAAACGCTCGAAGGAAAAGCGCCATTTACCTTTGTGCTGGGAAATGCGGAAAAGGTAAAGGTCTCTATTGATGGACGTGCTTACGATATTGCACCGCATATGAAGGGCGGTGTAGCGCGTTTCTCCCTGGGTGAGCCGGTCGAATGAAAAAGCTCCAGTCTGTTCGTGGCATGCACGATATTCTGCCGGGTGAATCCCGTTTGTGGCAGTTTGTCGAAGAGACTGCGAAATCCGTTTTTGATAGCTTTGGATATCAGCAGATTCGCACCCCGGTGATGGAGCAGAGCGCTCTGTTTCAGCGTGCAATCGGTGAGATTACCGATATTGTTGAAAAAGAGATGTACAGTTTCGATGATCGCAATGGAGATAGCCTGACACTGCGCCCGGAGGGGACCGCCGGTGTTGTGCGCGCCTGTATCGAACATGGACTGCTGCACAACCAAAGGCAGCGTTTATGGTATCAGGGAGCGATGTTTCGTCACGAACGCCCGCAAAAGGGGCGTTACCGGCAGTTTCACCAAATGGGTGTCGAGGCATTCGGTATGCAGGGTCCGGATATCGATCTGGAGATCCTGCTGATGACAGCGGGATTGTGGCGGAAACTGGGTGTCGATGGGGCTGAATTGCAGTTGAATACCCTGGGAACACCGCAGGAGCGGGCAGTTTACCGCCAACATCTGGTTGACTATTTGTCACGCCATCGTGATAGTCTGGATGATGAGAGTCAACGTCGCCTCTCAAGCAATCCGCTGCGCATACTGGATTCCAAGAATCCCGAGGTCCGGCAGGTGGTCAGTGATGCCCCGCTGCTGATGGAGTATCTCGGCGAGGAGTCACGCCGTCACTTTGAGCAGTTGTGTGAGGGATTGCAGCAGGCTGGTGTAAACTATACTGTCAATCCGAGGCTGGTGCGTGGTCTGGATTATTATGTCCTCACTGTGTTTGAGTGGGTCAGTGATCGACTTGGCGCACAGGGAACGATTTGTGCTGGCGGACGCTATGACGGTCTGGTTGAACAGCTTGGTGGCAAAGCGACAGCGGCGATTGGTTTTGGCATGGGGTTGGAGCGGATTATCTCGCTGCTGGAGGAGAGCTCGGCTGCCAATGTGGAGAAGCGTGCGAATTTCTACTTTGTCGCCTCGGCTGATACAGAGATCAAAGCACAGCTGATTGCAAACAAACTGCGCCGGGATATAGAGAGTGTGCGGATTCTGGCGAATTGCGGTGGCGGAAATTTCAAATCGCAGTTTAAAAAAGCCGATCGCAGCGGTGCAGATTTTGCCCTGATCCTGGGGGAAGATGAGTTGCAGCGAGGCGTGGTCGGTGTGAAATCACTGCGCGAAGATAGCGTGCAGAAAGAAGTTTTAGTTGATGATTTATCGAATTATCTGGAAGGTTTAATCTAATGAATGAGATCCTCAGTGATGATGAACAGGTCGAGCGTATCAAGGCCTGGTGGAAAGCGAATGGAAATTCGATTATTGCCGGTGTGGTGATTGGCCTGGGTGGCTTTTTTGCATGGCAATGGTGGGGTGGTTATCAGGACAAGCTGGCAGGGGAGGGCGCCGAGGCATATGAGCTATTTGCGCAAACCGCCTTCGGCAATGATGTTAAAAAAACCGATGATGCCATGGCGCAGCTGCAGTCAAATTTTGGCGATACCAGTTATTCTCAATTTGCCGCCATGGAACTGGCCAGGCAGCAGGTCAGTGCGGGCTCACTGGAAGCTGCAGAAAAAACCCTGGATAATCTGCTCAAATCAGCTGGCAGTGCTCTAAAACCCCTGCTGCAGACACGCCTTGCGCGTCTGCTGGTGGCTCAAAAGCGCCTCGATGAAGCCGCTAAATTACTGGATTCCATCAACAGTGACGCCTATGCCGCAGAGACTGCAGCGATTCGTGGTGAAATCGCCTATCAGCAGGGAGATATGACAGCAGCCCGGGCAGCGCTGCAAGAGGCGCAACAAAAAGGTAGCAACGATGAGATCATCAACTACCTCCTCGAAGCGATCGGGCCTCAGGAGTCGTCATGAAAACATTGATACGATTGATTCTGCTAACAGCTGCTCTGTTCTCGAGTGGCTGCAGCTTTTTTGGCTTTGAGAAATCTGCTGTCGATGTGGCGGAGCTGGTTCCGCTGGCAGGGTTGCAGAAGGCGCGTGTGGTGTGGAACAGCAAGCTTGGAAAGGGAGCTGACGGCAAAGGCGTCAAGCTGGTGGCCTCTCTGGATGGCGCAACTCTCTATGTGGCGCATTTCGATGGCAAGGTCGAGGCTGTGAGTACTTCCAGCGGCGCATCCTTGTGGAAAACAGATCTGGATGTTGAAATTAGCGGCGGGCCTGGCGTTGGTGATGGCCTTGTTATCTCGGGCACTACCGAGGGGACAGTCATTGCGTTGAGCCAGTCAACAGGCAATGAGAGCTGGCGCACCACTGTTTCAACGGATGTTCCGGCTGTTCCGGTATCGGCTCGCGGCGTTGTCGTAATTCATACCAATGATGGCAAGCTCTATGGTCTTGATGCTGCAACAGGTGGGCAGCTGTGGTTGTTTCACCGTGCAACTCCGGTGTTGAGCCTGCGCGGCACAGGCACACCGATTATCGAAGGCAGCAGCCTCTATGCGGGCCTCGATGGTGGCAAACTGGTGAAGCTGGATCTGATGAGCGGCCACCCCGCATGGGAAACTCCGATCACTTACGCCAGCGGTCGCACCGAACTCGATCGCGTGGTGGATATCGACGGCTTGCTGGTATTGGGCCCGTCGATGCTTTATGTGGTGACTTACCAGGGAGATATGGCGGCGGTCAGCAAGTCGGATGGCAAGGTCAAGTGGCGCACTGCTTACTCCTCCTACCAGGGCGTCATCAGCGACGGCAGGGCGCTCTATGCTTCAGATGCAAATGGCCACATTGCAGCTGTCAATCCCACAAATGGAGAGCTTCTGTGGCAGCAAAAAGCGCTCTCCGGACGCCGCTTGTCGCCTCCTGTGATGGCAGGCAACCTGATTGCGGTGGCAGATCTGGAAGGCTATGTGCACTGGCTCTCACCCGATGATGGCTCGATCGTAGCACGTGTCGAGGCGGTCTCCTCGGGCGTACGTGCGCCACTCGTCTCCCATGGCGCTACTGTCTATGTCTATGGCGACAAGGGCGACCTTGCAGCAGTGACCGCGCAATAGGAGAGGCCGGGTGCTTGCTGTTATCGCGCTGATTGGCCGTCCCAATGTCGGCAAATCAACACTCTTCAATCGTCTCACCCGAACCCGTGATGCCCTGGTTGCAGATCAGCCGGGCCTGACGCGTGACCGCCAGTATGGTGTTGGCCGCATCGGCGAGTTTCCCTATGTGGTGGTTGATACAGGCGGCCTCAGTGGTGAGACAGAGGGTATTGATCCGCTGATGGAGCAGCAGGTGTGGCAGGCGATCGATGAGGCGGATCATATTCTGTTTATGGTCGATGCCCGCGATGGCCGTAATTCCGCGGATGAGCAGATCGCAGAACGTCTGCGCCGTACCGGCAAGGCGATCACCCTGGTGGTGAACAAGTGCGACAGCCTGGATGTGGAGATGGCGAAGGCCGAATTCTATGGCTTGAGCGGCTTCGAGCCGGTTGGAATTACTGCCGCCCATGGGCGTGGCGTCAACTCACTGATGGAGGTTGTGCTTGCGACCCTGCCTCCTCCAGAGCCTGAAGATGAAGAGAAAAAAGGCATCAAGGTTGCCGTTGTCGGTCGTCCCAATGTGGGCAAGTCGACGCTCATCAATCGCCTAATAGGTGAGGAGCGGCTGGTTGCATTTGATCTTCCCGGCACCACCAGGGACAGTATTCCTGTCCCTTTCGAGCTCAATGGTCAGCGTTTCACCCTCATAGATACCGCGGGAGTCAGAAAGCGCGGTCGCATCAGCGAGGCAATCGAAAAATTCAGCGTCGTCAAGACCCTGCAGGCGATCGAGGAGTCCAACGTGGTGCTGATGCTGCTCGATGCCCAACAGGGAGTGACCGAGCAGGATACGCATCTTGCAGGACATGTCCTCGACAGCGGACGGGCTCTGGTGATGGTGGTGAATAAATGGGATGGACTGTCGTCGCCGCAGCGTGAAAAAGTGAAGGAGGAGCTCAAGCGGCGCCTCTATTTCCTGGATTTCGCCAGCTGGCATTTTGTTTCGGCCCTGCATGGCAGCGGTGTCGGGCTGCTGCTGAAAAATGTGCAGCATGCCTATGCCAATGCGGTGCGGGATTTCAAGACCAGCTATCTGACCGAGATCCTCGAGAGCATCGTCACCGAGCATCAACCGCCAATGGCGCGTGGCAGACGCATCAAGCTGCGCTATGCGCACCAGGGTGGTAAAAACCCGCCGCGCATTATCGTCCACGGTAAACAGACCGATGCGGTTCCCGCCTCATACCGACGCTATATGGCGAAGCGCTTCCACAAGGTTCTGCAACTCAGCGGCACCCCTCTGAGGGTTGAATTTCGCACCGGTGGAAATCCCTTCAAAGAGAAGCACAAACGCAGCAGCAAACTCACACCCGGTCAAAAATACAGACTCAGGAAAAACAGCAGTCGTGACTAATTTGTATGGCAGGATGCTGAATAATCACGTTCCAGCAACTCCTTAGTTGTATAGAAATTCTGACCAGCGTCCATTGTTAAGCAGTTCTCTTTTTAAATCGCTCCAGGCTTGCACAGACCCTGCCTTTTTTGCCATGATTCTATCTGTCGCATCAGCCGTTTTTTGCAAGCCGGCGAGATAGACGTAGGTATTGGGTTGGTTCAGCAATTCCCATGCTTCATCGATGTGCGAGCTGATAGATTGTTCCAGAGCATCTTTTTCATCGGAGAGAGGTCTATCAGATAAAGCATTGAATGCTTTGAAAGTCTCTTCATCGTAGTAGTTGGAGAGGTCGTTATTCTGGTCGTTCATATACAACAGATCCATGCCATTGCGCGCTCCGTAGAACAGCCGTACCTGGCCTTTCCATTCGACACCTTTCTGGTAGATACGCTGTATAAGAGAGCGGAAAGGGGCGATGCCTGTTCCTGTGCCAATCATCAGCAGATTAGCCTCAGTGGAGGCTGGGATTTTGAATATGCTTTTATAGGGGCCTGTTAGACTGAGTTTCTGCCCAGGGCGAGCGTCGCACAAATAATTTGAAGCAATACCCGGGTATTGTTCACCGTTGAATTCATCAATATAGAAACAACGGCGCACCAGGATCGAGATCTCTATATCTTCTTGCAGTGGTCTGTTTTGAGCATTTGTAATGGAATAGCGACGCAAATGCGGTCGGCTGCCAAAAGCCTTGTCTCCATCGACAACGATGCCTATGGTCTGCCCGGCAAGAGCACGAAAGGCTGGATCATCAACAACCATTTTGATTTCTCGTACTTCATCGGTTTCCGGGGAAGTAATCCGCGTGGTCTCCACCAGAACAGCTTTCACCGTTGAATTGAGATCCGGCTCATTTAAATTTACATTCATGATTTTAGGTTCCACAATTGATTCATATGCCAACATACGTTGAGCAACAAGTCCCACGAAAAGAATAAACCTCACAATGAACAAAGTCCACTGTTGAACATCCAGGAGGCTGTCCGAGAATACGAAGACCTACTGCGGCAACACCCTTTTGGCCAGATTATCCGTCTTCAGCGTTGCAGCAAGAGTTACATAACGCTGCTATGCACTTCTTGCTGCGCTTTGAATACGAACAACATAGCAGCACGATATTGGTGACATATTTTTTGGAGAACTGCTAACTCTGATCCGTTTCGTGCAGATGCCGGGTAAAAAATACGGGGTCGGCCATGTCGATGAAGGCCTTCGTCTGCGGATTGAGAAATTTGCCGCGACGTACGACCACTCCGTATGAGCGTTTGGGGATATAGGCATCCAGTGGACGCGCAGCCAGCAATTCATCACCTGTCAGGCATACGCCTGATACGATCGATATCCCCATCTCCAGGGCCACATACTTTTTGATGATCTCCCAGCCACCCGCCTCCAGTGACACCTTGAACTTTAGTCCATGCTGACTGAAAACCAGCTCCAGCATACGCCAGGTCGCCAGGTGTCGGGGCGGAAGAATCAGGCCGTAAGCACAGATATCCTTGAGGATGAGGTTTTTTTTTGTTGCCAACGGGTGATCGGGTGGTGTAATCAGGACAGGGCTGTAGGCCATGGAGGGGCGGTAGATGATGTCGTCCGGCACATCCAGCATGGAGCCCACCGCCAGATCTGCTTTATCTGCACGCAGCATGGACATGCCATCCCGCCCGGTGACATTGTGCAGCTTCAGTTGAATTCCTGGGTAGGCGGCGGAAAAGCGTTTGATGAATTTCGGCAGGATATAGAGAATAGTGGATTCACCGGCGGCGATGTTCAGCTGCCCATGATCCAGCCGTCCGAAATGGGCATGAAAATTATCCTCCAGACCTTCGATGCCATCAACCAGTGGTTGGGCTATCTGTAGCAGCACCATTCCTTCAGGTGTCAGAGATATTTTTGGCCCGCGGCGTTCAAACAGAGTGATTTCCATCTCCCGTTCCAGCGCCTGAATCTGCAGGGTTACCGTAGGCTGGCTCTGGAACAATGCCTCTGCCGCCTGGGAGACGCTGCCTGTTTTTGCCGCCATGCAGAAGGCGCGCAACTGCTTCAGATGGTTTTGCTTGTAGTACAGCTGTCCGGATTTCCCGCTCATAGATCGACTGCTCTTCCTGGTAGTATTAAAAAATTGAATACATTAAATTTAAACTATATTCTTGATTAATGCTATGACTATCGACTAAATTCTGATACATGCGTAATGGTTTATCTGGTATACGGAGACTATGTTCGCCATCGACATTTCAAATATCGGCGTAACTATCGCTTTCATGAGCGTGCTGGGACTCGTTTTGTCGGGAGTGCTTGCAATTGCCAACCGCAAGCTGTGGGTTTACGAGGATCCGCGTATCGATGAAGTTGAAGAACTGCTGCCTAAAACCAATTGCGGCGCCTGTGGTACTGCCGGCTGCCGCCCCTTTGCCGAGGCGCTTATTCAGGGGGAGTTGACTCCGGCCAACTGCACCGTCAGCTCCAGCGAGGAGATCGACGAGATCGCAGAATATCTGGGTGTAGAGGCTGGTGATGTCGTGAAACGGGTCGCCAGGCTCGCCTGTGCCGGAGGCGCCCATGTTGCTCGACAGAGGGCTCACTATGATGGACTTGAATCCTGCCGCGCTGCCGCCATGGTCGCCGGAGGACCCAAGAGCTGCAGCTGGGGTTGCCTGGGCATGGCGGACTGCGAAGATGTATGCGACCTCGATGCCATCACCATGGATCAGCATGGCCTCCCTGTTGTGAACACAGCAAAATGTACCGCCTGTGAGGATTGTGTGGACATTTGCCCCAAAGGGTTGTTTTCCATTCAGCCGATAACCCATCGGCTGTGGGTGGCCTGTAATAATTTGCTGCACGATGAAGAGGCGGAATCAGAGTGTGAAGTGGCATGCACGGGCTGCGAAAAATGTGCAAAGGATGCACCCGATGGTCTGATAGAGATCCGGGATAACCTTGCCCGCATCGATTATTCAAAAAACAGTCTGGCTTCCCCGATACCCATCGAGCGCTGCCCCACCGGCGCTATCGTGTGGCTGGATGAAGTGAAAGGGATGCGAAAAGGCATCGAGGCCAAGCACATCATCCGTGAAGAAGCCCTTCCACTGTAGATTTAAGCGAGGATTAATTCCATGAATTTTGGCAAAAAAGCACCCAAGAGTTTCAAGTATCCTGGCAAGCGCATGGCGATGGACGGCAACACAGCGGTGATCATGTGTGAGCGCGAAGCATCTGATGCGGCCGGCGCCTATCCCATCACGCCGTCTACGCAGATGGGTGAATACTGGGCCGAGGAGACAGCCAAGGGTCATGTGAATATCTCCAACCGCGCACTGATTTTCGTCGAACCGGAGTCTGAACATGCGGCAGCGGCAGTTACCGCAGGTATGTCCATGACTGGTCTGCGTGCCGCCAATTTCTCCTCTTCCCAGGGGGTGGCGTTCATGCATGAATCCCTGTATGCCGCAGCGGGAAAACGCTTGCCCTATGTGCTTAATATGGGTTGCCGCGCGATTACCAAGGCCAGTCTCAATGTGCATTGCGGGCATGATGATTTTCACTGTGTCGATGATACGGGTTTCTTCCAGCTGTTCGCCAACGATGCCCAGGGGGCGGCAGATCTGAATTTGATCGGACGCAAGATTGCCGAATATGCGCTCACTCCCGCTGTGGTGGCGCAGGACGGTTTCCTCACCACCCATCTGATTGAACCGCTGCAGGTGCCGGAGCGTGAACTTATCGATGAGTATCTGGGGCGTCCGGATGACGAGATCGAATGCCCCACACCTGCCCAGCGTATATTGTTCGGTCCGAAGCGCAGGCGTATACCTGCAATCTGGGATGTGGACAAGCCGATGTTGTCGGGTTCCGTGCAGAACCAGGATGCCTTTATGCAGACTACGGCAGCCCAACGACCCTATTTCTACGATCATATTGGCAGCATCGCCGAGCAGATGATGGAGGAGTTTTATGAGCTTACCGGGCGCCGTTATGGCCGTATCACCACCTGGAATACGGATAAAGCTGACTATGTGATCGTCGGTATGGGCTCCATGCTGGTGCAGGCCCAGGCTGTAGCTGAGTATCTGAAAAAGAGCCGCAAGCTGAAGGTGGGCGTCCTGGATGTCACCATGTTCCGGCCATTCCCCGGCGATCTTATCAGCAAGGCGCTGAAGGGTAAGAGAGGTGTGGCGGTTCTGGAGCGTACGGATCAGCCGTTGGCGGAAGATCTGCCTCTGATGCGCGAGGTGCGCGCTGCTATCTCCAAGAGTATCGAAAATGGCCAGAGCGAAGCTGAGCTTCCTTGGCCGGAGTATGCAACCTATGGCGGGTTCAAGGATTTCCCGCAACTCTACTCCGGCGCCTATGGTCTGGGTTCACGTGATCTGCAGCCGGAAGGCATCATCGGCGCCATCGAGAACATGCTGCCGGATGGCGGCAGGAAAAAGTTCTACTATCTGGGCATAGATTTCGTGCGTGAGCCTGCAAATCCAAAGCAGGAAGTCTATATCCAGGATCTGCAGGAAGCCTATCCGAATATCGGCAGTCTCAGCATTCGGGGTTCTGAAAATCCCGATCTCATGCCGGAAAACTCCATCACGGTGCGCATGCACTCTGTTGGCGGTTGGGGCGCCATCACTACCGGCAAGAACCTGGCGATGACCCTGTATGATCTGCTTGGTTTCGAGATCCGCGCCAATCCAAAATATGGTTCGGAAAAGAAAGGCCAGCCGACGACCTATTACCTGGCTGCTGCGCCCGAGCGCATCCCGCTCAATTGTGAGTATCATTTTGTGGATGTGGTCATCTCACCTGATCCCAACGTATTCGGCCATTCCGACCCGCTTTCCGGTCTGAAAAAGGGAGGGGTGTTTATCATCCAGTCCACTCTCAGCGAGGAGGAGTTGTGGGCCAGTTTTTCGCGCCGGGCGCAGCAGTTCATTATTGACAACGAGATTAAGGTATTCAGCATCGATGGATTCAAGATAGCACGTGAGGAGGCCAGCAACCCGGAGCTGCAACTGCGTATGCAGGGCAACGCATTTCAGGGAGCCTTCTTTGCCGCCTCCCCATTGATGGAGATGGCGGGGCTGGACGAAAAGAAACTGTTCGCCACTATTGAAACACAGCTAAACGCCAAATTCGGCGCCAAGGGTAAGCGTGTAGTGGAAGACAACCTGCGGGTGGTGAGAAGGGGATTTGATGAAGCCAGGGAGATTAGCCACAGCCAGGCGGTTACCAGCCAGCAGCAACAGATAAAGAGCGCATCACTGCCGGTGATGCTCAAGCATATGCCCGAGGGTGATGGTGGGATCAGTGATGTCCATCGTTTCTGGGAGCAGACAGGTAGTTTCTATGCGTCTGGCCAGGGTTCGGAGAACCTGGCCGATCCGTTCCAGGCTTTGTCGCTCATTCCCGCCGCTACCGGCGTTTTTCGGGATATGACCAACATCCGTTTTGACTACCCGCAGTGGATCGCTGAAAACTGCACCGCCTGCGGCGACTGCTACACCCTTTGTCCGGACAGCTCTATTCCGGGACTGGTGAATTCCGTGAGCGAGGTTTTCAACACGGCAATTGTGCGGGTGGAAACCGGAGGTATACCCACGCAGTATCTGCGACGCGGCAGTCGTGAGGTGGAAAAACGCCTGCGTGAGCTGCTCAATGAAGCGGGTGAAGAGGCTGAAGTACGCACCCTGCTGGATCAGGCGGTGCTTGAACACCTCGCTGCAGCAGATGTGCAGGAAGAGAAGAAGGCGCTCATGGAGCAGGAGTTCGCACGTTTTCTGGAAGCCCTTGGCGGGTTTGATTTCTCCATAACCAAGCCCTACTGGAACGTCAAGGAGAAGAAGAGCAAAGGCTCGGGCGGTCTGTTTTCCATCACCATCAACCCATACACCTGCAAGGGGTGCATGGAGTGTGTGGATGTGTGTGATGATGATGCGCTTCGCGCTACGCCGCAGGATCAGGATGCAGTGGAGAAACTGCGCGCAGACTGGAAACTGTGGCTGGATTTGCCAACCACCAGTGAGGCCTACAGCCGCATCGATGATCTGGATGAAAAAATCGGCGCCCTGGAAACCCTGCTGCTGGACAAGGAGGCCTACCAGTCTATGGTGTGCGGCGACGGCGCCTGTGTGGGTTGTGGTGAAAAGACTATCATCCATCTGTTCACCGGAACGGTCTCCAAACTCATGCAGCCGCGTGTGGCGCGGCAGCTTGCCACACTGGATGATCTCATCGGGCGTCTTGAGCAGCACATCCGTTTGAAGCTGGCTGAAGGTGTGGATCTGACAGATACATCAGCGCTGCTGCATGCCGCTGATGAAGCCGAAGGTGATCTCTCCCTGGCTAGGTTGTCAGACTCCCTGGATCCCGGCCATGAATCAACCCTGGTCGACAAGAGCTGGCTGAAATGGGCGACAGGGGTGCTGGAGCAACTGCGGGATCTGCGCTGGTGTTATGTGGAAGGCCCGACCGGAAACGGCAGGGCGGCCATGGGTATCGTCAATTCAACAGGCTGTACCTCCGTGTGGGGATCCACCTATCCATTCAATCCCTATCCTTTTCCCTGGGCCAGTCATCTGTTCCAGGATAGTCCCTCCATGGCGATGGGGCTGTTTGAAGGCCATATGGCAAAGATGGCTGATGGCTTCAGGGCAATCCGCATGGCGGAACTGGAGCTGAACGGCAAATACAACTCTGCGGAACATGAGGCCTGGTTCCAGCAGTTCAACTGGAAGGATTTCTCTCAGGATGAGTGGGAGTTGTGTCCGCCTGTCGTCTCTATTGGTGGCGACGGGGCGATGTATGATATCGGCTTCCAAAATCTCTCACGCGCATTGGCTTCCGGCATGCCGATCAAGGTGCTGGTGCTGGATACCCAGGTCTATTCCAATACCGGTGGCCAGGCCTGTACTTCCGGTTTCATTTCCCAGGTGGCGGATATGAGCCCCTATGGCAAGGCGATGAAAGGCAAAGAGGAGATCCGCAAGGAGATCTCTCTCATCGGCCTGGCGCATCGCACCAGTTTTGTGCTGCAGGGAGCGATCAACAATGTGACGCATCTGCTGGAAGGCTTTATCGACGGTCTCAACAGCCGCCGTCCCGCATTGTTCAATATCTATGCTGTGTGCCAGCCCGAGCATGGCGTCGCAGATGATGCTTCCGCCCGCCAGTCAAAAATGGCTGTAGAGTCACGCGCTTATCCATTGATGCGCTTCGACCCGGACGCCGGTGTGACCATCGAGGAGTGTCTGGAGTTGGAGGGCAATCCCGCCATGGAGCAGGACTGGCCTGATTATGCGCTCAATTTTGTGGATGAGAGTGGTAAGGAGTGCAGTATGAAGCTGCCTATGACCTTTGCCGATTTTGCCGCCACCGAAGGGCGTTTCCGCAAGCAGTTCCGGATTGCGCCGCCGGATACCTGGAGTGACGAGATGGCGCCGTTGCATGAATATCTGGATATGGACGAGGATGATCGGCAGGAGAGTTTTCCCTATATCTGGGGCGTGGATGGCAAAAATCGTCTCATCCGTATTATCTGTTCTGCTGAAATGGTGCTCGCTTGTGAGGAGCGGCGCTCCTTCTGGCATCAGCTCAAAGGCATCGCAGGTGAACTCAACCTGGTGGATGTGGATTCGCTGGTGCAGCAGGCCAAGGTGGAGATGGCAAATCGCCTCAGCTCCACGCTGCTTTCACTGGCGGCTTCCGGCGATGCCGGCGCCTTGACAGATGGCTTTTCAACAGAGACTATGGCAGTGCCTGGCGGCAATGGAAGCGCAGGCGGGAACGGGGCGGAAGCACCGGATTACGAGCCTGTGTGGATAGAGACGCCTGAATGCACGGCTTGTGACGAGTGCACCGAAATTGCTCCCAAAACTTTTGTCTACAATGACGACAAGCTGGCGACGGTGAGCAATCCCAAGGGAGGCAGTTATAAAGATATCGTACGCGCCGCCGAGAAATGCACCGCCGGCTGTCTGCATCCGGGAACCCCCTGGAACATGGCGGAAAAAGATATCGACAAGCTGATCAAGCGCGCCGAAAAATATCAATAACAACACAGGCTACAGGTATGGGCATTTTCAATTTATTTGGCGCAGGCACATTCAGGCATGGCGTGCATCCACCGTCACATAAGGCGGCGACTGCACATCAGCCAATCCGGCGATTGCCTTTTCCTGACCACCTGGTTATCCCTCTCAACCAGCACATCGGCAAGCCGGCAAAACTGCTGGTGAAAAAAGGGCAGGAGGTGGTGCGTGGCGAACCTCTCGCCAGTGCAGACGGCTTTGTCTCGGTTCCCATTCATGCTCCGGCCACGGGCCGCATCCGCGATATCAGGCTCATGCCCTCCGCCAGGGGGGAGCAGGCCATGGCGATTATTCTGCATGTCTATGCAGCGGCCACGCAGGAGGTGTTGTGGCGCAACCCTGTGGATCCTGGCGCACTGGATCCACAGGGGATGATTCAGGCCATTCAGGATACGGGTATGGTGGGACTGGGTGGCGCCGCATTCCCCTCCCATGTGAAGCTCTCCATTCCTGAAGAGAAGAGCGTCGATACACTGGTCGTCAATGGTTGTGAATGTGAGCCATACCTGAGCTGCGATCACCGCACCATGCTGGAGCATCCACGCGAGCTGATGCGCGGCATTCGTTATGCGATGCAGGCTACCGGAGTCAGCAAGGCGATTGTGGGTGTGGAAGAGAATAAGATGGATGCAGTGAAACTGCTGCGTGAGCACCTGCATGCGCAGAGCGATATCAGCGTGGAAGCTGTAGAGACGAAATACCCCCAGGGATCGGAAAAGATGCTGATCAAATCCCTCATGGGACGGGAAGTTCCTGCCGGAGGAATTCCCCTGGATATCGGCGTAGTCGTGAATAACGTGGGCACCCTGGCTGCCCTCGGCAAGCTGCTCCCTGTTGGCGAAGGATTGACAGAACGTGTGGTGACGGTTACGGGACCGGGTGTCGAAAAACCGGGCAACTATATTATTCCTCTCGGTACTCCTATCGGCTATGTACTGAAACAGGTTGGATATATTGGAGGGGAGAATGAATTCATACTGGGCGGCCCCATGATGGGTCCTTCGGTTTCAGACATGGAAACCCCTGTGACCAAGGGTACCTCCGGTCTGCTGGTTTTGAATGAACCTGAAATTGAACAGGAGACCCGCCGCATCTGGCCATGCATCAAATGCGGCCGCTGTCTCAACGCATGCCCCATGCACCTCAATCCGGCGTATCTGGGACTGTTGGCCGCCAAGCGGGAGTATGAAGAGATGGCGCAAACGTATCACCTCAATGACTGCTTCGAGTGCGGCTGCTGCTCTTATGTCTGCCCCTCCAATATCCCGCTGGTGCAGCACTTCCGCATCGCCAAGGCGATCAACCGCGAACAGGCAGCCTGATGGCTAAAAAACCTGCCATCGAGTTGCGCACAACGCCGCATATTCATGCGCCGCAGGATGTGATAATGATCATGCGCAACGTAGTGTATGCCTCCCTTCCCATGGCGGCCTGGGCTGTCTGGCAATATGGCTTGAGCGCCCTGATGCTGCTGCTTGTTGTCGTTGCCAGCTGCATGCTGAGCGAGCGCGTGCTCAATGCGAAACAGGGCAACACTCTGGGTGACTGGTCAGCCGCTATTACCGGTATCCTGCTGTTTCTCACTCTGCCTCCAGGTTTCCCCCTGTGGATGGGCGTCATCGCCGGGTTTAGTGCGATTGGCCTGGGCAAGGCGTTGTTTGGCGGGCTGGGGATGAATGTTTTCAACCCTGCGCTGGTGGGACGCGCCTTTGTACAGGCCGCCTTTCCGGTGGCCATCACCAGTTGGACGCCGGCGTTCTTTGATGGCCGCTTTACCACCCTGATTCCTTCGACGCTGACGGCGCCTTTCATGATCCCGCCAGAGACGGGCGAATGGAATATGCAGGTGGCGGTGGACGCATTCACAGGCGCCACCCCGCTTGGGTTGCAAAAGTTTGACGCTGTAAGCACTCCTGTGCTGGATTTACTCACCGGTATGACAGCGGGTTCCGCCGGCGAGTCTGCAGCATTGATCATCCTCGTGTGCGGTCTCTATCTGGCATTTCGCGGCATGCTGGACTGGCGCATACCTGTTGCGGTTATGGCTGGAACCGCAATCACCGCTGCGGTATTCCATTTCATCGACCCGGTGGCTTATCCTGACGCCATGTTCATGCTGTTTTCCGGCGGACTCATGTTGGGCGCCTGGTTCATGGCGTCGGACATGGTCGGTTCGCCCGTAACGCCCGCAGGTGTGATCATCTACGGGCTGCTGATAGGGTTCGTTACCGTCATTATCCGCCTGTTTGGCGGACTGACCGAGGGTGTCATGTATGCCATACTGCTGGGCAATGCCGTCACTCCTCTCATCGATCAAGTCACACAGCCACGGGTATTTGGCCACAGGAAATCTTCATGAGCACTGCTGAGCAGCAGCTGCAGGTTCCTCAGAGCCCCAGCATCTCCATGATGGTGGTGCTCAGCAGCATCGCCATGGTGTCGGGGTTTCTGGTGGTGTTGGTCTCCCAGTTGACTGCTCCAATCATCGCCGAGAATCAACGCAGGGCGATCGAACGGGCGCTGGTTCAGGTAATCCCCGGTTCAGTCAGTCATGAGGAATTTCTGTTGCAGGATGGAAAGCTGCTGCCTGCAGAAGATTCGGCTGCGGGTGAAAGCGTCTATGCAGGCTATGACGCCAATGGCGAACTGGTGGGCATTGCAGCGCGCGCCGCCGCCCAGGGCTATGCGGATATGATTCACCTGCTGTATGGCTATGACCCGGCCTGTGAATGTATTCGCGGGATTAAAGTGCTGAAGATGGCGGAAACTCCCGGGTTAGGGGACAAAATCATCAAGGATGCCGATTTCCTGGCCAATTTTGATGCACTTGATGCCAGTGTGGATATGCAGCAAATGGCACTGGTGAATCCTATTATCATGGTCAAACACGGCAGCAAGCAGCATCCATGGGAGATAGATGCGATATCCGGCGCCACTATCTCCGCCAAGGCTGTAGGCAAAGCTTTGAACCAGTCGGCGCAGGCGCTGCTGCCGCAACTGCTGCCGCTCATGCAGCAGTTGGAACGGCAGGAGCAGCAGCCATGAGTCAACGCAGGAGTGATCCACATATTACCTGGGATAGCTTTTCCGAAGGACTATGGAGAAACAACCCGGTGTTTGTCATGCTGCTGGGGATGTGTCCGGTGCTGGCCGTGACCAATTCTGCCATGAATGCTCTGGCGATGGGGCTGGCAACCACTTTCGTACTGGTGGCTTCCGGTTACCTGGTGTCACTGTTGAGCCGATTCATTCCTCGCCAGGTGCGCATCGCCACCTACATCGTCATCATCGCCACCTTTGTCACCATCATCGACTATGTGATCCAGGCAATCTCTCTTGATCTCTACAATTCACTGGGCGCTTTCATCCAGCTGATCGTGGTGAACTGCATGATTCTGGGACGGGCGGAAGCCTATGCATCCAAAAACCGCCCCATGAAATCAGTGGTGAATGCACTGGGTATGGGAGCCGGTTTTACCTTTGCCCTGCTGTGTTTGGGAGGCGTACGCGAATTGCTGGGCACCGGCGCCCTGTTTGGCTTTGATCTGTTTGGTCCGCAATTTCAGCCATGGGTGGTGATGGTTCTGCCTCCCGGCGGCTTCCTGGTTCTGGGAGCCTGGCTGCTGCTGTTTGACTGGTTGAAGCAGCGCCGCGAGCAGAAACAACTGGCAATATCCGGAGAGCAAACCAATGCAGTCTGATTCCCTTATATTTATCTTTTTGAATACTGTACTGGCGAATAACTTCGTACTAGCGATGTTCCTGGGTCTGTGTCCTTTTCTGGGGGTATCCGGCAAGCTCAACACGGCTGTCCCCATGGGTATCGCCACTATGTTCGTCATGCTGGTGAGTTCAGTCTGTGCATTTGCCATCAACAAGGTGCTGGTTGCCCTGGATATTGAATTTTTACGCCTGATCGCTTACATCGCCATCATCGCTAGCGCCGTACAGCTGGTTGAGATGGGACTCAAAAAATACAGCCCCACTCTGTTCCGCTCTCTGGGGATTTTTCTGCCGCTGATTACGACCAACTGCGCCATCCTTGGTCTGGCACTGTTTCAGACCTTCAAGGAGTACAATTTCAGCCAGTCACTGGTTTATGCCGTAGGAGCAGGGATCGGGTTTATCCTGGCGATTACGTTGATGGCGGGGTTGCGGGAAAAACTTCTCTTATCCACTTTGCCCAGCGTCACACAGGGTGCGGCACTGAGTCTTATGCTGGGAGGATTGCTTTCGCTCACTTTTATGGGTTTTGCAGGCTTGGGAAATCTCTGAATATGTGGCAATATGTGATCGCGATGATCCTTGTGCCTGTGCTGCTCATCGGCTGGCTGATCATCCAGCAGTTGGGGCGGCGCTCTGCCAAAGCGCACCCGGAGATGGGCGCCTATCGGGAAGAGGGAGGCGGCTGCGGAAAGAGTTGCGGCTGTCATGGCGGCAGCTGTAAGAATAAGAACAAGGAGTGAGTAATAAGATGAATAGCAGCAATTCTCAATGTACCAATATAGTGCCAACACCTAAAAAGACTTTTACCACGAAGGACACGAAGATCACGAAGAATCAACAGAGTATTAAAGGTCTTCGTGTCCTTCGTGGTGAGCTTCTCTCTACATTTAGAATTGCTGATGAATAGCTCTGAAACTGACAAGAATGCGGCTGTTCGCACGGTCTTTTTTGTGTCGGACGGCACGGGATTGACGGCGGAGTCTTATGGCAAGAGCTTGCTGGCGCAGTTTCCCGAACTGGAGTTTGTCACTGTCACCCTGGCATTTGTGGATACGCAGGAGAAGGCGAGGCTGGCCGGTGACCAGATTAACATGGAAAAGACCCGCTCAGGGTTCAGGCCTGTGGTTTTCAGCACTCTGGTTGATGAGGTTGAACAGGCGATTATCGAATGCTGCAGCGCCTGTGTGATCAACCTGTTTCATGCATTTCTCGGCCCGCTGGAAAACTGTTTTGGTGTGGAATCGGCGCATACCCAGGGAATGTCGCGTACGGTCCTTGGAGACAAAAGTTACCTGCTGCGGCTGGATGCTATCGATTATTCGCTGGCCCATGATGATGGTGTGCGCCCGGATCAATACTACGAGGCGGACGTAATCCTGGTGGGTGTCTCGCGCTGTGGTAAAACGCCGACATCACTTTTTCTGGCGATGAATTTCTCTCTAAAGGCAAGCAATTATCCATTGACCGAAGAAGATCTGGAAAATGACAGCTTGCCTGACTCCCTGATGAAGTATAAACATAAGCTGTTTGGGTTGACCATAAAACCCGTACCATTGAGCCGCATCAGGCGCAAGCGCCGTCCAGGCAGTGACTATGCATCGTTGAGCATCTGTCAACGCGAGATAGCGATTGCCGGGGCGATGTTTGAGCAAGCCAATATCCCCGTGTTTGATACTACCGAGACATCTATCGAGGAGATAGCAGGCAACGTCGTCAGAGCCCTGGGCATCAGCCGGGAGAGAAGCGGCTATGTATGAGCATGATGTGAACTGTAACATTCGTGATATTTCAATAATTCCGCGCATTTCGCGGTCGGAAGACCGTTCCTACGGCAAGTGAGAATGCAAGACGTAGGAGTGGTCATCTGACCACGATTGAAAAAGATGTAAATCTCTATTCAAACACGGCGTGATTGTGATGTTTCCAACCTTTCTTGAGGTGTAAGTGATGACCGAATATGTAATTCCACTGGATCAGCTGAGTATGCAGGACGTGCCCAGGGTGGGGGGCAAGAATGCCTCTCTGGGCGAGATGCTGCAGAACCTGGCGCCGCTGGGTGTAAGGGTGCCCGGTGGTTTCGCCACTACCGCTGACGCCTATCGAGAATTCCTCGCGCAGGAGGGTCTGGCGGCGAGAATCGCCACGCGACTGCATGAGTTGGATGTCTCCGATGTGCCTGCACTGCAGGCGGCAGGGGGGGATATTCGAGGCTGGATCATGCAGGTTTCCTTTCCGCCATCCATGGCGGCGGCTATCGAACAGGCCTACGAACAGCTGGAGCAGGAGTATAGCGCTGATGTCACCTGGGCGGTGCGCTCTTCGGCTACTGCTGAAGACCTGCCGGACGCCTCTTTTGCCGGGCAACAGGAGACCTTCCTGAATGTCTCCGGCCTGGAGCATATCAAGAGGGCCATTCGGGAGGTGTTTGCATCCCTTTTCAATGACCGCGCCATCGCCTATCGGGAACACCAGGGATTTAACCATGAAGAGGTGGCGCTGTCGGCAGGCATTCAAAAGATGGTGCGCTCGGATATTGGTAGCGCCGGGGTTGTTTTTACGCTGGACACCGAGAGTGGATTCGAAGATGTCGTATTCATCACGGGCAGTTACGGTTTGGGTGAAATGGTGGTGCAGGGTGCTGTCAATCCGGATGAGTTTTATGTTCACAAACAGACGCTTGAAGCCGGGCGGCCTGCAGTACTGCGGCGCACCCTTGGGCAGAAAGTCATCAAGATGATCTACTCCGGTGATAGTGACGAACCGGTAAAAACGGTGGATGTCGATGCGCAGTCGCGTCTGGAGTTCTGCCTCGATGATGAAGAGATCCAGGCGCTGGCGCGCATGGCGGTAACCATCGAGAAGCATTATCAGCGTCCAATGGATATCGAGTGGGCCAAAGATGGTCTCGATGGGAAAATCTATATCGTGCAGGCGCGCCCGGAGACAGTACAGAGCCGGCAAAAAAATGTCATAGAAAAGTACCAGCTCAAGCAAAAGGGAAAATTGCTGGCGGAGGGGAGATCCATCGGCAGCAGAATTGGCAGCGGCAAGGCGCGGATTTTTAAAAACCTCGAGCAGATGGATGAATTCCAGGCCGGTGATGTACTGCTGACCGATATGACAGATCCGGATTGGGAACCCATCATGAAAATCGCTGCGGCGATTATCACCAATCGCGGTGGCAGAACCTGTCACGCGGCCATCATCGCCAGAGAACTCGGTGTGCCTGCAGTTGTGGGTTGCGGTGATGCCACCGAGAGAGTGGCGGATGGCGCAGAGGTGACAGTTTCATGCGCCGAAGGGGATTCCGGTTATATTTATGCCGGGCTGCTGGACTATGAACACAGCGTACAGTCGCTGCAGGAGATGCCTGATATTCCGGTGAAAATCATGATGAATGTGGGCAACCCGGAGCGGGCGTTTAATTTCGCACAGCTGCCAAACGAGGGCGTCGGCCTGGCAAGGCTGGAGTTCATCATCAATAACATGATTGGCATCCACCCCAAGGCGTTGATGGCGGCCGGGAAAATGAGTGATGATGTACAAAAAGTCATTCATGAAAAAACCGCGGCTTATGGGGATCCGGTTGAATTTTATATCAGCCGCATCGCCGAGGGTGTCTCCACCATTGCAGCCGCTTTTCATCCCCGGCCGGTGATCGTGCGCATGTCGGACTTCAAGTCCAATGAATATGCCAACCTCGTCGGCGGCAGGCAATTCGAGCCAAGAGAGGAGAACCCCATGATTGGCTACCGGGGCGCATCACGCTACATATCCGCAGAGTTTCGTGACTGCTTCGAGCTGGAGTGCCAGGCCATGAAACACGTCCGCGATGAAATGGGTTTTAGCAACATCGAACTGATGATCCCCTTTGTGCGCACCCTGGGAGAAGCACAGGCGGTTGTCGATATCCTCAGGGAGAATGGTCTCGAGCGTGGTAAAAATGGCCTGCGTCTGATCATGATGTGCGAGTTGCCTTCCAATGCGATACTCGCGGCTCAATTTCTGGAATATTTTGACGGCTTCTCCATCGGCTCCAATGACATGACCCAGCTCACGCTGGGGCTTGATCGGGATTCCGCCCTGGTGGCCGGGTTGTTTGATGAGCGTGATCCTGCAGTACAGGGGATGCTGGAGATGGCGATTTCCGCCTGCAGGATGGCGGGGAAGTATGTCGGGATTTGCGGCCAGGGGCCTTCGGATCATCCGGATATGGCCAAATGGCTGCTGGATAGAGGCATCAGCAGCATCTCCCTGAATCCCGACACCGTGGTGGATACCTGGCAGGATCTGGCGGGTTGAGAAAAGCAGCACTGCTGGCGAGCGTAACTTTTCAATAAATCCATGTATGTGAATAAAATGCTATCGCATTTAATCGTGGTCAGAAGACCACTCCTACATCTGACGTCACATAGAACCGTGGGAGCGGTCTTCTGACCGCGAAATGCACGGAGTTATTGAGAACTTACTGGCGAGCAGAAAAACCACTTGATTAGTCATACAATAAAAGCATACACTTTGCGTCCGAGTTGAGAATTATCAATCTATCCGGGTTTTTGACTGAATGATCTGATAGTGAATCAATTTATTATATCGAATCTGAGGAGTAGTATCGTATGACCGCATCAAGTACCGGCCATTTTTTAGGCAATATCTGTGTTTCCTGCGTTGTAACCGGATTGATAATTTTAGCTGTTGTGAGTGCCCTAACGCTGATCTGGGTTGGCGCTCTATAATCCAGGAGGCTGCCGACCTGGCTAATCCAGAATCAAAATGAGATCCATACGGCGCAATGCGCTGTCGCTTAGTGCGCCCTACAGGCTGCATGGAAATCTGGTGGCATGTTGCATTAAATTTATAGAGCAAGGAGCTAATTGAGTGCATCAAGGATGCGCTGATGTATGCCCTCGAATCCTCCGTTGCTCATGACCAGGATGGTATCACCACTGCGCGCGCCGGCGGCTATGTGTTCGACGATCGCCTCTGTTGAGCCATAAATCGTTGCTTTGGCTCCCATGGGTGCAAAAACCCCTTGTGCATCCCACTCCAGGGAGGCGGGTGAGAAGATCAGCACCTGATCCGCTTTTTCAAGCGATGTAGGCAGTGATTCTGCATGTATTCCCATGCGCATGGTATTGGAGCGAGGCTCCAGTATGGCGATGATGCGCCCATCGCCTGTGTGGCGGCGCAGGCCATTCAATGTGGTTGCGATCGCAGTCGGATGGTGAGCAAAGTCATCATAGAGGCGGATGCCATTGACCTTACCACGCAACTCCATGCGGCGTTTGACGTTTTCAAATTTTGCCAGGGCCTCGATGGCGATGCCGGCGGGCACACCGGTGTGACGCGCGGCAGCAATGGAGGCCAGCGCGTTGCGTACATTGTGGTCTCCGGTCAAACTCCAGTTGACTGTTCCACAATCATCTCCCTCCAGTAATACCTTGAATGCGCTGCCGTCCTGATGCAGCAATTCAGCCTGCCACTGGCCACCGGGCCCCAGTGTCTCCAATGGAGTCCACATCCCCATTTTCAGCACCTCCTGCAAGGGTACATCATCGGCCGGAGCGATCAGCAGGCCGTTGCCTGGAATAATGCGCACCAGGTGATGAAACTGGCGCTGGATCATGGCGAGATTGTCAAAGATATCGGCATGATCGAATTCAAGATTATTGAGTATCAGGGTGCGTGGACGGTAGTGCACGAATTTGGAGCGCTTATCGAAAAATGCGGTATCGTACTCGTCTGCTTCGACCACGAAAAAAGGTGAGTCGCCAGTGCGTGCGGAGAGACCGAAGTTTTTTGGAATGCCGCCGATCAGAAAACCCGGCGCCATGCCGGCGTCCTCGAGGATCCATGCCAGCATCGCGGCGGTGGTGGTTTTTCCGTGGGTTCCAGAAGCCGCCAGTACCCAGCGATCTTGCAAAATATGTTGTGACAGCCACTGTGGTCCGGAAGTGTATGGCAGGCCGTTGTCGAGCATATACTCTACCGCCGGGTTGCCCCGCGACATGGCGTTGCCGACCACCACCATATCCGGCGCAGGTTGCAGATGCCCGGGCTCATAGCCCTCCATCAGCGTAATTCCGGCATCTTCAAGCTGGGTGCTCATGGGAGGGTAGACACTGGCGTCAGAGCCAGTCACCTTATGGCCGTCCTGTCGAGCCAGCAGGGCGATGCCACCCATGAAAGTTCCGCAAATTCCGAGAATGTGGATGTGCATGTTGTGCTTTAGAGACCGAGGGTAAACTGAGGGTGGGGCATGATACCAGCAATTCCAAATGTAGAGAGATGCTCACCACGAAGGATACGAAGAGATTGTAATATCTCAATAACCCCGCGCATGTGAATAAAATGCTATCGCATTTAATTGTGGTCAGAAGACCACTCCTACACCTGACGCCATATGGAACTGCAGGAAGCAGGGTTGGAGTCTGCTTTTCAGGGCTGTATAAAACAGGAATGTTTTATCAGAGCTTACATGGACGTATTCACGCGTCCCTGAAAGGCTGATCCCACCCCTGCGCAGATTCGAACAATGCACGGGATTATTGAGAACTTACCAGACATTTTCCTATCCAGCTGATTCTTCATGGTCTTCGTGGTAAATATCTTTATGAGATGTCTGTACTCTATTGGTGCAAGAGGATCGCTGCATCATACCTTGTTCTACCATTGAGCACGCAATCTTTGCAGTTCCTTTTGCAGACCTGCGGGTTCACCCGCGCCAGGGTAGGTAAGAATCACCTCTGCATGCGGATTGACGACATAGACTGGGTGTGCTGTTGTCTCGTCGTTGAAATCTCCAGCGGAAAGTTGCCTGCGAAAGCTGTCAACTGATGCGGCGGTCGTCCCCATGGCGATTTCCACGCCGGGGCTATGTTTCGCGATGTTGCGCATCTGCCCATGTGTGGCCGCATCGGCGGCGACAAAAAGCCGTTGTACATTGTTAACGGCGGCGATCAATTCAAGCCGCTGCAGACACGCCTGCCGGCAGTCGGTATCTTCGATGATGACCAGGCTCCAGTGATCCCTGAAAAATGCAGTATTGATCCCCAGGCCATTCAATTGCCACAGCGCCGCATATCCGATGTTGCGTGGAGGAAAGATTTCACTACCCTGTGTATGGTCCTGTTTCCCAACTTCACATGCGCACATTAACAGCAGGGGCAGCAGAAGCAGGGAGGAGAGGCTGATAACTTGCATGATTGTTTGATTACCTGATGCCATTTCAGTCCTTTCAACCATCACATATCTATACGAGGTGGAGGGAGTCGCCTTGTTGGAGAGTTTTTATCTACTCCTTATCATCTTCCTCTTCATCCGTATGCAAGCAGATGTGAATCACTAAGAGGCTTTTACCTCATGTTTTTCCAACCACTCTTCGGGTCATTTGTATGGAGCCCATTGTGCTGAGAATACTGGAAGATTGTGAATTTGCAATACGAAATAGTCGATTTAGTAAGCGTTGGAAATCAGTAATATTCTAATGTAGAGCAGGTGATGACAGATGAGTATTGATTGAATGAAATTAAATCAATAAATAAATCAATCTGTTTGCCAGTGTTGTTTACTGTGCAGGTAAGAGGTCTGCTGAAAAATCAGAAATATTTGAAAGAAAATTCCATAAATACTGAATTGTTTTATCTATAAGTGATTGTGCAAAAATACCATGATAATTTCATGGTAATAATCCTGCGTTCTAGCAAAATCGAAGTGTTGATCTTCGCATTGGCGACCTTCAGCGCTTTCGGGTGTATTTTTTCACTCAAGCGGGCCTTGATCTTCAAGTCTGTTTTAATGGACCTGTGCTCTATTTTTGCCTCTATAGAAAATCTAAATGCCGATATTACTAATTTTAGGAATTGCGATTTATCAAATTATCTGCGATATTGCGCTCTGCAATTCTCTAACGCCACCGAAAAGTCCGGATAACAGGAGGCTCTCCGAGAATAGAATACCTGATCCATACAAGCCTTCAGTCATTGAGGGGAAGATGAAGTGCTTCTAGCAAATACACACAGCAACGGCCACGAGCTTGAGTTGCTGATTCAACCGAACAGAAACCTATCCTGGAATGAAACCAGGCTGGTGTTTCTGTTTCTGGGCCTGTGTATTGCCGTTGTTGCCGTCTATTTCGTTATTCTGGGTGCCTGGCTGGTTTTACCTTTTGCCGGTCTTGAACTGCTGGTTATCGGTGCTGGCCTCTACTTTCAGAGTTGTCATGCCCACCGGCAGCAGGTCATCCGGGTCGATGCTGACAGCATCTCGATAAGTAACGCAAAGCAGGGGGGGGCAACCTCTCTATTTTTCACGAGCCTGGACGAAGCTGGTTCACACGCGTGATCCGTCCGGCTGGTATCCGAGCCGGCTTTTCATCGGCTCTCATGGCAAGTTCATAGAGATCGGTAAATGTCTCATCGAAAGTGAGCGGGAAACGCTTGCTGACAATCTACGTTGTACAATAGAGGGTGCTTAACA
Organism: Chromatiales bacterium; assembly: GCA_030145485.1. Lineage (GTDB taxonomy): Bacteria > Pseudomonadota > Gammaproteobacteria > Chromatiales > Chromatiaceae > Sva-25. The sequence goes on from JAQYVP010000084.1 coordinate 72,983, forward strand.
AGAATGAACCACCACCACACCGACAATAGTAAACAAACCAGCTCTTCTCTTTTGCACACTCCTGCAAGAGTGAATCTGCCGAGGATCATCAGTAGCTTGCTGCTACTGGTCATCGGGCTGATGACAGTCTCAGTCGTGCAGGCAGAATACGGCATCAACTTCCCGCAACCGGCTGGCGAGGTGGCGCAGGAGATCTACGATATCCATATGTTGACGATGCGCGTTACCACCGCGTTGCTGATCATTGTTTTTGCATTTGTGTTCTATTCACTCTATTTCCATCGTAAAAGCCGTGGCTATAAGGCTGACCAGAATTTTCACAAATCCTGGTTTGGCCAGTGGGCATGGGTTATCGTCCCTGTGCTGGTGCTGGGGGTGGATATGACCATTGCCGGCAAGGCAAATTCAGTGCTGAAAAAGGTCTGGGAAGTCCCTGACGATGAGAACATCCTGGACGTCAAGGTAACCGGCCACCAGTGGTGGTGGGAATTCGACTATCTTGATTCCGGCATCAAAGTAGAGAGTCGCTACATTCCCGAAGAGCAGTCCGGTGATCTCTACCTGCGTGAAGTGGACAACCGCCTGGTGCTGCCCACCGGTATCAAGATCCGCTTCCTGCATACTTCCGCCGATGTACTGCACGCCTTCTGGGTGCCTGAACTGGCGGTAAAAAAAGATGCCATTCCAGGATACATTACAGAGACCTGGATAGAGTTGGATCGTGAAGGGGTGTTCCGCGGCCAATGCGCTGAACTTTGCGGCACCTGGCATTCACGCATGCCGATCGTGGTGGAGGTGGTATCACCGCAGCGCTTTGCCGTTTGGAGTGAGGAGCAGAAAGCGCTCAAACTGGCGGCAGAGGCCGAGGCCAGTACCGATAAGGTGTGGAGCAAGGATGAGTTGATGGCGAAGGGCAAGACGCTCTATGAAACCAAGTGCGCCGCCTGCCACCAGGCAACCGGTCTTGGACTGCCCCCTGCCTTTCCGGCGCTGAAAGGCTCGGCGATCGCAATCGGGCCAATAGCAGCGCATATCGATATTGTCATCAATGGCAAACAGGGTACCCCGATGGTGGCCTGGAGTTCGATGAATGATTTGGAATTAGCGGCGATTGTGACTTACGAGCGCAATGCCTGGGACAACAACACCGGCGATGTCGTGCAGCCTGCTGACATCAAACAGGCTCGATAGAGGAGAACTGAC
>JAQYVP010000141.1 GCA_030145485.1 Chromatiales bacterium
GGAACAGTCCTTCCATTCGTCCAGCAGGAATCAACTTTCTGGGATAACAGCATTCACCAGGAAATCGATCTCAATACATTAAGGAAGTTTGAGCTTGCAGGAGATTTCTACTTGTGGAAAACATTTATAAGTAAAACACCTTTATATATTGTTTCCGCCTGGCTTGGCGGATTTAAATATCATGCGGGTCAGCTGAGCTCCGAATGCGGCGAGAAGTATGCAGCAGAAATGTCAAAATTATTATTAACGCCTACAGTATTTGATTATTTGCACGCATACACCCACAAAGCAATCAGGCAATTTCCCAACATAATAAAGAGAAAACTAAGAACCCATACATTCGAGTATGATCATGACAAGGGGATGTATCGCCTGACTGACTAACTCTGGATATTCTACCTGCAATTCCTGCATCACCCGGCATTCTAATCCTGCAATAGTTTTCCCTGACACCACTGGTATTGCTCTCTCAACGAATGGATGCGTTCCAGGGAATATCAGGTTACGTTCGCAGCTTCCTGGTTTGGATAAGCAGCTTTTTCAAGCCTGTCCAGCAAAGCCGGCTCGTAAATTCCGTAATCGAGTACATTTGAAAAGAATTGACGGCAGTTACCAGACATCAAAGCAAAATCCCAGCCCTCCAGGGCTTCACCGAGACTGTCAGGATTCTCCAGCCAATTACCAATACGGTGTCGCTCCATATCGTCCGGCCACTGTCCACCGGCATTCGTAATTACCGGTACGCCATAACGCAGATATGTTGATACTTTCCCGGAGGAACGCCCAACATGCTCGATGTTGAGCCCTAATATTTTTGAGTCATAGAATGCCAAGCCACAATCAATACCTGCAAGAATGTGATCAAGGCTATCTACATCTTCTACGGCGTCGTTGCTGACAAAAATCCGCTCCAGCAATCCTGATGGAATTCCGCCAATTGATTGAAGAGATTTACTCGTATTCCCGTATCTGTCATGCAGAAGAAGCACCCAGTCATCGGGCCAACTCGAAATACTCTTTATGATGCGATCAACCATGGACCAGTCCTCGATCGAACCAATAGAGATCGCAACCTTACGGTCACGGGGAATACCCATGCTGTCGCGCAGGCGTTTGGCACCGCCTGGCTTAGCCAACCCCCGGGAGGCTAACGGTAGAATAAAGATGCTGTCCTGCTGGATACCGTTCTCTGCGATGAGGTCTGCGGCTCTCACTTCATCTTGCACAATAGCCAGCCTCAATTCTGCGGCTGCGAGGCGTTCTGATGACTTGTAGCGTCTTGATGTTTCATTTGCATACTCGATTTCGAATGACACCATGCAGCATGGGGTCCTGGAAGCGCGTGACAAGGCAGCTGCCTCCAATAACCCCTGCCGATCCACACCGATGAGCAACGCGTATCGTGTTCGACTGAAGAACCGGGTGACAAAGAATGCCCCTGGCTTGAATCCGAGACCTATAAAAACAGCCTTTTTCAACTGCCAGGCTACAGGCCGCTGCAAAATCCAGTTGACGCCGGGCCAATCAGGGTAGGTAATGCCAACGTCTCGTGCTCGTACGAGTATGTCGACTCCCGAAAAAATGGACAACAGTGAGTGGATGATGCATCGGAGTGAAGGGTTGTTGGCTGCGTTGCCTTCCTCATGGATGATCAGCACCCGCTGTCGGGCCATGGAGTCCAAACCCATCACTCAGGTGGCTTTGGCCGCAACAATCGTGACTGACCAGGTCTGCTCGCTCGGGTCGCTGCCCGAAAGCCACTCGACTTGTTGAGAAACACTGAAACCTGCCATGGACAACAATAGCCGCAGCTCCGGCAAAAAGAAGTATCGCATGCGGTGAATCTCCTCCAGTACACGGATCGCTCCTGTCACCCGATCCGTGACGAACACGGTGTAGTTCACGTCGACACAGTTCTCATTCGGGTGCTCGACCGGCTCGGCAATACGCAACACTTCAATATCTTCGGCCTGCAGGCGCTTGATGCGCACACTGGGCCGCTGCGAGAGCACGGCAGGACCATACCAGAAGTCGAACAGAAACGTGCCGCCTGGATGCAGATGACGGGCAGCCGTCGCAAACATGTCAGCAATGCTGTTGTCCCCGGTTTGATAGCTGGCCACGTGGAACAGCGACACGATGGCATCGAATTGGCGTCCCGCATCCAAAGTGCGCACATCACCAACGTGATACTCAAGACGTGCTTCCAATTCCTCCGGGGCCCGGGCCCGGGCTTCGGTCACCATTTCAGAACTGAGATCATAGCCCGCGACGGAGTAGCCCTGGCGCGCAAACGGAACCGCGTGGCCACCCGTTCCGCATCCGAGTTCGAGAAGGGTGCCGGTAGGGACTCCATGCTGTACTAAAAGCCCGTGAACGAAATCTGCCTCCGCCATGTAATCTTTATCCCGGTAGAGCAAATCGTAATAACGGGCGTAATCGGAAAACACTGGTCCGGTCAATTGAGGATCTCCTTTAACGCCTCTGCAGATCTCGTGATCTGTTCGTCCGACAGCGCCATGCCGGAGGGCAGATAGAAACCCCGGCGCGCAATGCGTTCAGAAACCGGGTGGCGCTCGTTCTCAAACAATCCCATGCGGTGGAAGACGGGCTGCTCGTGCATGGGCCAGAAGAAGGGGCGTGATCCGATGCCATGGGTGGCAAGCCGCTGCATGGCTTCTTTCGCATCGAATGCGATTCGATCACCGAGCACAACACCATAGACCCAGTAGATGTTCTCCGCGTAGTCGGCCTTAGCAAGCGGCAGCTCGACATCCCCCAGGCCCTCGAGCAGTTGACTATAGAGCCGTCCCATGGCGCGCTTTCGCGCAACGAACTCGTCCAGGCGTTCAAGCTGTGCCAGGCCCAGCGCCGCCTGGAGGTTTGACATACGCATGTTCCAGCCGAGCTCCTCATGCACGAAGCGGCGCTCCGATTGGAAGCAAAGATTGCGCAGCGACCTGCAGCGCTCCGCAAGTTCCTCGTCATCCGTCACAATCATGCCACCCTCACCAGTCGTAACATGCTTGTTCGGGTAGAAACTGAAAGTACTCAGATCGCCAAAACTGCCGCAAGGCTGCCCACGATAGGTCTGGCCAAGCATCTCTGCAGCATCTTCAATCACTTTAAGACCATGCCGATGCGCAATGTCGAGGACTACGTCCATCTCGGTCGGCAGTCCATAGATATGGACCACCATGATTGCCCTGGTGCGGGGCGTGATCCGCTCCTCGATCCGGCTCACATCCATATTCCAGGTAACCGGGTCGCAGTCGATCAGTACCGGACTTGCACCGGCACGAACAATTTGAGTGATGCAGGAGATAATGGTGAAGGTTGGCATGATCACTTCATCACCTGGGCCAATATCAAGCGCGCAGATGGCTGCATCCAGTGCAGTTGTACCGTTACTCACTGCTATTCCGTGCCTGCGCCCAACGCTAGCTGCGAACTTCTCCTCAAACTGCTTGACGAAAGGGCCTTCGGAGGAAATCCAGCCAGTGTCGATACACTCGACAAGATATTTTTTCTCGTTGCCATCGAGCAAAGGCTCGTTGACGGGGATAAAGCTCATTTATTAATTTCCAAAATGAAGTGACAATATATGTTGCTGCCAAACTCCGATTTGTTTCGCAGCGCCATTAACTGATAACCCAGCCCTAAAGATGTGATGGGATCAAGCACGCGTTTTATGAGCTGCGCAGCATCATACTTGCGTGAAGACGGAACCCCGTTGCAATCCCACCGGATATATTCCATTGCAGCAGTATCGGCAAATCCCTTGCCATAGTACTCTGACGTTGCGTAAGCGCAATAGTGATCATGCATATACAGCGGCAGGATAATGATTTTTCCCCCGGGCTTCAGAATTCGCGCTGCTTCATGAATGAATTGTGTATCGTGCTCCCCCATAAACATCTCATACGCACAGTGCAAAGATGCGCCAGTTACGGAAGCATCTGTGAAATTTGTTTTTGTTGCGTCCTCAACCCGATAGTAGGGAAAATTCCTGTACGCCTTACCTACCTCATCCAGATCAATAGCAAAAGCCTCGATGCCTATTCGATCACGCAATGCATGCACCCAGGGTGAACTGCCTGCAGCAACATCCACGTAAACCTCGCCTTGAGCATAATCCATCAAACCAAGACGCTCACTGGAGATCCAGTGCTCCAGGAGCTTCTCATTCCATACGCTACCATTCATACCCCCGTGATAATCAGGTGGAAACCAGCCCGCTTGCTGAAAGGACTGGAAAGCTAGCGGAGAGGGGGAATAGTCTTCGATGCTTACACCCAAAGCAGCGAGTTCTTCTTCTATAGATATCAGTTCTTCTGGCGAAGGGTTGACGTACACAGGCGCATGACGATAACGCAACCGGGAATA
>JAQYVP010000072.1 GCA_030145485.1 Chromatiales bacterium
CACCATCGAATCGCGCCATGATCTCAACTCGACAGTAGTCAGCTTGCGCACATCACAGGCAAGGAGTACGTCTGTCATGTGCTTATTCAAACGGGTTTCGGTGGCGGCTGCAGTCTGAGGGTTCCGGTCGAGTGACTGCGCTTTGTAATAATCTTTCAAACAGTCTGACACGGTATATTTTTTGTTGGCGCCGGTCTCTTCACGATCACACCATTGAATAGCGGCTTGCAGTGCTTTCTCGTAATCCATCGATGAATCATCATCAGCACGGAATCTGCCGATACTGCCGGATTTCTTGCCGAGACGTGCCACCCATGTTCCGCCAGGCTTCGCGCCTTTGCGATAGCCGAGGAAACGGCCTTTAGAGAGTTGTTCCCAGTACGGTTCGCGGCGGACAGAGAGTCGCGCCAGTTTGGTATCTGTGTTTATACTACTGATAGGCATGATGTCACCTCGTATGACGTTTGCTTAGAAGCCTCATCAGGATTGCTGTCCTGCTGGGGCTTTGTTGATTTAGCAGTCCGTAAAAAAGTACGGAATTTTTACGGAATTACTGCATGAATTGCTATGTATGAGTATACACTTAGGGCAGACGTTTACAAGTGATTTCAGTGGTTTATATACTTTTACGGACGACTATGGACAGTCTGAACGCCCTTATCAGGCAGTGCGCCGGTGCGGGTGGCGAGGTCCCAGGCGTAACCCTTCTGCATGCCCTCGACAAATGCCTTGGTTCCCAGCTCCGGGCTGGAGCCGGAGGGTCCGTAAATGTGGATCGGCGTATAGCGTCCTGACAACCAGCCGCCGATGTGAAGTCCCATGAAGTCGCCGACGTGGTCTATGTGCAGGTGACTGGCAAAGACCTTGTCGAGTTTCGAAAAGTCCGGCCGCAGAGAGAACAGGTTACCCATCGAGCCCATTCCCATATCGAACAGGAATTTATCTCCATTGCCCAATTCAACAAGATATGAGATGGATACCGCTGCCTCGGTTTGGTTCGGCATACCTGTACCGAGTGCGGTGATTCTCATCTCATCGGCGCCAAGCAGTTCGGTATTGGGAAAATAGCTGGCAGGGTACTCTCCATCGACAATTGCTGCGGGTGCACGCCCCAGCGGAAAATTACCCTTGTCCTGCTCCTGGGCCCATACCTGCTGGCCCGGCGTGGCTGTGATGATGCCCCCAATGGCCAGAGCTACAACCAAATAGGCACTCCAGGCAGTCTTGATCTTGTGTATCAAGATTGCTATCTCCTCTAATGAAAAGTTTTTTCAAACCACCCGCAATCTATCGACATCTATTTTTTTGCGTGTGGCGTTGCCATAGCGTCGTCTATGGTAAACATTGTGTTGATAATATTCAATAGACATCTCTAATGGTTAATGGCGAAACTGAACGGCTTGGCCGCGATGACTGGATACGTGGCGCTCTTGATCTTCTGAGTTCAACCGGTGTGGAAGGCGTGAAAATTGTTCCCCTTGCTGAGCGTCTGGGTGTCACCAGCGGTAGCTTTTACTGGCACTTCAAGAATCGCAGGGAATTGCAAGACGCACTGCTCGATTATTGGGAGCGAGAGATGACAGACGCAGCGATTGAAACTGCGAAACGCTTTGAAGGTTCACCTAAAGAACGGATCTGGCGCCTGATGAAACAGGTCATGGCCACTGGCATGGCCCATTTTGACCTGGCCTTCTGGCATTGGGCGCAATCCGACGCGATCGCGCAAACGGTGTTCCAGAGAACCCTGGATAAGCGCTTTGCGTTCGCTCGCTGGATGTTTGTAGAAGCCGGATTCAGCAAAATTCAGGCCGAATCCCGAGGGCGCTTGATGGTGGTCTATTTGATGGGAGAATCTACGCTGATACCTGACGCGCCACGCAAACGCAAAAAAATGCTTCGACTAAAGCACGAAATCCTGACCCATCCATAATACAGCTCGCGCCCATCTCCCCCAGTGAATCAGGTCAGGAGTTGTCCATAAATAACTTGCCTATATCGCGCAAATATACTCGAGTTTTTGTAACTATTCAGCACATTCTGCCTTGACCAGCCGGATCATGCTTCATCCTTCTTCATGAAATCCGGGCTCTTGCCCTCAAATAGCAGCGTCAATGCCTGCGTAGCAGTCATTCCCTGCTTGCGACAAGTCGAAAGGTAGCTGCGCACCCTGCAAAAAATCTTTGCCCCCTGCATGGATCGGAAGCAACCGGAGATCTTCTGCTGCACCTTGGTTATGCGAAGATCATTTTCTCCCTGGCTGTTGGTGAAGGGGACGTACTCCACATCCGTAAAACGCAGTACATCTTGCTCAAAGTCACGTAATCGTTCCAGCAGGTTTCTGGCTATTGATCGTTTGAGCCGGCCCCGTTTCCCTTTTCTTTGGCTTTCATCAGGTCCCAGTCATTCGCTATCCGCTTTATCGAGAAGTTTTCGATACCGCTGGCGCCATTGTTCTGCCTCATTCGGCGGTAACCTTCCACCGGCATCGATATTGTTCGGGTAGTTTACCCCGGGCAGTGATCACAATGGCCCGAATGCCCTGATGGAACTTGATCTGGCCCACCTCATGTGCGACTCTTCAACTCTCGGATGCACAATTCCAGAAAGAGAAGGGTGAAATACGCAAATGCTTCAACGCGATATCACCAAAGAAAAATTGCCGGTCTGTCACACACCAAAAGTTAAAACGAGGACGAGATTCATGAAAAAGAGAGCACAAAAATCGCAACAAGCAGCGAACAGGGTTTTTAAAAAAGCGGGCGTTTCAGCTGTTTTGTGCCTGGCTTTAGGATTTTCTCAAAGCGCTTTCTCGTCTGGAGGCGGGATAGTCACTGAAGATACCGCATCCCTGAGTAATGCGGAAAGAGCAGTGCCATTTTCCCCCTATGCGCAGCGCAATTTCCCTAACCGGCCACTTTGGGGTGATACTCATTTGCACACGGCTATCTCTTTTGATGCCGGTGCTTTTGGCGCCAGGCTGTTGCCGCCGGATGCTTATCGTTTCGCCAAGGGTGAAGAGGTGGTTTCTTCTACCGGCCTGCCGGTCAGGTTATCCCGTCCGCTTGATTTCCTGGTGGTCGCAGATCATTCTGACAACATGGGGTTCTTCCCGAAATTACAGGCGGGTGCTCCCTATGTGATGGCGAGTGAGAAGGGTCGCAGATGGCATGAAATGGTAAACGCGGGTGGCCAGGAAGGCGTCAAGGCTGCAGCCGAACTGATTGTTGCCTTTTCTCAGGATGAATTTCCTGAAGAGTTGGCGTCACTGCCGGGAACAAGCGTTTATCGCAACACCTGGGATGACATCATTAACGCTGCCGAAAAAGCGAATGACCCGGGACGTTTTACTGCCTTCATTGGTTACGAGTGGACTTCTCTGGTCAAAGGCAACAACTTGCACCGGGTTGTGATGTACCGGGACGGCGGCGACCGGGCTAAGCTGATGGAACCGTTCACCATGACTCCGCCACTGGGAAGTCCAGACCCTCGGGAGTTGTGGAAATGGATGGCGGAATATGAGAAGAAAACCGCCGGGCAGGTCCTGGCGATCGCGCATAACGGCAACATGAGCAATGGCATCATGTTTCCGGAAACAGAATCTTTTGGCAAAAATATCGATAAAAACTATGTTGAGACGCGTGCACGCTGGGAGCCGCTGTATGAAGTGACTCAAATCAAGGGGGATGGTGAAACACATCCGTTTCTCTCAACAAATGATGAGTTTGCCGACTATGAAACCTGGGATGTAGGCAATCTGGATTTGAGTGTGTTGAAGAAAGACGAGATGCTGCGTTTCGAATATGCCCGCTCAGCACTCAAAACCGGCTTACGTCTGGAGGATAAACTCGGCACAAATCCGTATCAGTTCGGCATGATTGGCTCGACAGATAGCCACACTGCGCTGGCAACGGCTGAAGAAGAGAACTTTTTTGGCAAGCATTCAGGTGGGGAGCCGTCCAGGGATCGCTATTTACATCCGATGGCCAAGGTTGGGCAAAACGAATACAAAGGTTATGCCCCGGCTGCATCAGGTTGGGCTGCGGTATGGGCGAAAGAAAACACCCGTGCATCTATTTTTGATGCAATGCAACGCAAGGAAACATACGCCACCACCGGCAGCCGCATCATTGTGCGTTTCTTCGGTGGTTGGGAGTTTTCCAGTAAGGATGCAGGCAACCGGCTCCCTGCAAATGTTGGTTATGCCAAGGGAGTACCAATGGGTGGTAATTTAACAGCCGCACCCGAAGGAAAAAAAGCACCGAATTTTCTGGTTGCTGCATTGAAAGATTCTATTGGCGGCAATCTGGATCGAATTCAAATTATCAAAGGCTGGCTGGATGCAAAAGGGGAACTGCAAGAGAAGGTTTATGATGTTGCATGGTCTGATGATCGTAAACCGGATGCTAAAACCGGCAAGGCGCCAGACGTGGGCAGCACCGTAGATATTGACAATGCCACATGGACCAATACTATTGGAGATCCCGAACTTATCACTGTTTGGACAGACCCTGACTTCGATGCCACGCAAAGTGCTTTTTACTACGCGCGGGTCATTGAGATTCCAACGCCGCGCTGGACAGCGTACGAAGCCATGCGCTTCAAGATCAAGATGCCTGAAGAGGTGCCTATGGTCACACGGGAACGCGCCTATACATCACCGATCTGGTATACGCCGAAATCTTGAGTTGCTCGTCGATTCTGTCCGCTGGATTTTTTCACGGCTTGAGATAGTTCATCCAGGCCTCCATGCGCACCATCACTTTGCGGATGATGTGGGTCGCAGTGACTGAGTCCGTGTAAATCGCAGCAGTACCTATGGCGCCGCCGGGGATTGGACCAAGCTTAATGTCCTCTTCATCAAGGGTCAGCTCTACCCCGTACGGCAATGACGGGTCCTGCATCGTGAACGCCTGGGGAAGAATGCCGGTTGCCTGCAGCTGAGCGGCCGAGTTGATATCTACGATTTCACCCACTTTGGCCTGCAGAACGCGGTTTTTATAATATGGCCGGGGAAAATCGATGGTGAGACTGGCAAGATTACCGGTATCAGAGAGGTTGTCGCCAAACACAATCAGTTCTGAGTAAGACCACACGGGGCGACTCAGAGTGAGAAGTATGATGCTTGTGATCAATGTGTAACCGGGAAGCTTCATGAGAATCACCGCGATCAAAAAGATGACTGTAGCATTTTGCGTTCGGCAGAATCATCTTATAATAGTTGAACCGTAAACCTATTGCAGCACCTCTTCCAGCGGTGATCCCTGCGCCGAGCTGGGCGGTGTCATACCTAAAAATGCAGAGAGGGTCGGCGCAACATCGACCGGATGAACAGGGCGTGCGATCCTTTGCGCAGAAACCGCCGCACCGGCAAAGATGACCGGCACATGGGTATCGTAACGCCACGGCGAACCATGCATCGCCGCAACAGGGCCTTTGTCGAACAGGAACCAGTACGGCTTCTGCGCGATATAGATGTCTCCGGAGCGCGAAGGATGAAAGTTGCGCCGGATCTGTTTCACCACCGGGGATTCCTGCAGCGCCGGGAGACCATTGCGTGGTACTGCATATGCAATGCCCTTGCTTTCCATCAAGGCGACGGCCAGGGCCTGCTCCACCTGGTTGCGATCCAGCTTTGCAGCCTCGATTTTTGCCTCATCGAGGTAGAGATAGGGACGGAAGAAAAAGCGTACGATTTCATCGATAGCGAAGAGTTTCTTGCCCGCCGCATTCGCAGTATCGATGACATCGTCCGGGGTGAGCCGGCCTGCGGCATAACCCAGGCTGGTCATATATTCCGGCATGTCGGCCATTCCATGGTCGGCGGACAGTACGATCAGGGTATGTTTGAGTCCGACGCTCTTGTCGATGAATGCGAACAGATCGGCCAGGGTGCGATCCAGCTGCAATAGCACGTCTTCGTTCTCCAGACTGGATGGACCGAAGAAATGATTTACCGCGTCGACAGAGGAGAAGCTGATCGACAGGTAGTCGGGAACAGCATCCTGACCCAGCTGCTCATTGCTGACGAGGGCTTTTGAAAAATCAAGGAGCAGCTGGTCGCCGACCGGGCTGACCAGCAGTTGGGTGGCAAACAGTGCGTTGTCCGCCTCTGCAAATGGGTGGGGGAACACGCGCCCGTAGCCCTTTAGATCAACTTCATAGGGACGATCGTCCTGGGCGCCCAGCAGGTAGGTCGAGGCGTCATTCAGCAGTCTCCAGGATTTGCCGGCATACTGCTCGCCCCGGCGCTTGCCGTTCCATTCACTCACCCACTCCGGGTAGGCGTCGTAATAGTAACTGCTGGTGACGAAATCGCCGCTGTCTGTGGAAAACCAGAATGCCTTGCCAACCTGGCCCGCCATTGCGACGGCGCTGCGGTCCTTTCCCGACACAGCGAAAACCTTTGAGCGGCCCGCGTAATAGGCGGCGAGTCCATCGGAGAATGTTGCGGCAAGCATCGATACAGGGGAGCGCCCCCGGGTTCGCGACAGTTTTTGCGCCGGATCGAGCTGCTCTCCCTTGACGCTTTTCTCCCGGCTCGGGAGCAGTGGGTGATCCGGATCCTCGATGTTGTAGGAGAGCTCTCCGGCCTCGCGATCAAACCAGACATTGCCGATCATGCCGTGTTCCGAGGGAAATGCGCCGGTAGCCAGCGTCGCATGGCCGACAATAGTCTCGGTGTTGGCATGCTGGTAATGGGCATTGCTATAGACGGCGCCACTCTCCAGCAAGTATTTGAAGCCCCCCTCTCCAAAGCCAGCTGCATACCGCTCGAGCAGGTCGGCGCGCAGCCCATCCACGGTGATTTGCAGCACAAGCCTGATATCCGCTTTGGTTTGTGCATTGGCGGCGTTTAAATGCCCTGTATACAATAGCAACAACGCAGGTGCAATCGCGTTGCGAAGGAGAGTCAATGGTTTAATTTGATTCATCTCTGCTTTCTCTGAGTGGGATAAGTGGAAAAAATACCGAATACTATTTGCAATAAATCCAGGTTCAGATAACCTGATCTCGTGTGATGC
>JAQYVP010000073.1 GCA_030145485.1 Chromatiales bacterium
GTCCTGGCAGTGGCCATGGGCTGGCGCATGGGGCTTCTCATTGGCATCGATCTGGTCCTCACCATTCTCGGCACCTTCATCATCATGGCGATGATGGGGATCGATTTACAGCGCATGTCACTGGGCGCTCTGGTCATTGGCTTGGGCATGATGGTGGATAATTCAATTGTTGTCGCCGAAGGCTTTACTGTTCGACGCGAACAGGGCATGAACAAAATCAAGGCGGCGATTGAATCTGCTGGGTCTCCGGCCATGCCTTTGCTGGGGGCGACGGTCGTTGCAGTAATGGCCTTCTATCCGATCGGTGGCTCAAAGGAGAGTACTGGTGAATACTGCCTCTCTCTCTTCACTGTGGTTGGTATTTCCCTGGTGGTCAGTTGGTTTGTCTCTATGACCCTGACACCTCTCAAATGTATCGATATGTTACCCGATCCCAAGCCGCGGGAAGAGGGCTATGATCCCTTCGGCAGCAAATTCTACAAAATCTTTCGTGGGCTGTTGGAGAAAGCCATCCGGCTGCGTTTACTCTTTATTGCGGTAATGGTCGGTTGTCTGGTTGCGTCATTCGTTGGTTTTGGTTATGTCGAACAGCTGTTCTTCCCTGCGTCGTCAATGAGCAAGTTCATGGTTGATTACTACGCCCCTCAAGGAACCCGCATCCAGACGACAGCAGAAGACTTGGCGGGTCTTGAGGCCAAATTCCTCGCCGATGAAAGAGTCGATAATGTTGCGTCATTTATTGGCGCAGGGCCACCACGCTTCTATCTGCCCGTGGAGCCGGAATCAACGAATCCAGCCTATGGCCAGCTGATTGTCAATCTTCACGATTTCCGTGAAATTGATGGCTTGATTAAGGATATGACTCCGTGGCTGGCTGAAAATTACCCTGATGCAATGGTGCCAATGCGCAAGTTCGATGTTGGCCCTGGACAAACATGGCAGTTCCAGTACCGCATCAGTGGCCCGGCAATCGCTGACATAGAAGTGCTTCGCGATTTAGGAGAGCAGGTGCTTGACATCCTGCGGGAAGAACCGACCGCTGGTGCCATGCAGTTGGACTGGCGGCAAAAAGTTCCAATGATGGTTCCAGTCTATAATCAGGAGCGCGGCCAGTACGCTGGAGTTGCCCGCGAGGATGTGGCCAATGCGACTAAACGCGCCTACGATGGCCTGCCCATTGGGCTATATCGTGAGAATGATGAACTCTGGCCGATCGTTTTAAGACATGTGGAAGACGATCGTGCCAGCCTTGCTTCATTGGACGTCTTGCAGATCCAGCCTGGACTCTCCACAGACACTATTCCGCTTGCCCAAGTGACTGATGGAATTGAAATGGAATGGGAGGAGACCCGCATCTGGCGCCGTGACCGCCGTCGAACCGTTACCATACAGGCGAACCCGGTGCTCGGTGTCACTTTGCCGACCGTTCTGAAGGGCGTCCAGGCCAAAGTAGAGGCGCTCAAGTTGCCACCCGGGTATATAGCTGAATGGGGTGGTACTACTGAAGACTCGGCTAAATCACAGAAAGCTTTGTTGCCAGGTTTTGTCCCGACTTTCGCTGTCATCCTCTTTATCTTGGTGGCCTTGTTCAACGCTTTCAGGCCACCGATCGTCATCATGCTGACTGTGCCTTTTGCCATGATCGGCATCACGACAGGACTGCTATCCTTTCAGGCCCCTTTTGGTTTCATGGCACTGCTCGGCGCTATGAGTTTGATGGGGATGATGATCAAAAACGCCATCGTATTGCTTGACGAAGTTAATATCAATCTGGCCGATGGCATGAAGCAGTACGATGCCGTGGTGATAGCTGCATTGGCTCGTTTGCGCCCGGTCGTGCTGGCTGCGGCGACTACGGTGCTTGGAGTTATGCCTCTGCTGCAGGATGTGTTCTGGGTCGGTATGGCGATCACCATTATGGCCGGTCTGGCTTTCGGTACGGTATTGACCATGTTAGTGGTACCAGTACTCTACTGCATGTTCTTCAAGATTCCATCGCCTGAGAAAGGCGGTTAAGAGCTGGGAACTTGGAGCAAGGAGTCTGTAGTAGAAGCTAAAATAATGAACAGGGCAGGCTACTTCTTGTAAGTTGCCTGCCTTTTTTTGCCATGTTTGAGATGGCCCTATTCAAGGCAAGCAATTGTAATCACAGCGCTTTGCAGTAAAATAAATCAGCTTCAAGAACTTGTGCATTTGATCGCATGAAGTAATATTGAATGTCATGGGTGACAATGCACTATCGTAGCTTCAGAATCTGATAAGGTAGTGCCTGGATATGATAGAAACCACGTAACAAATGGAGAGTGCCATGTCAGCTGACCAACATCCCAGTTTTATGCACAGTGTCAAACGGATGTACGATTTTGCCGTTTCACGGACGGACTTGCCGCCAGGAATTGCTGAACTACTTGGGGAATGTCGAACCGTTTATCAGGTTCGTTTTCAGGTTAAAATCCAGGGGGAGTACCAGGTCTTCAAGGGTTGGCGTGCTACTCACAGTGAGCACCAGCTGCCAACCAAGGGTGGCATCCGTTTTGCTACCGCAGTCAACCAGGACGAAGTTGAAGCACTGGCTGCACTGATGACCTTCAAGTGCGCGGTCGTCAATGTTCCCTTCGGTGGTTCCAAGGGTGGGCTCTGCCTCGACCCGCGAGACTACAGCCGCGAAGACCTTGATACAATCACCCGCCATTTTGCCCTCGAATTAGAG
>JAQYVP010000259.1 GCA_030145485.1 Chromatiales bacterium
CAACGGGAAATCGCTGACAGATCCGGACGAAGCTCACTGGAAAGTCAAGAAAGATGGCGGAGCCTTTGACCAGTTTACAGGAGCAACCATCACCCCGCGGGCGATTGTCAATAGCGTCAGGAAAGCGCTGCTCTATTTCGACCAGGAGTACCAGGAAATTTTCAAACGCTATCTCAATGAGTCCCGTGAAGAGGCTCAGAAAAAAAGCCCAAAACAAGCAGATGTTAATGCAAAAACCGAGGCTCAAGTTGAAGCACACCAAGAGGCGCAGAATCCATCATGAACAGCTATAGAGAGATCATCTCCAACGGCCTGTGGGGCAACAACCAGGCGCTGGTTGCACTGCTGGGCCTGTGTCCGCTGCTGGCAGTCAGCAACACCGCCATCAATGGACTGGGACTGGGACTGGCGACAACCCTGGTGCTGCTGCTATCGAACACCTCGGTATCTCTGATCCGCCACGTGGTGCGCCCGGAAGTGAGACTGCCGGTGTTCGTGCTGGTGATCGCCTCGTTCGTGACGGCGGTCGAACTCTCCATGAAGGCGTACTTCTTTGACCTCTACAAGATTCTCGGCATCTTCATCCCGCTGATCGTCACCAACTGCGCCATCATCGGCCGCGCCGAGGCCTTCGCCTCAAAAAACACTCCCGCCAAGGCAGCTGTGGACGGCCTCGCGATCGGCATCGGCTTCACACTGGTGCTGTTCGTACTCGGCGCAAGCCGCGAGTTGATCGGCCAGGGAACCCTGCTCTCGCAGGCGCACCTGATGTTCGGCGAAGCGGCAAGGGATTGGACCTTTCACATCGAGGGCTTCAAGGGCGCCCTGCTCGCCATCCTGCCGCCCGGCGCATTCCTCGGCCTGGGCTCCATCATCGCGCTGAAGAACGTCATCGACCACTGGCAGCAGAAGCAGGCCGCAAAAGAACCAGTGGTCGAGGCCGTGCCGCAGGAGTCGCCGGGTTAGGGGATCGCGGTCAGACGACCGCTCCTACAATTCAGAGTTCAATCAACGCCTTCCGCCACCTCCACCACCGCCGCGGCGACCTCCACTCCAATGCCCTGTCGTTGGTAGGCTTTGGAAATGGCAAGTCGTCCCAGCATGGCTACCGGTATCGGGTATTTGGGCAAGCGGCGTCGGATGACTTCCGGCAAATCAGCGGCATGCAGACTGCCAGACCAAGATCACGCTCCACTTCATTTAGCGTGTAGGTTTGCTCTTCACCACGTCGCAGCCGCTCCAGCGTCTGCTCGGCGAGGTAGGTATCTTCCAGATCTTCCAGATGCGTCTCGATGGCCTCCCGAATATAGTAGGTTGCCGTGCGTCCTGTTTGCGCCGCCAGCGCCTGTAGTCGGTCAAAGGTTTCGTCCGGAATGCGCACTGCTGTTTGTTTACTCATTGTTGCTTCCCATACGATTGGTATATGTGTATACGATAGCGTGCCCATACTGATGGTGCAATGCGCTGTCGTTTATTGCACCCTACAAACGGACTGTCAGCACATCGCAGGAGGCATTGTGCAGCACCGAGTTGACGCTGGAGCCCAGCAGGCGTTCGATGCCGCGGCGTCCGTGCGAACCGATGACGATCAGGTCGACGTCGTGCTCATGCGCATAATGTGTGATGGCATGGCCGGGGTTGCCGGTGATGACTTCGGCTTTGAGATTGGCTGTCTCTACACTTGCCACCAGTTCACCCATTCTTTGGTGTGCGACCTCCAGCAGGGTTTTCTCCAGTTCGATATCGACGGCGAGATCATAGAACTCCCCCGGCATCATCATGTCATCGACCACGTGCAGCAGGGAAAGATTGGCTTTGCTGACGAGCGCGAGTTCCTGCGACCGCTGCAACGCTCTTTCTGAATGCTCAGAGAAGTCGGTGGCCAGCAGGATATGGCGATACCCTGTATAGTCGTCGCGCTCGATGCGGTTCGTAACCTGAGAGAGCCACTGCAGCGCCTGTTGCGACTGACTCTCGTCAAAATAGCGCACTTCCGTATCGACAAAGGCGTTGCCGATCATCGTCATCCAATGTTCCATGGCGTTCTCGCCAAGCACGGCAATGCGTGCGAAGTCCTGCTGATGCTTGACGCCGAATTTAAAGTCATCCCAGGCAGCCTTCGCCTCCCAGCCCTCGAAATTTTCAAGAGTGATCAGCAGTGAGATGGGGGTCTCCTGCTTGAGTATCTCCTCGATGCGGGGAATCAACTCCTGGTAATCCGCATCAGTCAGTTTGCCGCTCACCTTGAAAGCATATACATGCGCTTCATTGACCGGTGTCTCTTTAAACATCCTGCTGCTCCTCTTTATCAGAGCCGCTTTGCTGTTGCTCCTGTTCACGCTCTTTGATTCTTTCTGCAAGCTCTTCGTTGAGCTGGATCAACTCCACAGAGGTTTGATCTGCAACCATTTTCAGGCGATCGAGGATGCCTGAGGAGATATACATGGCGTCCATTTTCAGGGCATTGCCCATGAACTCCCTGACCTCATGCGCCTCCTCACCCACATCCTTGAGGTTTTTTACGAACTCGCTGCTAATGTCGTCAATCTCATCACGCGACAAATCCCCCAACTCATGCAACCGCGTCTGCGCCTGTTGCAATGCATCACCGAGGGTGGCTGTTTCACTCTTGAGAAACTCCTCGACATGCTCCAGCATGCTCTCATAAGCATGCTGCAATTTTGACTTCATCTCGTTTGTATCCATCTTCTGCTCCTCTTTGGCGTCTCGGTTAAATGCATCATCTAGCGAGACCAAGTCTCAGACTGACAAGGCATGAAAAAAATATTTCTCTCGCAAAGCTTCCGCGTCCTGCTCACGCCCCTCACCTACGATCCCTGTAGGCGAAGACGCAAAGTTCGCCAAGAAAAACCTTTGCGATCTTGGCGCTCTTGGCGAGAGATTTCTTTAAAACTTAACTCATTTGTAAACATGTTGATCTCTCAAGGATTACTAGTACAACGATGCTTAAATATCTATCAGTAGAACCAATTCCAAAACACGTCATCCCGGCGGGGCCTGTACCGGGCTTGATCCGGTAGCCGGGATCCATGGAATTAACCACTTACAGGTCGATACGCATGGATTCCGGCTAAAAGACTGCCGGAATGACGAGGTTTTTCGAGCGTATCTGATGATAGATATTTATGCACTCCTTTACTAGCGCTTACTCTCTTTATAATATCGTCCTGTTTGCCGGATTGTTCAAGTGATATGAGTCATAAAAACTCTTTTTCATGTATCTTCTCAGAAACTCAGGGCGAAGCTCATCTCTTGTCATTTCGATGAGACGGTATATACTTACCAGTATATACCATATTTTTTGAGAGTCCTATGGAACCCCGGATAGCTAAAATTTTCATGAACGGTCGAAGTCAGGCTGTACGTTTACCTAAAGAATACCGCTTTGATAGTGACGAGGTTTACATTTCAAAGCAAGGCTCAAACGTCATTATTACTGAAAAAAAACCGACCTGGGATCAGTTCTTTGATTCTGAACCAGCCTTTGATGATGACTTCTTAACTGACCGGCTCGATGCCCAACCTCAAGAGAGGGATTTTGATTGATGTACATGCTCGACACAAACATCTGCATCTATGTTTTAAAACATCATTCCGACAAATTACGTCATAAATTCAAGGCCATTAAAAACATCTGCATCTCTTCGGTCACATACGGCGAACTCTGCTTTGGCATTGAAAATGGGGTTGGCTCTATGAGAGAAACTCGTTGGGGACAGCTCGACATTTTCACCCAAAGATTACTCATTGGTCCCTGGGACGAAGATGCCGCCAGACATTATGGCTTCATTCGAGCCCTGTTAAAAAAACAGGGGGCAATGATTGGTAATAATGATCTCTTGATTTCGGCCCATGCACGCAGCATGAATGCTGTGCTGGTTACAAATAATATTCGAGAATTTTCCAGGGTTCCTGATCTCTCTATAGAAAACTGGGTGGCCGAATGAAAACACACAAAAATAACCACGGAACACACGGATAATACCCCCCCCCTGGGCCACTGCAAAACTGCAAAATACGTCATTCCGGCGTAGGCCGGAATCCAATATCAATACTTGCAGATCAAGACAGATAGATTCCGGCTAAAAGCATACCGGAATGACGGGATTTCAGAAGCGCCACCCCGTCATTGCGTAGGAATTCTCAAGGCGCCAGTTAAAGTGACGACATTTTAAAAGACCAATACCACGAAGCACACGAAGGGCACGAAGAATTAACTGGATACAAAATAGAGGAACTTGCGCTGTACCACTCCTGAAGAAACCTAATACAACATACAGTAGATGTAGAAATTGAAACCACAATATATAGATATCATTGTCTCAAAATCCTGGTGATTAGCTCTATGCTTCAGCTGGGACTGTTCTGAGTGGGTTGACGCAGTAAAAAGTGATGGCAATACTGCTGAATATGAGTGTGCCTCCCCACAATGAGTTGATATGGCTACTACTGGGGTAGATGCGACCCTACAGCTGAAGGATAGGGCTAATCACTAAATCTTTACAGCGCAAGTTCCTCGTTTTAAGGGGAAGGTTCTAGGTTTTAGGTGGGATGACTTAAAACCTAAAACTTAAAACCTATCTCCTCACCCCTTAAATGCACCCATGATGTCGTCATCGTCCTCTTCGTTCAACTCAAAACCACCGTCGCCGAATTCGCCGCCCTTGCCGGAGAGCTTGATCAACAGGCGCACATCGTTGGACGAGTCGGCAAAACGCAGTGCATTTTCATAGGTGATTTTATCATCCAGATACAACTGCACCAGATCCTGGTCAAAGGTCACCATTCCCTGCTCCTGAGAGCGCTTCATCAGATCCTTGATCTCATGAATATCACCACGTCTGATCAGATCTGCGGCATAGGGGGTGTTCAACAAAATCTCGATCGCCGGCACCAGTCCCTTGTGATCAGTGCGTGGTATCAATTGCTGTGCAATGATCGCCTTCAGGTTCAGCGAAAGATCCAGCAGCAACTGGTTGCGACGGTCTTCCGGGAAGAAATTGATGATCCGGTCAAGCGCCTGGTTAGCATTGTTGGAGTGCAGCGTCGCGATGCAGAGATGTCCGGTCTCTGCAAAAATGATTGCCTGGTCCATCGCTTCGCGAGTGCGCACCTCGCCGATCAGGATGACGTCGGGGGCCTGGCGCAGGCAGTTTCTCAACGCAACCGGGTACGACTCTGTATCTATCCCCACTTCACGCTGATTGACGATGCACTGGTCATGTTCATGAATGTATTCGATCGGATCCTCGATGCACAGGATATGACCGGCGCTGTTGTGATTACGGTAGCCGATCATGGCAGCCAGCGTGGTTGACTTACCTGTGCCGGTGGCGCCGACCACCAGCACCAGTCCGCGCTTGATCATGGCAATATCATTAAGCTGCTCGGGAAGACCAAGCTCCTCGACCGTCGGGATATCCGAGACGATATAGCGCATCACCATGCCCGGCGTATCTTTCTGGAAAAATGCACTGACACGAAAACGTCCGACGCCCTCTTCGGCATAGGCAAAGTTTGCTTCGTGCGTCTGGTGAAACTCCTCGATACGGTTGGCAGGCATCAGGCTCTCGATCAGGGCTTCGGTCTGAACCAGTGTCAGCGGCTTGTCGCCGACCGGATGCAGGGTGCCATGGAGTTTGAGGCTGGGTGGACGGCCCACACTGAAGAACAGATCAGATGCACCGCGCTTAACCATCAATTCAAGATAGGGCTTGATATCCATCAGAATGAATCCTTGCTCTCGGCCCGTTCACGCGCCGAACCCGCTGTGATCACACCGGAATCGACAAGTTTTCTGAGACATTGGTCCATAGTCTGCATGCCTTCCGCCTGCCCGGTCTGTATCACCGAATACATCTGCGCGAGTTTATTCTCACGAATCAGGTTGCGAATCGCCGGATTCGCAACCATAATCTCCCAGGCTGCAACACGGCCGCCGCCAATCTTTTTAAGAAGTGTCTGGGAGATGACCGAGCGCAGTGAATTCGATAACATCGAGCGCACCATCTCTTTCTCGTCACCGGGGAAAACATCGATAATACGGTCAATGGTCTTGACTGCGGAGCTGGTATGCAGGGTGGCGAATACCAGATGCCCGGTCTCGGCAGCTGTCAATGCCAGGCGGATGGTCTCGAGATCACGCATCTCGCCCACCAGGATGACATCTGGGTCTTCACGCAGCGCGGCGCGCAGTGCATCGGTAAAACTCAGGGTATGCTCATGCAGTTCACGTTGATTGATCAGGCATTTCTTGCTTTCATGCACAAATTCAATCGGGTCTTCGATGGTGAGGATATGCAGTGGCAGGGTTTTGTTGATTTCATCGGTAAACGCGCCGAGCGTGGTGGTTTTTCCCGAGCCGGTGACACCTGTCACCAGCACCAGGCCGTTCTTGACGTTGATGATCTCCTTGAAAGTGGCTGGCGCATCGATCTCTTCGAGCGTTACGACATCGGAAGGAATGACACGAAACACCGCCCCGACGCCGCGATTGTGATGGAAAGCGTTGACACGAAAACGCGCCACATCAGGTAGATGAAAGGAGAAATCAGCCTGCAGCTCTTTTTCGAACGCACGACGCTGGCGATCATTCATGATGTCAAACACCATGTCATGCGTCTGCTCCTTCTCGAGGTCGGGCAGTTTGAGCCGTTTGATATCACCATCGATACGTATCATGGGAGGAAGTCCGGCTGATATATGCAGGTCAGAAGCACCCTGATTCACGGTGAATGTGAGTAATTCAGCGATATCCATAATTTTCTATGACTCAGCGATTGCAGTTCACCCCATGAAAGAGTGAAAAACTGGTTTAAAGAATATAGAATGAAAGTTACTACATACGCTCGCACAATGACAATGAATTCAGCAATTATCCAGGAAAATATTTTACAGGTGCAGCAGCGCATAGAGACTGCTGCCAGCGATGCCTGCCGGAACTCATCTGAAATCCGCTTGCTGGCCGTCAGCAAGACCCGATCTGCACAGGAGATCATGGCCGCCTATCACTCCGGTCAGACTGCCTTTGGTGAGAATTATGTCGCCGAGGCTATCGAAAAAATCACAACGCTCGCAGACTACCCGCTTGAGTGGCACTATATCGGCGGCATCCAAAGCAACAAGAGCAGGCTGATCGCCGCGCATTTCTCCTGGGTGCATACCATTGCATCATTGAAGCACGCACAGCGTCTGCATCAGCAGCGCCCCGCAGAACTTCCTCGGCTGAATAGCTGCATACAGGTGAATATCAGTCATGAGCACAGCAAGGGAGGGGTTATGGAGGATGAAGTTCTGCCGCTTGCACGCGAAATCGCGCAGCTCGGAAGACTTCGACTGAGAGGACTCATGGCGCTTCCCGCCGCCACCACCGATTATGAAAAACAGAGGAAAAATTTCAGCATCCTGCGTAAACTCAGCGACAAGCTACAATCCGAGGGGATCGAACTCGACACGCTCTCCATGGGAATGTCGAACGACATGGAAGCCGCAATTGCCGAAGGAGCAACCATCGTGCGTATCGGCACGGCAATATTCGGACCGAGAACATAAAAAGATTGACCACGAAATGCACGAAAAAAGACAACCGAAGGGCGAGCGAGCGATTAACTCAGGGAATTAAGCACTTACAGATCATGACAAATGGATTCCGGCTAAAGGACTGCCGGAATGACGGAGTTTTGCAAGTACCTCCGAGTAATATCTATTGTCGCATATAGCACCACGATAATGGTGGGTGCGCTATCAATTTATAGCTGACTAGGACCTACTACAAGAATGAAACACATAGATCTCTAAGAATTTGCTGTTTTTTTCGTGTTTTTCGTGTATTTCGTGGTAAAAAAACAAAATAATCATTGGGAATGGAACAGGCACTATGAAAGATAAAAAAATCACCTTTATCGGCGCAGGCAACATGGCTTCCGCCCTGATCAAGGGGCTGATCCAGGGTGGCCACCCGGCTGAAAATATTACTGCAGCTGATCCTGACGCTGACAAGCTCGAACTTATCAGCGAGCAAACAGGAATTGGCATCACAAGCGACAACAATGCGGCAATTTCCGGCGCCGATGTGATCGTCATTGCAGTCAAACCGCAGATTATCGAAGCTGTCGCCAGCGGAATTTCATCAGCCGTCGCTGCAAGCCAGCCTCTCATCATCTCCATCGCCGCCGGCATACCCACAGCGCACCTGCAGCAGTGGCTGGGTGAGACAACAGCCATCGTGCGCACCATGCCGAACACCCCCGCGATGCTGCAGGCTGGCGCCACGGGGCTGTTTGCCGCGGCGAATGTCAATGATGAACAACACAGCCTGGCCGAATCCATCATGCGCGCCGTCGGCCTCACTATCTGGGTCGAACAAGAATCCCTGATCGATGCCGTTACTGCAGTATCAGGAAGCGGCCCCGCCTATTTTTTCCTCTTCATGGAGCACATGATGCGCGCAGCCGGGGCGCTTGGGCTGCCCGAGGAGAGCGCACAACTGCTGACACTGCAGACAGCCCTCGGCGCATCCAGGATGGCGCTGGAGAGCGATGACAACCCGGCAACGCTGCGCACCATGGTGACCTCTCCGGGAGGAACCACCGAGCAGGCGATCAACACCTTCGAAGCCGGGGGGCTTGAGCAGCTGGTCATGGACGCCATGCGCGCTGCACGAGACCGCTCGATAGAACTCTCCTCACAAATCCCGGATTGACACCATGGACTCTGGCTACCTCTCAACACCCCTGATTTTTCTCGTACAGGTCATCTTTGGTTTTTACACGCTGATGGTAATGCTGCGTTTTCTGCTGCAACTGGTGCGGGCGGATTTTCACAATCCTGTCTCCCAATTTGTACTCACGCTGACCACACCTGTTCTCAAGCCGCTGAGGAGATATATTCCCGGTTATCGTGGACTTGACATGACGTCACTGCTTGTCGCCTGGCTTGTCAAAACCGTTGAGATCGCCATAATTTTGCTGCTCTCGGGAGCAGCAGGCATCGCGCATGCCATTTTGTGGGCGATACCGGCGCTGGTTTCACTGGTGTTTATGATTTTTACCGTCTCAATTTTCATCGGTGTGCTGCTGAGCTGGTTCCAGGCTGGCTACTCCCATCCGGTGGCGGGATTGGTTCACTCGCTGAATGCGCCGATACTGAAACTGGCAAGACGTTTCGTACCTGTGATTTCAGGAATCGACCTGGCGCCATTGGCTGCAATCCTCGCCCTCACCGTCCTGAAAATGTTGGTGATGCCGATCCTGTATACACTTGTCGGCATGCCACCCGGTATTTTTTAGAGCCTTTGCGGCACAGTGGAAGCGTGAACCCCGAAAATGTTTCATCACTGATACACACAGATGCCCTCCATCTTTTTATCTATATTTATCGTTACTTCTCAATAAATCCGTGCATTTCGCGGTCAGATGACCGCTCCCACAACAATTACGGGCCCCAAATGTAGGAGTTGCTCTTCCGACCGCCATGGATGGCGGAAGTGCCGGCAACGCAGGAGCATTTACCGGCTGACCACGATGGACAAGTACTGTCATCCTATCTAAATGCACGGACTTATTGAGAACTTACTGTTTATCTGTGTGCATCTGTGTGCATCTGTGGAGAAAAAAAACAATGACTAACCACCCATCTCCAGAAACGGCATCACCGAAAAGTAGATGATTGCAACCACAGCTGCAACATAGAGCAGCATGCGCAGCGGATCCTCCCTGAAAATATCGTACAGGTTTCTATTTTCTCCGCGCTCTTTTTGACGCGCATATTCACTCTGCATGCGGCTGCTGCGCTCCTCCTGATAGACTTCCAGCATCTGTTTCGTCTGCTTCAGCTGATGATAGTCACGCAGCCAGATCGCCGGCATCGATATCCCCCAGTTGCCCGCGCTGGTTTCATAGAAATCGATCCCGTTTGTCTTCAGCAGTTCACGGATCTCATCGGCTTCATCATCCGGCACACCCCTGAGCCTGAATAGAATGACTGACATGCAAATATTTCCTGATTGATAAAGTTTCAGAACCGGCAACAAAGCAGCAATTCTCAATGCAGTAATAAAGTGTCAACATTTTAAAAGACTTTTACCACGAAGCTCACGAAGACCACGAAGAATCAAATGGATACAAAAATATCTTCACGCTCTTCGTGTCCTTCGTGGTGAATATCTCTCTACATTTAGAATTGCTGACAACAAAGAGTATACCTTGACAGTAAAATCTGTCAGGATTCCTCATTAGTGCACGATCGATAGAGACCACGAGTAGAGAACCACAATCACAATGGATAAACAACCCGTTATACTGATTATTTTTGACGGCTTCGGAGTCAATCCCAGCCGTGCTGCGAACGGCTGGGCGCTGGCGCGGACACCACACCTCGATCACTACTTCTCCTCATGGCCACACGCTGTATTGCAGGCATCCGGCCGGGCCGTGGGTCTGCCCGACGGGCAGTTCGGCAATTCCGAAGTCGGCCATCTGACCCTGGGAGCAGGGCGTATTCTCGAACAGGACCTGATGCGCGTCGCCAATGCCATTCATGATGGTACTCTGCAGCAACTGCCTGCCTGGCAGGATCTTTTACAAGACACCAAACGCCTGCACCTGGTTGGCATGGTCTCCGACGGCGGTGTGCATTCGCATATCGAACACCTGTGCGGGCTGCTGCAGATGATCGTTGCTGCCGGCATCGAACCTGTTGTCCACATGATTACCGACGGCAGAGACACCTCGCCCAAAGCCGCCCTGGGCTACCTTGAGTTACTGGAACAGGATTTTGTCAAACTCGGCAAAGGACAAATTGCCACTGTCTGTGGCCGCTACGATGCCATGGATCGCATCGGCAACTGGGATCGCACCCGGAAAGCATGGAAGGCGATGCGACTGGGACAGGGACTGGATGCCGAGACCCCCAGGGAGGCGATCGAAAACGCCTATGCGCGTGGTGAAAGCGATGAGTTCATTCAACCTACGGTGATTCGAGACCATATTGGAATCGCCGCCGATGAACCGGTGCTTTTTTTCAATTTCCGCAGTGACCGCGCACGACAGATGGCAGCCGCTATCGGACTGGAGGAGTTTGACGGTTTTGACCGCGGATCCGCTGGAAACCGCAGGCTGGTGGGAATGACCGAGTATAATGTCAACTTCCCCTTTCCGGTCCTTTTTTCACCACAAATTCCTGAACAGGTACTGGCCGAGGTGATCAGTGATGCCGGGCTGAAACAGTTTCACTGCGCAGAAACCGAAAAATACCCGCATGTCACCTATTTTTTCAATGGCGGCACCGAGCGGCCCTACCCGGGAGAGGATCGTTCAATCGTCCCCTCCGCCAAGGTGGCAACCTATGACCAGCAACCGGAGATGAGTGCTCCCAAGGTTGCCGAGAACGTCATCAGCGCTATCGAAAGCGAGCAGTATGCTTTTATTCTGGTCAACTTTGCCAATGGCGACATGGTTGGACATACCGCTGTTCCCGAGGCCATTATCAAGGCTGTTGAAACCTTGGATCTGCAGGGGCACAGGGTCATTGAATCCGCGCTAAAACATGGCTGGCGTGTGCTGCTGACTGCAGACCATGGCAACTGCGACGAGATGGTCGATCCTGTCGGTGGACAGCCGCATACAAGACACACCGGCTACCCGGTTCCTCTACTGCTGGCAGGCGCCGGGGATGTTCCTCTGGGTATCGGCCGGGGACTGGCGGATATTGCCCCAACCGTACTGGATCTGCTCGATATACCCCGTCCTCGCGAGATGACCGGCCGCAGCATGATCCTGAAAGGCAAACTGATTTGAACGAGAATAACCATGTCTAAAAAAAGTAAAATAGAACCTGTCGCCGTACTCGCACTGAATCCCTCTCTGGACATCAGCTACCAGGTGACGCAACTGCTGGACGACCAGAAAGTCCCCTCCATGAATACACATTATGAGCCCGGAGGGAATGGCATCAATGTCTCACAAACGCTTAGCCGTCTGGATATCCCTGTCAACTGCTCGTGCATCATTGCAGGAAAAATCGGCGAGTTCGTACTGCAACTGCTGCAGAATGAACTCAGCGACCTCCACTATCTCACCGTCGAGGGAGAGTCCCGCATCAACACGACACTGATGCAGCGCAGCCCCCAGGGACAGTGTGAAGTCGACGGCAGCGGACCCGAGGTTCCTGAGACCGTCCTCGAGGAGATAGAGGAGTCATTTCTGAAAGCCTGCCGTGGTGGTTTTGGTATCATGAGCGGCTCGGTTCCCCCCGGCGTTCCTGACGACACTTACGGTCGCCTGGCAAGAAAAATCGGGGAGCAGGGGGGCAAGGCGGTTGTAGATGCATATGATACCCTGCTTGAAAAATCTGTTGATTCAAAACCATTTCTGTTAAGAGTCAATCAATATGCGCTTGAGATGTATACGCGCAAGAAGCTGCGCAAACTTGATGAAGTGGTTGCCATTACCCGTCAATTCCAGCAGGATCATGCGCTGAATCATGTGTGCGTCACTTTTGGAGAGTATGGCGCTCTGCTGCTCGATTCGAAATACACCTATCTCTGCACACCACCCAAGACTCACATCCGCTCGACGGTTGGTTCCGGCGATGCCCTGCTTGCAGGACTGGTAGCCGCCTATGTGTCTGGAGGCGATAGTTCTACCGCATTGAAACTTGGCGTCGCCTGCGGAACAGCGACGACAACCCACTCAGGCACCGGCCTCTGCAGCCGTGATGAAGTCGACCGCTTGATGAATGAGCTCGAGGTCAAGCGTCTCGATAGCTGATAGCAATTCTCAATGCACGAATAGAGCGCCTACATTTTAAAAGACTTTTACCACGAAGCACACGAAGATCACGAAGAATCAACTGGATAGAATAAAACTTCGTGCTCTTCGTGGCCTTCGTGGTGAATATCTTTCTACATTTAGACTTGCTGCTTGTCAGAGGTTTCTAAAGCAATAACCACTCCTTTGCGGTATGCTACGTCGCCATGAGCGATAAACACTTAACAGATACGACATTTGCCAGCTTCAATCTCGAAAAAAGTATCCAGCAGGGTCTGGATGAAGCGGGTTTTACGCACTGCACCCCGATCCAGCAGAAGAGCATCCCGGTTGCCATCGAGGGCAAAGATGTCGCCGGACAGGCGCAGACTGGTACCGGCAAGACAGCCGCCTTCATGGTTGCGACGCTGCAGTATTTGCATGACCACCCCGCCCCCCCTGAGCGCAAGCCTAATCAGCCGCGTGCTTTCATCGTGGCGCCGACCCGCGAGCTTGCCATACAGATCCACAAGGATGCGGAGCAACTGGGTAAGCACTGCGGTCACAAGATGCGCGTGGTCTATGGCGGTTCGGGTTACGAGCAGCAGCGCGATTCACTCAAGGATGTCGACATCCTGATCGGCACACCCGGCCGTTTGATCGACTATTTCAAGCAGCATGTCTACAACCTGCGCGCTCTCCAGGTGGTGATCATCGATGAAGCCGACCGTATGTTCGACCTGGGTTTTATCACGGATATCCGCTATCTGCTGCAGCGCATGCCGCCGCCGGAAAAGCGTCTCGGCATGCTGTTCTCGGCAACCCTCAGCTACCGCGTTTCGGAACTCGCCTACGAGCACATGAATGATCCACAGATCATCAAGGTCGAATCGGACACGGTCACCGGAGAGAATGTTACCCAGCGCGGCTACATGATCTCTAATGATGAAAAAATCGCCTTGCTAATTGGCCTGATACAGCATCATGAGCCAACACGCACCATCATTTTCGTCAACACCAAGCGTACTGCGGACGAGGTATGGGGATTTCTCGAGGGCAATGGCTTCTCCTGCGCCATCCTCTCGGGTGACGTGCCGCAGCGCAAACGCATTGCGTTGCTGGAGAAATTTCAACGTGGTGAATTAAAGATTCTGGTAGCCACGGATGTCGCTGCACGCGGTCTGCATATTCCGGACGTCACCCATGTCATCAACTATGACCTGCCACAGGACGGTGAGGATTATGTGCATCGCATCGGACGCACTGCCCGCGCCGGTTCAAGCGGTGACGCCATCAGCCTGGTGTGTGAGACTCACGCCATGTCACTGCCTGATATTGAAACCTATATCGAGAGTCGTATTCCGCTGGAGATGCCCGAGGCTTCTTTGATCGCGGAAGTTGACCCGCGAAGCCGCAAGCGTCCGCCCAGGCGCCCAAGCTCCGCCAACAGACAGCAGCAGGGAAGACGCAATTCACCGAGAGGCAACAGTAACCGTGGGCAGAATCGTGGCGGTCGCCATCGTTAGGAGTTGTTCTGCAGCCTGTAGGGCGTAATAAGCGACAGCGCATTGCGCCGCATGGAGATGTGCTGTTTTTTTCCACAGATGCACACAGATAAACACTGATTAAGAGGAATTATAGTCTCTGTGTTCATCTGAGCCTCTTGCAAAACTCCAAAATTCGTCATTCCGGCGAAGGCCGGAATCTATAGATTCAACCACTTACAGATTGAGAAAATGGATTCCGGCTAAAAACATGCCGGAATGACGGAATTTTGCAAGAGGCTCATCTGTAGGTCATTTCCTTTGCCTGTGTTCCGTGGTTTATCGCTCTTTACCAAACTGCATTCAGGGATAGATTTCAGGAACAAAAGTCTGATCCGACATCGGTGGTCGGACATAGCCGATGCCCTCCTTTCTTTTCGGCAGTTTGATCGGTTCCGGCGTCAGATCCTCATAAGGAATCTGAGTCAACAGATGATGAATACAGTTGAGACGCGCATGCTTCTTGATATCGGAGTTGACCACATACCAGGGCGCCTGCTTGATATCCGTGTGCGCGAACATCTGATCCTTGGCTTTCGAGTATTCAAGCCAGCGTGAGCGTGACTCCAGGTCCATCGGGCTGAGCTTCCAGCGCTTGAGGGACTCACTGAGACGACTCTGAAAACGCTTCTCCTGCTCCTCGTCAGAAACCGAGAACCAGTACTTGATCAGAATAATTCCGGAACGCACCAGCATGCGTTCAAATTCAGGGCAGGAGCGCAGAAATTCACGGTACTCCTCCTCTGTGCAAAAACCCATGACACGTTCGACGCCGGCGCGGTTATACCAACTGCGATCGAACAGCACGATCTCGCCGGCAGAGGGGAGATGCGGCGCATAACGTTGAAAATACCACTGTGTCGTCTCCCTCTCGGTGGGAGCGGGCAGCGCGGCAATTCTACAAATACGCGGATTGAGGTACTGGGCGATACGCTTGATCACACCGCCCTTGCCTGCGGCATCACGCCCCTCGAAAACCACCACCACCTTGAGTCCCTTGTCTTTGACCCACTCCTGCAGCTTGACCAGTTCTACCTGAAGACGAAACAGCTCCTTTTCATAGACAGACTTCGAAATCTTCCTCTTCTTCCTTCTCTTGCTTTCACTCTTGTCATGGCCTGCAGCCATGTTACTTTTCGCATTTTTCTTCTTATGACCCATGATGGACTCCTTATTAAAAAACCGATTAATTATGAGGTTACCAGCAGATGGAGTTTGAATCAATGACATGCATCACAACATAGCAATTCTCAATGTATCAAAAAACCCCGATATTTTAAAAGACTTTTACCACGAAGCACACGAAGACCACGAAGAATCAAATGGTTACAAAAATACCTTCGTGCACTTCGTGTCCTTCGTGGTGAGTATCTCTCTACATTGAGAATTGCTGATCACAGCACAGAAGTTTAATTCAGTGATTCGAGATAGCCGTGTTGCGTTCACAATGACACCCTCTTGTGTCATTGCAATGAGATTCCGGCTTGCCTCACTCTGACTGACTACAAATCCTGGCGCACATCCAGTCTGTCCCGCATCCAGTCGCCCAGCAGATTGGCGGAGAGCACCACCAGCATGATGGCAATGCCGGGAAAAATGGCAAGATGCGGCGCAACCAGCAGAAAACCCGCGCCTTCACGGATCATACTGCCCCAGGAGGCCTGTGGAGGCTGCACTCCGAGTCCGAGAAAAGATAGCCCGGCTTCAGCGACAATCACTGCTGCAAGGCCAAAGCTGGCTTCGACCAATAGTGGCGCCATCATCAGGGGTAGCAGGTGACGAAACACAATACGCCCCTGACCGCTGCCGAGCGCGATTGCAGCTGTGATGTGTTCACTTGTGCGCAGACTCATCGCCTGGGAGCGCGCCAGCCTGGCGTATCCGACCCAGCCGACACTGGAGATAGCAATAATCAGGTTTTCGATGCCCGGGCCGAGAATTGCCGCCAGTGCAATCGCCAGCAAAATCCCGGGAAACGCCAGCATGATATCGATCACCCTGGAAATCAGGTGATCGAACGCCCCGCCGGTATAACCACTGACGGCTCCGATCACGGTTCCCGCCAGCGCCGAGATCAACACGGTCGAAAAAGCCACCACAAAAGCGATACGCGCCCCGGCTATCAAGCGCTCGGCGACTGAGCGTCCCAGGCCATCATTCCCCAGCCAGAAGTCAGCGGATGGCGCAGCGAGAATAGCAGGCAGATGTATCTCGTTTGGAGAAATCGGCAACAGCGCCCCCAACAGGGCAGCCACAATCCATAGCAGCAGGATGATGAAGGCAAGCCACTGCTTCACGGCATCAAGTCTCAGACTGACGAGACATGAAAGAGATTATTTTCTCTCGCCAAGGCGCAAAGACCGCAAAGTTTTTTCCTGGCGGGCTTGGCCTACATGGATGTAGGTTAGGGGCGTTAGCAGGACGCGGAAGCTTTGCGTCTTTGCGAGAGTTATTATTAAGATTTGACTCATTTGAAACGATGTTGGCCACTCAAGAATTACTAATCCGGGGATCCAGCAGTTGATAGAGAAGATCGGTGACTGTATTGACCAGCAGGTAGCTCACTGCAACCAGCAGTACACAGCCCTGCACCAGCGGGTAATCGCGCTTCTGAATCGATTCGATCAGCAGTGAGCCGATGCCCGGCCATGAGAATACCGTTTCGGTGATGACAGCGCCGGCAAACAGCGCGCCCAGCTGTAGTCCCAGCAGGGTCACGACAGGCAGCATCGTATTCATCAGTGCATGTCTCCAGATAACGCTGCTCTCTTTGAGACCTTTCGCCCTTGCTGTGCGAATGTAATCTTCATTGAGGACTTCCAGCAGGGTGCTGCGCACCATGCGCGCCAGTACGGCTGACAGCGATGCGCCGAGCGTGATTGCCGGCAGGATCAGCGAGCCAGCCTGCTCGCGGCCACTGACCGGCGTCCATCCCAGCCACAGCGAAAATAGCAGGATCAGCATGGGACCAAGCCAGAAGTTCGGAATCGATACACCCAGCAGAGAGATGGTCATGGCGCTGCTGTCCCATGCCGTTCCCCGCCTCCTGGCCGCCATGACGCCCAGAGGAACCGCAATCAGCACCGCGATGACAAAAGCGGCCAGCGCCAGTTCCAGGGTTGCAGGAAAATGCTCCATCAGTAAAGCAGTGACAGACTGGTTGCTGTGCAGCGATCTGCCGAGATCCAGCGACAGCAGATTCTTCAGATAGCTGCTGTATTGCTGCAGCAGCGGCTGGTCGAGTCCCAACTGCTGACGCAATGCATTGCGATCAGCGGGTCTTGCTGAATCACCGAGGATATATTCAACCGGATCACCGGGAATGAAATGAATCAGAAAAAAGACCAGGGTGACAACCCCAAACAGTGTGATCAGCGCAGAGAGCAGGCGTGAAGTCATTTTTCAACCACGAAAAAAGGTCAAAAACAATAAACCACGGAACACACTGAACAGACGGAAAGGAAAACAAAACGATTCCGTGTTGTCCGTGTGTTCCGTGGTAAAAAAAACCTTCCTCGTTCCACCGCTCCTGCGTGGGTACGAGAGGAAAGCCTAAAACTTAAAACCTAAAACTTCATCTACAAAGAGAGACGCTCTGCGACAAAGTCTGCATCCTTGTCGCCGCGGCCGGAAAGGTTGATCAGGATGGTTTGATCGGCAGACATATCCTTAGCGATATCCATTGCGTAGGCAACAGCATGAGCGCTCTCCAGGGCGGGAATAATCCCCTCGGTGCGTGACAGCTTCATGAAAGCATCGAGACAGGCTTTGTCATCGACAGACTCATATCGGACACGACCCAGGTCTTTCAGGTAGCAGTGCTGCGGGCCGACACCCGGATAATCGAGACCGGATGCAATCGAATAGACCGGCAGTGGCTCACCATTGTCATCCTGCAGGTTGTAGCACTTGAATCCATGGATGGCGCCCTTGCTGCCAAGCGTCAGCGTCGCTGCATTATCCGGAGTATCGAGGCCTTTGCCAGCCGGTTCGACACCGATCATCTCGACTGACTCATCCGGCAAAAATTCAGTGAAGAGCCCGATCGCATTGGAGCCGCCGCCGACGCAGGCCATGACGATATCCGGCAGTTTCCTCTGCTCTTCAAGAAACTGCGCACGCGCCTCTTTACCGACGACGCTCTGGAAATCGCGCACCATCCTGGGGAACGGATGAGGCCCGACAACGGAACCGATGGCATAAAAGTAGTTGACAGGATCCTTCAGGTACTCTTCGAAAGCGCTGTCAACCGCATCTTTCAGGGTTTTGGTGCCGCGCGTCACTGGAACCAGTTTGCAGCCGAGAATCTTCATCTTGGTGACATTGGGATGCTCCTTGTCGATATCGATTTCACCCATGTGAATCTCACACTCGATATCCAGCAGCGCGCAGGCAGTAGCCAGCGCCACGCCATGCTGTCCGGCGCCGGTTTCCGCCAGCACCTTGGTTTTTCCCATATGTTTCGCCAGCAACGCCTCGCCAAGACAGTGATTGATCTTGTGCGCGCCGGTGTGGTTGAGATCTTCACGTTTCAAATAAATGCGCGCACCACCAATCTCTTCACTCAATTTTTTGACGTAATAGATCGGACTGGGACGTCCCACATAGTGTTTATTCAGATCGGCCAACTCCTCCTGAAATGCCTTTGTGTGGCGGATTTCCTCATAGGCATCATTGATGTCATTCATAACTTGTATCAGTTGCGGAGGGATTATCTGCCCTCCGTATTCGCCAAAATAGCCATTTTCATCAGGCATCAGAGATGTGTCGATCATGGGATTCCTCCGGTTGTTTGTTTCAGATTTTTTTGTGGGGCAGGAGCGCAGAGAATTTGCAACGCCTGAGAGAGGGGAAAGTTTGCAGTAGTCAGTTGGCAGTATGCAGTAAAAACATGGAAGAATTACTCTCCATGGTATATTTTTTTCTTTTACTGCAAACTGAAGACTGCCTACTGCAAACTATGTCTTTCTGCCGACTGCAAACTATTTTATCAGGCAACCAACAGGCGATCCTCGCCCGTGATCTCGCGCAACAGTGGGAACAGATTTTCTGATTCATCCTGGATGCGATCCAGTACCAGTTCAAACATCTCATCCGTCTCCCTGGCAAACTGCACATAATCATTGATTCTCAGTTCATGACCGCGCTTTTTGCACCATTTCCGCAGATAGGATGCGAATACTCGTTTGATTTCCACCTGGCCGGACATGAATTTAGTCGCAGTATTCCTGACACCCTGATCCCTGTGTGTCAGCATTTGGCGATAAATATGCCTGTCCTCCAGTTTCAGGTGATCCTGCACAGTTTCAACATACTGGAAAAACAGGTCGCAGGTAACCCTCGAGTCACACAGACCCCGATCGGAAAGCAGCATGTTCAATACGTGTGAGAGTTCTGTGATTTTGTCATTCTGTGAATTGAGATCATCATAAGTAACCATTTTTTCCTCCATTATTCCTTATCGACACCGCACAGATACAATCAGGTCTGGTCTATGCAGGAAACTGTTGCCATCGTACAATAGCAATAGAGATAAGTCATTCTATTGAGATTAATCAATATTGCAATAAAGTATTTTTTATAGTGTCGTCCAGGCTCATAAATATTAGATTCAGGGAATATTCAAAAATAACAATGTAGTGATAAAAAAGTTATTTTTTAAGCAGCCGATCTTTTCAATCATGCTACGCAAAACCACCGGTTTCATATAGAATCAGCGGCTATTTCAGCAATCGTCAAATCAACCATGAGCGATACAGTCGACATCTACTGCGAACACAACCCCTCCCCCGCCAAACTTGAAGTCCTCGGCGTCTACGACTGGTCCGTATGGAGCAAGGAGATTTCTGAGTTTCCCTGGAGCTACGAGGATCAGGAAAACTGCTACATCATCAGAGGGCGCGTCATTGTCACCCCGGACGGCGGAGAACCACAGGAGTTCAAACGCGGAGATTTAATCACCTTTCCAAAAGGGATGTCCTGTCACTGGAATATTCTGCAAGCGATCGAAAAATACTACCGCTTCGGTTAATGGCTCAAACAGCAACAAAACACACACCGATGATGCAGCAGTATTTGCGCATCAAAGCCGAACACCCGCAGATGCTGCTGTTCTACCGCATGGGGGACTTTTACGAACTTTTTTATGGCGATGCCGAGCGTGCCTCGCAGCTGCTTGACATCACCCTCACCAAACGCGGCAAGAGCAACGGCAAGTCTATCCCCATGGCGGGCATCCCCTACCATGCCGCCGAGGGATACCTGGCGCGTCTTGTAAAACGCGGTGAGTCAGTCGCAATTTGCGAACAGATCGGTGACCCGGCAACCTCGAAGGGACCGGTCGAGCGCAAGGTGATGCGCATTGTCACCCCTGGCACTGTCACTGACGAGGCGCTGCTCGATGATCGCCGCGACAACCTGCTTGCCGCTGTCTCTGACAACAACGGTTTTGGCCTTGCGGTGCTCGATCTTGGCAGCGGTCGCTTTACCCTGCAGCAAGTCGATACACCTGAAGCACTCGCCAGTGAACTGGAACGACTGCGGCCAGCCGAACTGCTGCTTGCAGAGAGTGATGAAGCCTCGACCCGGGCAGCGCCACTGCAGTCACACTTCAAAGGCGCCACACAGCGTGCACAGTGGCATTTCGACCTCGATTCAGCCACACTGCTGCTCACCGCTCACTTTGGCACCAGGGATCTGGGCGGCTTTGGCTGCAGCCACCTGCCTGAGGCTATCAGCGCCGCCGGTGCGCTGCTGCAGTATGTGGAGGAGACACAGCAGGCCGCGCTGCCGCATATCACCGCACTCACCGTGGAGAGCCGTGATGAAGCCATCATCATCGATGCAGCCACGCGCCGCAATCTGGAGCTCGAGCACTCAGTTTCCGGAGACCACAGCAATACCCTCGCAGCGATCCTCGACTGCACCGCGACCGCCATGGGCAGCCGCCTGCTGCGCCGCTGGATCAGCCGCCCGCTGCGGGATAATGTTGTAGTCGGGGCGCGTCATGATGCCGTTGAGGAGTTGCTGCAGAGCGGCTGCTTCGATGCTCTCACAGATCTGTTGCGCGGTATTGGCGATATCGAACGCATCGTCGCACGCATCGCCCTGAAGAGTGCGCGTCCACGCGATCTGGCTGTGCTGCGCGACTCACTGATGATCATCCCTCAACTCCACGCTTCACTGGAAGCCTTCTCAGGGGAGCTGCTGACAGAGTTGACCCGGCAACTCGATGAGCATGCCAAACTGCTGACACTGCTGCAACGGGCGATTATCGACAACCCACCGGTACTGATCCGTGACGGCGGGGTGATCGCGGAACATTTTGACCAGGAGCTGGATGAGCTGCGCAATCTGTCACAGAATGCCGATCAATTCCTGCTGGATCTGGAGCAGCGCGAACGCGAAAGCAGCGGCATCCACTCCCTGAAGGTGAGCTATAACCGGGTGCATGGATTTTACATCGAAGTGAGTAAACTCCATGCTGACAAGGTACCGCAAAGCTATGTTCGCCGCCAGACGCTGAAAAATGCTGAGCGCTACATCACTCCGGAGCTGAAAAAATTCGAAAACCAGGTATTGAGCGCCCGCGAGAGATCACTGGCGCGCGAAAAGATGCTCTATGAGAAGTTGCTGCAGCAGCTTGACGCCCATATCGTACCTCTGCAGCAGTCTGCAGCGGCAATTGCCGCATTCGATGTATTATCCAACCTTGCAGAACGGGCGCAGTCACTCAACCTGAGCCGGCCGCAGCTGACAGACTCCGCCGGCATCCATATCGAAGGCGGACGTCATCCGGTGGTGGAACAGGTCTCAGACTCTCCCTTTGTTGCCAACGATGCCGTGTTGAACCAGCAGCGGCGCATCCTGATTATCACCGGCCCCAATATGGGTGGTAAATCGACATTCATGCGGCAGACTGCGCTGATCGTACTGCTGGCGTATACCGGAAGTTTCGTCCCGGCTGCGGCTGCAACCATGGGCCCTATCGACCGTATTTTTTCACGCATTGGCGCTTCTGATGATCTCGCCGGCGGCCGCTCGACTTTTATGGTGGAGATGGAGGAGACCGCCAATATCCTGCACAACGCCACCTCCAAATCACTGGTATTGATGGATGAGATAGGCCGCGGCACCAGCACTTTCGATGGCTTGTCACTGGCATGGGCAAGCGCAATCGAACTGGCCACGACCATCAAGGCCTATACCTTGTTTGCCACCCACTATTTTGAACTGACCACGCTGCCTGAGGAATATACAGGCATCGCCAATGTGCATCTCGATGCTATCGAGCATGGCGACTCCATCGTCTTCCTGCACAGCGTCAAGGATGGCCCTGCCAACCAGAGCTACGGTCTGCAGGTAGCGCAGCTTGCCGGGGTTCCCAGATGCGTCATCAAACGCGCACGCAGGCGGCTCGAGGAGTTGGAGCAGCAAGCCAGCGAGCAGGCGCCTACCAACCAGCTATCACTCTTTGCCGACATGCCGCAGGCGGACGATCCGCTCCACAACATGATGGATACTATCGAACCGAATGAGTTGACCCCCCTCGCTGCACTGGAAATGCTCTACAAGCTCAAGGAGACGGCTGAGAAGCTCTGATTTATGCCCATGCAAACACCTCGATCCATTGTCGATTTTCTGCAGCAGCATTCCTCAAAGACGCAAAACATCTCTGCACCCGCCGGAACACGGATTTGCGGACAGGGTGATCAATGCAGCAGTCTGATTATTCTCACACAGGGTGTGGGTGAAATAAGCACCACACATCAACAGGTCGCAGAAGAGCTCGGGAGCAGCCGCGAGGTGATCAGCAGACTTTTGAAAGATATGGAAAACAGTGGATTGGTCAGCCTGTCACGCGGCAGGATAGCAATCACGGACCAGCAGGGATTAACTGCGCTGACAGAGGCGCAGTAACAAGGAGAAGAACCACGGAACACACGGACAACACGGAATTTTTGTGTTTTATCTTCCGTGTGTTCAGAGTGTTCCGTGGTTAAAAAGAGACCCTACGTGATATCCTCAGATGAACAACCCAAACCACGGACCACACGAAAAACACGAACGATCAGTTTGTCAGCTTTCGTGCCTTTCGTGGTAAATAAAGAGATCCGCAGGGTGGCTATCCCTTTTTGATAGAGCAGGTGTTCCAGCCAAAAATCGCATAGGGAGGACACCAGCCCATTAGCCCGGTCAGCAGTGGCACAGCGCCAATCGCACCCCACCAGCTTTGGTAATAGACACCGGCGCCAATGATAGCAACTCCGGCAACAATACGAACCACACGGTCAATCGAGCCTACATTTTTCATAATCTATCTCCTGTTGAGTACAGAGGAGATGATAATTGAAAAATGAGGCTGTTTCTGTGACCGGGGTTACACAAAACGAAAAATTGCGAGATTACTGCTCCAGGTACTTCGACAATCGCTTGGCGGGAATATAGCCGGGAAGCAGTTGGCCATCTTCCGAGATGATAGCAGGTGTTCCGGTCACACCCACCTGTTGTCCCAGGTCAAAGTGCTTCTGAACCGGGTTTTCACAGCTCTTCTTGCCCACATCACCACCGGATTTTGCAGTCGTCATCGCCTTCTGCTGATCATCGGAACAATATACGGAAATCGCCTTGTCACCCGAGGGACTCTTCACGCCGGCGCGGGGGAAGAAGAGATATTGAACACGAATTCCTTCGGCGTTGTACTGGTCCATCTCATTGTGCAGTTTTGCACAGTAGGGACAATCGATATCGGTAAAGACCGTCACAGTGTGCTTGGCATCCTTGTCGCCAAAGGAGATCATCTCCTTTTCGTCCACAGCATCCATCAACTTCTTGCGGGTGGCGTTGCGGCGTTTCTCGGTAAGGTTGACCATTCCCTTTTCAATATTGTAGACATCGCCCTGAAAAAGATGCTTGCCATCCTCGGAGATATAGAGAATTTCACCACTAACATCGACTTCCCTGATACCAGAAACACCAATATCATTTACAGCAGTAATATTTGCCTGGGGGAGCATTTTTGCCAGCTTTTCTTTAAGCTGATCATTGCTCAGAGTATCTGCCGCATAGAGAGTTGTTGACGATGCGGCCATGACTGCGGCGCACACCACGACTGAAAATCTTTTCATAGTGAGTTTTCCAATAGAGAGTTTTAGGGAGGTAATACATCGAGACCCCTTTACAGGGATTTACTTACAGCGAATTATGTCACAACCCGGCTTATTCTCAAACAACCCATCGCAGACAGCAGCAATTCTCAATGAACCAATAGAATGACGACATCTTAAAAAGACTTTTACCACGAAGCACACGAAGAACACGAAGAATCAAATGGATACTAAGTCGTTGTCCAAAAATACCTTCGCGTTCTTCGTCTCCTTCGTGGTGAGTATCTCTCTACATTTAGAATTGCTGCGCAGACAGTAGCAACTCAAAGCCTTCCCACTGATAAACACAGTTCATATGACATCTCGTAATCAGTGTTCATCTGTGTGCATCTGTGGTTCATGTTTTTACGCTCTCGGATGATGTTTCCGGTAAAGAGACTCAAGACGCTCCTTCGCCACGTGGGTATAGATCTGCGTGGTTGAGAGATCACTGTGCCCCAGCAACATCTGCACAACCCGCAGATCGGCGCCATGATTCACCAGGTGGGTGGCAAAGGCATGACGCAGAGTATGCGGTGAGATATGGGTATGAATACCCGCTCTCTGCGCATGTGCCTTGATGCGGTACCAGAACGCCTGCCTGGTCATGCCACTGCCGCGGCGGGTAGGAAAAAGATCATCACAGACTCTTCCCCTGAGCAGATCCTGACGGCAACCGGATATGAAATTCTGCAGCCACTCCAGGGCATCTTCACCCAGTGGAACCAGCCGCTCCTTGCTGCCTTTACCTGTCACCCTGACAACTCCCTGGTTGAGACTCACCTGTTCAGGGCGCAAGCGGATCAACTCCGAGACCCTCAAACCCGTGGCGTAAAGCACCTCGAACATGGTGCGATCACGAAAACCTTCCGCTGTCGAAAGATCCGGAGCCGCAAGTAGATCCGCGACCTGCTGCTCTGTCAGTGATTTGGGGAGAGGACGTCCCTGCCGGGGCATCTCGATCTGCAGGGTAGGATCGACATCGACCAATCCCTCCCTGGTTGCCCATTGATAGAACTGACGCGCAGAAGAGAGCAGTCTTGCTGAGGAACGACTGCTGTTGCCAGCCTCGGAAAGCGTGGCAAGAAAACCCAGCAACCCGGCGCGGCTTGTTTGCAGCAGTGAAGTGCTGCAACTGGAGTTCGTCCACTTAGACAGTTTCCGCAAGTCACTCTGGTAGGCATCGAGTGTATTTTTGCTCAAACCCCTTTCCATCCATAAGACATCCGCAAACTGCTCGATGAGTGCAACATCCTGTTTCAAAGGTCGACTCCTTCATGATGCAGCAGCCGGCGTTTGATATCGCTCATGACACCCGTCGTGGCGCCTGAGAAGCCACCCAGTCCCGAAGCCGCAACCACACGATGACAGGGAACGACGATAGGAGAGGGATTGCGGCGGCAAGCCTGGCCGACCGCACGTGCGGAACTCTTTAAACGGGCTGCAAGTTCACCGTAGGTCACAACATCACCAGCCGGGATTGCCAACAGGCTGCGCCACACACGCTGCTGAAATGCTGTCCCCGACAATTGTAGAGGCGTATTGGCTGACCACCGGCCAGTTTCAAAATAGCTGTGCAAAAAATCAACCGTCGCCGCTGCTACACGACTTCGAGCTTTTATTTCAGCAACTGGCGAGAGATTGAGATCGATCTGTGTCACCGCATCATCCCGCGTACAGATACCGATCAGGCCGACAGGTGTCGAGATAATTGCATCATAATCAGGCATGAAGTAAGAGTTCCACATAAGGTCTCAATAATTGCGCTTAGATTCGAGTTTCTAGTGAGATCAGGTCTCAGACTGACAAGGCATGAAAAAAACATTTTCTCTCGCAAAGCTTCCGCGTCCTGCTCACGCCCCTCACCTACGGTCCTTGTAGGCGAAGACGCCAAGACCGCCAAGAAAAACCTTTGGGTCCTTTGCGTTCTTAGCGAGAGATTCTTTTAAAACTTGACTCATTTGCAAGCATTTTAGTGAATTGATGAATTCTGTGAGTTTTGAACCACAGATGAACACGGATGCACACAGATACTGCTCCATCTCTTAATCTGTGTTTATCTGTGTTCATCTGTGGTTAACCCTTGCCGTTTTTCTTACTGCAATCGGCATCAATCGAGCCTCAACTCATCCCGGGTTGCAATTGGCGTCGGCAGCCGCTGCACCACCCACCATGATGAGGCGATAAAAGTAAACAGAGTCGTAAACTGTATCAGATATCCGGTCTCATGGCTGATGCTGCCGGAATCCATCGCCACAACTGAAATCAACAAAGAAAACTCGCTCATCTGTCCGAGACGAATCCCGATCGCTGTCGAGCGTTTTTCAGACTCACCGATGCGCAGCAATAACCAGCGAAACACCAGCGGTTTGAGTAACAGGGTAACGGCGCACAGCACCAGTGCCGGCAGAATCACCCGGGCTGACATACCCAGATCCACACTGGCGCCAAGCGAGAAAAAAAACAGTATCAGGAAAAAGTCCCTCAATGGCTTCAGGCTTTCGGAGACAAACAGCGCCACAGGCGCGGACGCCAGCGATACTCCACCAATAAAAGCGCCGATTTCAGCGGAGAGACCCAACCAGCTTGCTAACTGCGCCATACCAAGACACCAGCCGATTGCGACCAGAAAAATAAACTCGCGGATCTTATCAAAACGAGCCATCAGGGGGATCAGCAGATATCTTGTCATGATCCATGTAAACAACACCAGCAAAGGCAGCTTCAGTAACAGCAACAACGGCTCAAGCCACTCCCTGTCAGTCACGCCGAGGCTTTCACCCGTGCCTTTCACCAGCACCAGCAATACCATCGCCAGCAAATCCTGTAACAACAGAATAGAGATCACCACCTCACCTGTACGTTGATGGTGCAGGATCGATGTTGGCAGCAGTTTCAGTCCGATGATGGTGCTGGAAAAACTCATCACAGCCCCCACCAGCACCGCCTCGAAGAAGGGAATGCCAAATAGCAACGACACCGTGAACCCGGCCAGCGCGAAGATCAATGAACTGGCGAGAGTCACCAGGGTCGTCTTTTTTACCATCTGCAGCAGTTCGATCGGATTCAGGCTGA
Source organism: Chromatiales bacterium (assembly GCA_030145485.1). Classification (GTDB taxonomy): domain Bacteria; phylum Pseudomonadota; class Gammaproteobacteria; order Chromatiales; family Chromatiaceae; genus Sva-25. Next base: position 27,532 of record JAQYVP010000259.1, read on the forward strand.
GACCCAGCAGAAACAGCAGGAAGATGATGCCGATATGGGCAATCTGCTTGATGACCTCAGGGTTGCTCACTATTCCTGACACCGACGGCCCAAGCAAAACACCAAGCAGCACATAGGCGACGAGCAGCGACTGACGCGCGAACAACGCCACTGCCGCAATCACTGCGGCACCGGTAAAGATCATAAAAAAAGTGAATAAAATCGTCTCTTGCAGCATTGTGGATGCGCTATCGTTTGCTCCCCGTTTGAAACAATGCAGGGGATTATTGAAAAGTTACCATCTTGTCTAATAATAGACTGATTTTTCGAGATTTTCTGACGAAATAAGTAAGAATATGCAATCTGGATTATCAAGAAAATACCATTCAAACCTTGTCGTATGCAGGCGTTTCTGATATACCTAGCGCGCTAAATAGAAAACTCATTACATATCCGGGAGGACTTCGATGTCCGCAAAGAAAAAAGCTGTTGCAAAAAAGAAGGTGAGTAAAGCAACAGCAAAGAAAAAGGTTGCCGTAAAAAAGAAAACAACCGGAAAAAAGAAGGTTGTTGCAAAGAAAGTAGCCTCGAAGAAGCGCGCCGCCTCAAAAACACCTCAGCGTACAGGCGCAAAGGGTACACCTGATATCGAGCCATATAAAGAGAAGCGTGGTGAAGAGTATATGAATGAAAGGCAGGAAGCCCATTTTCGCACCATATTGTCTGCATGGAAACAGGGTTTGATGGAAGAGGTAGACCGCACCATGCACCACATGCGTGATGATGCTTCCAATTTTCCTGACCCGAATGACCGTGCAACCCAGGAGTCAGAATTCAGCCTAGAACTGCGCACGCGTGACCGTGAACGGAAATTGATCAAGAAAATCGGCCAGACAATCGACCGTCTCGATGATCATGATTATGGATGGTGCGACTCTTGTGGCGTAGAGGTTGGTATTCGTCGCCTGGAGGCACGACCGACAGCCACACTCTGCATTGACTGCAAGACGATTCAAGAGCAAAAAGAGAAGCACATGGCATAACCCACACCGCTGCCGGGAATCATTTTTCCCGGCATCCTCCTCCGATGCTCTATCGCGGTCGCTTCGCCCCCTCTCCCACTGGCGCCCTCCATTTTGGCTCAGTCGTTGCTGCACTCGCCAGTTACCTTGACGCCCGGCATCAACAGGGTAAATGGCTGCTGCGTATCGATGACCTCGACACACTCAGGGAGCGTCCGGGAAGTGCGGCTCAGATACTCACGACACTCGAACACTTCGGCATGCACTGGGATGAAGAGGTCGTCTACCAGTCTCAACATCTGAGGCTCTATCAGCAGGCGCTCGCAGAGTTGCAAAACATCGGACTCGTCTATGGCTGCAACTGCAGCCGCAAGCACATTGCTGCAATTGCCACAGCAGGTATCGAGGGGTTCATCTACCCGGGCAGTTGCCGCGACCGCGGTATCAGTAAAACCACATCACACTCATTACGACTGCGCACGAATAACCTGGATACCGTTTTTGATGATCGTATTGCGGGGGCAATCACACAATGTATCGAATCCGAGATCGGCGACTTTATTCTCCGTCGTGGCGATGGTATCTTTGCCTATCAACTTGCTGTTGCAGTCGATGACCACGAGCAGGGGGTAACGCATATTGTGCGCGGGGCAGACCTGTTGCACTCGACTCCCCGTCAAATGTATCTTCAACGACTGTTGAAGATGCATCATCCTGTCTATGCACATCTTCCGCTGGTAACGAATGCCGACGGCAGTAAACTCAGCAAAAGCAGTGAAGCCTGGCCAGTTGATACCAGCAACCCGATCACAACACTCAACCAGGCGCTGAAATTTCTTGGCCAGCAACAGGTGCCGGCTGAGAGTGTCGAAGAGCTCTGGCCCCAGGCCATCCGTCAATGGGATATAGGGGCTGTCAAAGGAGTCATGAACCACAGATGCACACTGATATTTTGACCTTTATTAATCGGTGTTTATCTGTGTGCATCTGTGTGCGTGTATGGAAAAAAATAGCCGCTGCAATGAGCGATTGATTTTGTTCTTGCTTTGTTCCATACTTGTCTGCAAGAGAACAAATAGAGAATATCAGTGCCGATCAATCTTACACGCCGCCAGCAGGAGATCTATGAATTCCTGCAGGAGAATGAAGTTAGCTTCAAACATCCACCCACGCTTGCAGAACTCTGCAGTGCAATGCAACTCAGTTCACGGGGTTCGATGCATAAACAGATCAGTGCCTTGATCGATGCGGGATTAGTGGAGCCAATGCAGCAGAAAAAAAGAGGCATTCGACTGCGCCATAGCAGCACCCCGCCCCCTGCTGAAAACCCCGATCAGCTGCCGATGCTTGGCTACATTGCAGCCGGTCAGCCAATTGAAGCCATCAACACACCTGAATCCATTGGCATTCCCTCCTGGCTGCACAGCTCCAGGCCCTGCTACGTGCTTGGGATCAAAGGAGACTCCATGATTGACGCTGGTATCTTCGATGGCGACAGAGTGATTATTGAGCAACAGGATCATGCACATAACGGTGACATCGTCGTAGCGCTGATCGATGGCTCGGAAGCGACCCTGAAGCGCCTGCAGCAAACTCCACAGGAGGTCATACTGCACCCGGCGAATGCCGCAATGGAAGCACAACACTACTCACACGAACAGGTGCAGATCCAGGGCGTGCTTATCGGACAGATGCGGAAATATCACTGAGGAAACTCTGATCGAATCGCTTCGCCCTATACGTCGCAGGTGAGGGGCAAGCTTCATGCTTGAATCAGATTCAACACAGTATCTGCAGCTTTTTGTGCAGCATTCTGCTGTAATTTCCTGTGTATCTGCATGTATCGACTCTTGATTTTATCAATCTGCTGTTGATCTGTCATGAGGCGCAGCAGCGCCGGAGTAATCTTCTCTGCCGTACACTGGTGTTGAATAAACTCAGGAGCCAGAGCTTCTCCGGCCAGCAAATTCGCCATGGCAATGTAGTCCACCTTGATGCGCCGAAACAGCGTCAGCAGGCGATAGGTGATCGCATTGACACGATAACCGACCACCATCGGCTTCTTATACAGCAGCGTCTGCAGAGTTGCAGTGCCTGACGCCGTCAGCACTGCATCCGCTGCTTCGAGCACCAGGTCAGCCTGTTTATCAATGAGAATGCAGTCGAGGGCAGGAACCAGCTCCTGTCGCTGCTGTTCGAACAATTCATGAATGTGTCCGTTCACCATCGGTGCGACAATTTTCAAATGCGGTATCTGCTGTGCAAGCGAGGCTGCTGCTTCAAGGAACGGCTTTGAGAGGCGTTTGATTTCACCGACGCGGCTGCCAGGAAGCAGCGCCAGCAGCGGAGCATCCAGGGGAAGCCCGAGCACCGCTCTAGCACTGGCAGGATCAGGATTCAGCGGTACCTGGTCAGCGAGTGGATGCCCCACATAGATACTCGGCACCTGGTGGTCTAGCAGAAACTCCTGCTCAAAGGGGAAGATGCTGAGCACCAAATCCAACGCCTCGCGTAGAATCTTCACCCTCCCCTGCTTCCACGCCCATACAGTTGGCGCAACGTACTGAACAGTGGGGATTCCAGCCGCCTTCATCTTTTTTGCCAGGCCGAGGTTGAAATCCGGGGCATCGACGCCAATAAAGAGATCAGGAGGATTGTCGATGAAATGCTGTGCAAGCTGACGGCGAATGAGCAGCAGCTCCGGCAGGTGCGGCAACACCTCGATCAGCCCCATGACAGTGAGTTTTTCCATCGGATAGAGGCTTTGCATCCCTGCCGCTATCATTTCCGGGCCACCGATCCCGCTGTAGGAGACATGGGGAATCCGTGCATTGATTGCCTGCATCAGGGCGGCGCCCAGATGATCCCCGGAAGGCTCTGCAACGACCAGCGCGATGCGTAATCCGGACATGCCGGGCGCCTCTGAATGAAGCGATTCGTTCAGAACTTCCTCAACGCACAATACTGCGACGGCTGTTTTGCAGAAAGTCGACCATCACGGCAAGTTGCGGGGAGTTGAGTTCAGTAATCTGTTCGATAGCTTCGTCGAGCTTGAGTCCGCTATTGTAGAGCAATATATAGGCATCCTTGATGTGGCGTACAGTTTCAGCATCAAAACCTTTGCGCTTCAGTCCTTCACTGTTGACCCCCCTGGGGGTGGCAGGTGACCCGGAAACCAGCAGGTAGGGGGGGACATCACGGTTGATCGCGGTTCCCATGGCGCTAAAGCTGTGTGCGCCAATCGAACAAAACTGGTGCACCAGCGTAAAGCCGCTAAGAATGGCATAATCACCGATATCAACATGCCCGGCTAACGAGGAGCCATTTGACATGATGATATGGTCCTTGAGCATGCAGTCATGCGCCACATGGGTATAGGCCATGAGTAAATTGTCATTGCCGATACTTGTTATCCCCTGGTCCTGCGCCGTGCCTCGATGGAGGGTTGCATATTCCCGGATGATATTACGGTCACCGATTCTCAGCAGCGTATCCTCCCCCGAATATTTCATATCCTGGGGAATCTCTCCGATCGAGGAGAACTGGAAAATTCTGTTGTCTTCACCGATAGCTGTGTTTCCCTGAATGACGACATGAGAAGCGACGCTTGTTCCCCTGCCAATTTTCACACCTGCGCCTATAACGCTGAAAGGACCAATACTGACCCCATCAGCAATGTCACAATCTGCATCAATAATCGCAGAGGGATGAATCATCAGGTCTTCCGAGGTGTGCACATGATTTGTGCCGAGGCCGCCAGATTTCCGTCGACACTGGCCCTGGTATTGAACACCCAGATCGAGCTCCTTTGCTTGACAAAATCGACTTCCAGTCTCAACTGGTCACCGGGCTCAACAACCTGCTTGAAACGCACCTTGTCGATACCGACAAAATAGTAAATCAGGCTTTTCCTGAGCTCCTCAGGCTGCGCCATCATGGCCAGCAAACCGGTACACTGAGCCAGAGCCTCGACGATCAACACCCCGGGCATCACCGGCTTCACCGGAAAGTGGCCTGCAAAAAAATGCTCATTGATGCTGACATTTTTAATACCAACCAGTCGCTGAGTCTCTTCGATCTCAATGACCCTGTCTACCAGCAAAAAGGGATAGCGATGTGGCAGGTACTCCATGATCTGCCGAACATCCATAACTGTTTCACTCATCGACAACTCCTGCTGAATAGTCTCAAATAAATAGCAATGCTCAATGCACCAATCAAGTGTCTATATCTTAAAAGATTTTTACCACGAAGCACACGAAGATCAGGAAGAATCAACTGGTTACAAAATTGCCTTGTCATTTCTCAATAACTCCGTACAGAAAAGCAGGGTTGGGACTTGCCTTTCAGGGCTTCCGCCGAATAAATGCTCCTGCGTTTTCGGCACTTCCGCCATCCATGGCGGTCGAAAACAGGGATGCTTTATCAGAGCTTACAGGGATGTATTCACGCGTCCCTAAAAGGCTGGTCATGACCCTGCGAAAACCAACTTATGTACGGGATTATTAAGAAGTTACAATACCTTCGTGGTGAGTATCTCTCTACATTGAGAATTGCTGCTTAAAACAATGCTTAATTGAATAATCTGTGTATATCTGTGCGTATCTGTGGTTACTTTTTTTTATCAGAAGCCATATCCGGCTCCTCTTCTACATAGCGTTCCTTGAGGCGTTGCAGGATCTGGTCAGAGATATCAACGCGGTCACTGACATAGACGACCCCAGCCTCAAAAACCATATCGATATTCTGCTCCTTGGCAATGGACTCAATCACCTCTGCGATCAGCAGACGCAGTCTGTTCATCTCTTCATTTTTTTGTAGCGCGATATCCTCTTCCAACTCGATGCGGGCTGTTTTCAAGCGCCGCGCCTTGACCAGGATATCCCGTTCCAACTCCGTACGCTTGTTGATATCCAGCGTATCACGCTGGCTTGCCAGCCCTTTTTTTGACTTGTTAAGGCTCTCTTCACGCAGATTGAGTTCAGCTTCACGCTTTTCATATCCTCCCTTCAGGACAGCTTCAATTGCCTTGACCTGGGGCGTGAACTTCAGGATTCTGCTGACATTAACAAAGGCCAGTTTATGGGGAGCATTGCCGGATTCAGCAGCCACGCAGGGCATCGTAGAGAAGAGCAGTGCTGCAACCAGCAACGCCAGCAGATGGGGATGATTCATACGGCCGGGTAATCCATGAGTGACCAACATCTTTACGAATGAGTCAAATTTAAAGAATAACCCTCGCGAAGACGCTAAGCTCGCCAAGAAAAACCCTTTGCGGTCTTTGCGCCTTAGCGAGAGAAAATAATCTTTTTCATGCCTCATCAGTCTGAGATTTGATCTCGCTAGAAATTCGAACCAAAGGTAAACTGAAACTCTTCGGTCTCATCAAAAGGCTGCTCATTAAAGGGCGCCGCATAGCTGACATTCAGCAACCCGAATGGAGATAGCCAGCTCACTGCAAGACCTGCGGAGTAGCGGAACTTGTCCGAATCAAAATCATCGACATCGAAGGAGACGTTGCCAAAATCGGCAAAGGCGATCAGGCGCACGCTCTCACCCAGATCCATGAACGGAGGTGGGAACCACAACTCGCCACCGCCAATGACCTTGAAAGTACCGGCGATGGTATTGCCATCGAGGTCGGTTCCTCCACCAATCGAGTAGGATTTATAACCACGCACCGAACCGGGGCCGCCGGCATAAAACCCCTCATAAAAAGGGAAAAGGTCAGTATCGGAATAAGTGTCGCCCCAGGCGACCTCTCCTTTCAATGCCAGAGAAAGATGATCGGTGATGCCGAAATACTGTTTATGCTTGTATTTCAGCGTCCAGAATTCAAAATCACTGCCGGGCAGTGCAAGCATTACCCCGGCGCTGATGAGGGCGCCTTCAGAGGTAAACATCGCCGTATCCCTGGTGTCACGCGACCAGGTGACGCCAAGCTTGTAGGTATTGATCTGCTGGCCATCTGTATAGAATTCGGAGATATAGAGCGGCGTCTCGTTCTCATTGAAGTGGAGCTTCAGATACTCGAGATTCAGATAGACCCCGATTCTGTCCCACTCACTGATCGGGAAGCCGAAATTAAGCCCCAGGATCCCAGTGTCTGTCGCATACCTGGCAACATCAGTATTCAGTCTGGAAAAATCAGTTTGACGGTACATGATCCTGAAACCCTGGCTGATGCCGTCAATCGTGAAATAAGGATTGCGGTACGCGAGTTCCACGTAGCTATTGACATCACTGGTACTAAAACCAAGGGTCACATTCTTGCCGGAACCAAAGAAGTTGTCATCACTCAGCCTGGCCTGGAACGAGACCCCGCTGTCCTGTGAAAAACCAACGCCCAACATCAGCTCGCGAGATTTTTTCTCCACCACCGTGACATCCACATCAACCTGGTCAGGGGATCCCGGAACTGGCCTGGTGGCAATCTCTACGGTCTCGAAATAGCCCAGGCGCAACAGGCGCTGCTTCGATTCCCGGACCCTTTCAGCTGAAAACCAGGCTGCTTCCATCTGCCGAAATTCACGTCGCAGCACTCTGTCGCGCGAACGGGTATTACCGTGGATATTGACGCGCCTGACATAGGCCCGCCTACCGGGTTCGACATAGAGCGTGATCTTGACGCTCTTGTTCTCTTCGTCGATATCAGGAATGGCATTGACACTGGCAAGCGCATAGCCCTTGTCGGAGAGCGCTGCACTGATGGCTTCGGTGCTTTTGACGACCTGCTTGCGGGAGAAAGGCTCGTTGCGCCGCAATTCTATCAGCGGAAACAGCTCTTCAGGGTCGACCACTGCCTTGCCGGCCAACTGGATATCTTCAACGGTATAGACATCACCCTCGGTAATATTGATGGTGAGGAAGACATCCTCTTTCTCGGGACTGATATTCACCTGTGTCGATAGCACATCAAATTTCAGGTAGCCGCGATCCATGTAAAAAGAACGCAGACTTTCAAGATCCGCTTCCAGTTTCTGGCTGGAGTATTGATTGTTCTTGGTAAAACGTGAAATCCAGTTACCTGTCGACAAAGAGATTTCATCGAGCAGATCATCCTCGTCAAAAGCCTTGTTGCCGACGATATTGACACGTTTGATTTTTGCCGTTCTTCCCTCGCGTACATTGATATCGACTGCGACACGGTTACGCTCCAGTGGAGAGACCGTGGAGGTAATGATGACGCTGTACTTGCCACGGTCAAAGTAGGAGCGTTTCAAATCCTGTTTGATGCTGTCAAGTACCTGCTGGTTGAATACCCTCCCTTCGGAGAAACCTGCATCACGCAGACCCGTTTTCAGTTGATCAGTATCGATATCCTTGTTGCCGCTAAAAGTAATCGATGCAATCGATGGACGTTCGATTACTGAGACCACCATCACAGCGCCATCCTGCTCGAGCGATACATCCTTGAACAGGCCGCTTTTGTAGAGTGCACGTACAATCTCGCCACCGGCAGTGTCGTCGACCCGGTCGCCAATTTCAAAAGGGATAAAACTGAAAACGGTGCCGACGGGAACCCGCTGCAGACCCTCGACGCGGATATCCCGAATGACAAAGGAGCCGGCATAAACAAGTGAGGAGAGAACCAGCAGCCCTGCTGCTACTAACGCATATTTTGTTTTTATCACTGTAAAGCCCCATGTGGGTCTGAAAAAAGTGCACCACTTCAGCTATTTGATCGTTCAGCTGCACACTGAAGATAAACACATACCGAATAGCTGCCGATTATAAAGGAATTCGGGATGTTGCGTAATGCAAAAAACCAGCTTTGAATCTACACGAGAACTCTATTACCACGGACCACACGGAAAACATGAACGGTCGACTTGTCAATTTTTGTGTTTTTCGTGACATTTATGGTTAAAAAATCAGTTCTTCATAACGCCGTGCGTGATTCACTCTTCCGTGTGGTCCGTGTGTTCCGTGGTGAAAAAACTTAGGGATGAGGCAGAAATTAAAGTACCAATATAACGCAGGATAAAAAATCAAGAGCCAGGCGTGGAACCGCAGGAATATCAGTATCTTTCGAGGTTTCACAACAACGCTATTGTTTTTTTTAGACAAGTTAGGTTGGTGCTTTAATAAATGCCTCATTCCTTACATACCGAAAAAGCGGTTCAAATCCACATAAATCGCCAGAAACATGATTGCCGCGATGATCATCAGCCCCACCTTCTGCAGCTGCAGCATTGCAGGCTCGGACAGCGGGCTCCCTTTGACTGCTTCGATCAGATACAAAAACAGGTGACCGCCATCCAGCACCGGCACCGGCAGCAGATTGATGACACCCAGAGTAATACTCAACATCGCCAGCAAGCTGACAAAAAATGAAAATCCACCGCTGGCGGAATCACCGGCAATCTTGGCGATTGTCAATGGCCCGCCCATATTATGCACCGACATTCTTCCGGTGATCATGCTCCAGATGCCATTGAGCGTCAGCTTTGTCATGCGCCAGGTTTCATGCAGCGCCCTAGGCCAGGCTTCGATAACGCCATAGCGATCCAGAATACGGTATTCATCCACGAACCCTTCGGGGATCGCACTGCCTACACCGGCAAAACCAATCACTGTGCCATTCTCATCCTTCCTATCCGGACGGAGTTTCAGCTCGATTTGGGTGCCCTCTCTGTCAACCACAAGCTGAATATCCTGCTCAGGATTCGCCCTGATAACATCACTCCAGGCTTTCCAGGAGACAATCTCATCGCCATTGGCAAACAGAATCCGGTCACCCGCCAATAATTGCGCGCGCTCCGCCGCCTTGCCGCTGCTGATGACTCCAATCACAGCTGGAAGCGTTGGAAAGCGGGGCGCCAGACCAATTTTTTCCAGCGAGGCCTGCCCCTCCCGTAGAGGCGACAACATGGCATTTGTCAGAACAACAGCGCGCTCGGCATCAAACTCTCCACGCAGCAGAAGCTGCGCCGGCTGCTCTGTCATTGCCGCCTCGATCAAAGCCTGGTTGACCCTGTTCCACCCCGGGGTCTGATCATCATTGACGCTGACAATACGGTCATTTTCACGCACACCAGCCAGATAGACTATGGAGTCAGACGCCAGCTCCCCCACGTAGGATTTGATATCGATCTCGCCATTCACAAAAACCGCCCAGTAGGCAACAACGGCGAATAGCAGGTTGAACAACGGTCCGGCAACGACGATGGCGCTGCGAACTGCGAGCGACTGACGATTGAAGGCGTAGGGAAGATCTTCTTCGGCAATATCCTCCTCCTCGCGCTCATCGACCATTTTGACGTAGCCGCCAAGCGGAATTGCAGCAAAGATGTATTCGACGCCACCTTTGGAGGTATGTTTCCATAAAGCAGGACCGAATCCAATGGAGAAGCGCAGCACCTTCACTCCCAGTTTTCGAGCCACCCAGAAGTGGCCGAACTCATGAACACCAACAAGAATGACGATGAGAACCATCGCCCAGAAAACCATGGAGAGAATATCAAGCATGCTAGCGAGACCAGGGCTCAGATTGATAAGATATGAAAGCCTTCTTGATTTCTCGCAAAGACGCAAAGACGCAAAGGCTTTTCCTTGGCGTGCTTGGCCTACATGGATGTAGGTCAGGGGCGTAAGCAGGGACGCGAAAGCTTTGCGGCTTGGCGAGAGTTATTGTTGAATTTCGGCTCATTTGTAAAGATATTAGTTAGTCAAGGATTGCTTGTCAGACCATATGCGGGATGAATTGTTCCGCCTGGCAGCGGCTGCGTTGATCCACTTCCAACAGGTGCTCAATGCTCTGCGGCTGCATCTGCTCGGCACTCTCCATCACGGCCTGGTTCAGCCGCGGGATCGCCGTGAAGGGGATGCGACCGCTGAGAAAAGCATCGACAGACACCTCATTCGCCGCATTCAACACCGCCGGCATGACGCCTCCAGCATGAACGACATCATACGCCAACTGCAGGCATTGAAAACGTTCGAAATCAGGTCGTTCAAAATCGAGGCGTGCAATCTCAAACAGATCCAGCGATGCAACGCCGGAATCAATACGGTCCGGCCATGCCAGCGCATGCGCGATGGGGGTTCGCATATCAGGATTTCCCATCTGCGCCAGCACCGAGCCGTCAGCATACTCCACCATGGAGTGAACCACACTTTGTGGATGCACCACCACCTGGATCTCTTCAGGTGCGAGATCAAACAGCCAGCGCGCCTCGATCACCTCGAGCCCTTTGTTCATCATGGTCGCCGAATCAACCGAGATCTTTTTCCCCATATCCCAATTAGGGTGTGCACAGGCCTGCTCCGGTGTCACGTGCTGTAGATCATCCATGGAAATACTGCGAAAGGGACCACCTGAAGCAGTCAACAAAATGCGCCTGACCCCCTCTTTACCGCCATCTGCAGGCATGCACTGAAAAATAGCATTGTGCTCGCTGTCGATGGGCAACAGGGTTGCCTGATGCTGTTCTACAGCATCCATAAATAGCTGACCGGAAACCACCAGTGACTCCTTGTTTGCCAGCAGCACGCGTTTTCCGGATGTTGCAGCAGCCAGCGCAGATCGCAGGCCGGCGGCGCCAACGATGGCCGCCATCACTGCCTCTACCTGAGAGAGCGACGCCACAAATTCGAGTGCATCGGCACCCTCCAGCACCTCTGTTGCCAGCCCCTGGTACGCAATGCGCTGACGCAGCTGCTGTGCCGCCGGCGGCTCGACCAGCACAGCATACTGCGGTTGAAATTCAATCACCTGTTGCAACAGTTTTTCGACACTGCTGTTCGCTGCAAGCGCAACGACCCTGTACAGATCGGGATGGCGCCGAAGCACATCCAGCGTACTGACGCCGATAGAGCCGGTCGACCCAAGCACCGTAACCCCGATCACTGCAGAATTCCACTGAGATAGAGTCCGGCGACAAACACCGGCGCACTGGCAATCAGGCTGTCGATGCGATCCCAGATACCACCGTGCCCCGGCAGCAGGTGACCACTGTCTTTTTTGTCGGCGCGTCGTTTTACAAGACTCTCGAACAGATCGCCGGCAACAGAGACGACGGCTGTCAGTAAAGACAGCAGCAGAGCGACAACCACAAGATGGAGAGTCGAATATGCAGATGCCTGAAACAGCAATACAAACATCAACAGGCCCCACAGGGCTGCGGCAAGTAGCGCCCCGGCCATCCCTTCGAGCGTTTTTCCGGGACTCAGCACCGGCGCCAGCTTGCGGCGGCCAAAGGCTTTGCCGGTGAAATAGGCCGCTGAATCTGCAATCCAGATCAGAATCAGCAATCCCAGCGTCAATTTTGGTCCAATATCCGGCAGCTTGTGCAGGGAGACCAAAGCCTGCCAGGCTGCAGTGAGCAGCAGCAACCCGAGTACCAGGATAAATGGCTGGAAAGGCGCTTTGTGCAATACTTTAGTGCGCCATGAAAACAGGGCGAATGCCATTCCCAGCCAGATGCCTGCAGCAATCAGGATCAGGAAGTGAGACACCGTATCCGCGGCAAAAAACCACAATGCGGCGATCAATAGCCCGCACAGGAACACATACAAAATTTGTAGAGCAGGGGTTTTCAGACCAGCCAGCCGCGCCCACTCCCATGCACACAACAGCATCACGGCAGCCACGATAGAGGCAAACAGCCAGTGCTCGGCAGCAAGCACGCCCCACACAACGAAGGGAATCAGAATGATAGCGGTGAGAACGCGTTGCACTATCATCAGCTTGCCAAGACCTGCTCGCCCGTACGCCCGAAACGGCGCTGCCTGTGTGCAAATTCCTCAAGTGCCTTGCGATACTCGACTACAGAAAAATCAGGCCACAGGACATCGCTAAAATAGAGTTCGGCGTAGGCCGCCTGCCACAGAATGAAATTGCTGATGCGCAATTCGCCACCAGTGCGAATAAAAAAATCGACATCCGGGAGATCCGCAAAACTCAACTCTGCTGCGAAGTGCTGCTCATCGACATCGGCAACAGCAAGTTCACCGCCTGAGACTTTCTCAGCGACACAGCGTGCTGCTGTTGCAATATCCCACTGTCCGCTATAGGAGAGTGCAACCTGCAGCACCATCTTGTGATTGCCGGCAGTCAGTTTTTCAGCATCCGCGATAACCTGCTGCAGTGTTTTTGAGAGCACCGACCTGTCACCGATAAAACGCACCTGGATATGGTTGCTGTGCAGTTCATTGATCTCGCGCTGCATCACCTTGATGAAGAGTCCCATCAAAAAGGAACTCTCCTGCTGCGGTCTTTTCCAGTTTTCGCTGGAGAAGGCAAAAACCGTCAGCACATGAATCCCCTGATTCTTACTCTCTTCGACAATTTCGTGTAATAGCCTGGATCCGGCCTGGTGGCCGAAGGTGCGTGGTTTGTTTTTCTGTTTTGCCCAGCGTCCATTGCCATCCATGACGATAGCAACATGGTGCGGTAGAATAGAAACTTGAACATTATCAGGCATGGCGGGCGCTATAGAGTGAAAATATCTGGCAAGACCAAGTCTCAGACTGACGAGGCATAAAAGTGATTATTTTCTCTCGCCAAGGCGCAAAGACCGCAAAGGTTTTTCTAGGCGAGCTTAGCGTCTTTGCGAGAGTCATGATTGAAATTTTACTCATTTATTAAGACGTTGGTCACTCAAGCATTACTAAAAAGACATCAGCTCTTCTTCCTTGACGTCAAGGCGCTGGTCGATCTCCTTGACATGCTGATCGGTCAGTTTCTGGATAATCTCCTGTCCACGCCGATCATCATCTTCAGTAATCAGTTTCTCCTTGAGCAACTCCTTTAAATCACTATTGGCGTCACGACGAATATTGCGCACAGCAACGCGCGCCTGCTCACCCTCGTGCCGCACCACGCGGGTCATATCACGGCGACGCTCTTCGGTCAGAGGCGGCAACGGGATACGCATGACATTTCCAGCAGTATTTGGATTCAGACCCAGGTCAGACTCCATGATCGCCTTCTCGACAGCCTTGACCATGGTCTGTTCAAAGGGCTGTACCAGCAGTGTCCGCGCATCTTCAACAGAGATATTCGCTACCTGCCTCAACGGCGTAGCCGAACCATAATAGGGCACCACGAGATGTTCGAGCAGGCTGGGATGGGCGCGTCCTGTACGCAGTTTTGTCAGCGTACCTTCAAGCGCCAGGACACTTTTACCCATGCGATCAGCCGCATCTCTCTTTATTTCATCAATCATCGTATTTCGTTCATCTGTTTTTGAGGATTATCCGCTGTGCATCACTGTACGAGTGTGCCTACAGACTCTCCTCCTATCAGGCGGGTCAGTGCGCCCTCGTCATAGATATTCATCACACGCAGTGGTAGCTTGTGATCTCTGCACAGCAAAATCGCTGTTAAATCCATCACCCCGAGATTCTCTTTCAATATGCGGTCATAATCGAGTAGTTCATAAAATTCAGCATCGGGATGAGTTACCGGATCCGCCGAATAGACGCCATCGACCTTGGTAGCCTTGATCAACAGATCGGCGCCAATCTCAACCGCACGCAGGGCCGCAGCTGTATCAGTCGTGAAAAAGGGGTTTCCGGTACCGGCCGAAAAAAGAGCAACCCCGCCCTGCTGGAGAAAATCGACAGCACGGTCACGGCTATAGTGTTCACACACCTGGTCGATGCGCATGGCTGAGTAGACGCGACTGTTGACGCCGGCGCGGCGCAGAAAATCGTGCATGGCCAGGGAGTTCATGACTGTCGCCAGCATTCCCATGTGATCACCGATAACGCGATTGATGCCGCTCTGCACCAGGCCGGCGCCGCGAAAAATATTTCCGCCTCCGATTACAACGCCAACTTCGACGCCACTCTCAGATATCGCCTTGATATCTGCCGCAAGGCGCTGCAGCACCTGCGGTTCAATACCGAAATCACCGCTGCCCATCAGGGCCTCGCCTGATAGTTTCAGCAGAATTCGTTTAAGCGGTTTACTCATGGTGGTGAACTCTATAGCAAAACGCTCCTGAGCGCTTCAATATTGTAACTTCCAAAAGATCAAATTTTTACCACGGAACACACGGACAACACGGAATTATCCTTGTTTTTTCCGTCTGTTCTGTGTGTTCCGTGGTTATTTTATCTTATCAGGCGTTGATTTGCGCCATCACCTCGGCTGCAAAATCCTCCTGCTTCCTCTCGATTCCTTCACCGACCTCAAAACGGGTGAAGCCGATCACTGTAGCGCCCGATTTCTCGAGTAGTTTACCAACAGTGGTATCAGGATCGATCACATAAGGCTGTCCATTCAGGGTCACCTCCTCGAGATATTTACGCACACGGCCTTCGATGATCTTGTCAACAATGTTCTCGGGCTTGCCGCTCTCCAGCGCCTGTGCACGGAAAATTTCACGCTCCTTCGCCAGTGCATCGGCCGGTACATCCGCCTCGGAGACGCATACCGGGTTGCTTGCCGCAATATGCATGGCAATTCCACGGCCAAGTTCCGCATCACCACCCTCCATATCAACTAGCACACCGATGCGCACACCATGTCGGTATGTGTAGATGCTGCCGCTGGAGTTGACGCGCACAAAACGCCGCACAGAAATATTTTCACCGATCTTGGAGATCAGTTTTTCACGCGTGGTTTCAATCGTTGTCTCATCACCATCGTGCAGCGGTTGCTGCACCAGGACATCCACATCATCCACATCAGAGTTGAGCACCCGTGCAGCGACTGCATCGGCAAAGGAGGAGAAGTTCTCATCCTTGGCAACAAAATCTGTTTCACAGTTGATTTCCGCCATCGCGGCGGATTTTCCATCTGCGGATGCAGTAATCACCACCAGTCCATCAGCGGCAATACGCCCTGCTTTCCTGGCGGCCTTGGCCTGACCGGATTTACGCATCATTTCAATTGCTGCTTCGATGTCGCCATCGGTCTCCTGCAGCATTTTCTTACACTCCATCATGCCCGCGCCGGTGCGTTCGCGCAGATCTTTCACTTGAGAGGCTGTAATCGCCATGTTCTCTTTACCCCTTGAAAAAATTTGGATCTAATAAACTCGGCTAACTCTTTTAACCACGGAACACACTGACCATACGGAATGAACTATCAATTTTCCGTGTATTCAGTGTGTTCCGTGGTTGAATCCCTAATTATTACTTGGATTCAGTTGCTTCTGCTGTTTCCGCTGGTTTTTCAACTTCGACAACTTCAGCAGCCTTAGTTTTTTCAGCTTTTTCAGCTTTTTCAGGCTTTGCCTTGCTCTCTGCAGGATCACCTGATGCGGCAACCATTGCGGCGCTCGCACGTCCCTCGAGAACAGCGGCTGAAGCACCCTGGACATAAAGCTGAACAGCACGGATAGCATCGTCATTGCCGGGAATCACGTAATCGATGCTGTCAGGATCATTATTCGTATCGACAACACCAATCACAGGAATACCGAGTTTTTTCGCTTCCAGCACTGCAATATCCTCGTGGCCGGTATCGACAACAAAGAGTGCGTCAGGCACACCGCCCATATCCTTGATACCGCCAAGACTGCGATTGAGCTTGATTTTTTCACGCGTCATATTGAGAGCCTCTTTCTTGTTGAAACGACTCTCGAGGGTGCCATCCTCTTCCATCTTCTCAATATCTTTGAGACGATTGATCGACTGGTGAATGGTCTTGTAGTTTGTGAGCATTCCACCGAGCCAGCGATGGTTGACATAAGGCATAGCGCAACGCTCCGCCTCTTCGCGAATGACATCCTGTGCAGCACGCTTGGTGCCGACAAACAGGATTTTTCCGCCATTGGCTGCGAGCGTGCCAAGAAAGTTCATGGCATCGTTGAACAGCGGCAGCGTCTGCTCCAGATTAATAATATGAATCTTGTTGCGGTGCCCGAAAATGTACGGTGACATCTTTGGGTTCCAGTATCTGGTCTGATGACCAAAATGCACGCCTGCCTCGAGCATCTGGCGCATACTAATATTTGACATAAGTTTAACTCCGGTTTTGGGTTCTGCTTCCATGTGTCCCAGCAAACCAACCCTTTATTGAAACAAATAATGAAACAAATAATGAATCAATCAGGGCACCCGGCTGCTGTGTCGACACATGTGTGAATTTCCTCACAAATCGATAGTTGATCTGCAAGGGCGCGTTTTATAGCATAATACGCACTTTAACTCAATCAATTACTCATTCAAATTACACTATGGCCATTACCATCAAGACTGTCGAAGAGAGTGAAAAAATGCGTGTCGCAGGCCGCCTGGCGGCACAGGTTCTGGAGATGATCGAAGCCCACGTCGTTGCGGGGATCACCACCGATGAGCTGGATCGAATTTGCCATGATTATATCGTGAATCAACAGCAGGCGATCCCCGCCCCTCTGAACTATCACGGTTTTCCAAAATCGATCTGTACTTCTGTCAATCACCAGGTCTGCCACGGCATTCCGAGTGATAAAAAACTCAAAAACGGAGATATCATCAATATCGATATCACGGTCATCAAGGATGGTTTTCATGGTGACACCAGCAAGATGTTTGCCGTCGGCAGCGCCTCGGTACTCGCCAAACGTCTGATGCAAACGACCCAGGATGCCATGTGGCGAGGTATCGGCATGGTGGCGCCCGGCGTCAGGCTTGGCGATATTGGTCATGCAATCCAGCAACTCGCCGAAGCTGCCGGCTTCTCGATTGTGCGAGAATATTGCGGGCATGGCATTGGCCGAAATTTTCACGAAGATCCGCAGGTCATGCATTATGGAAAACCCGGCACAGGTATGGAGTTACGCGCCGGCATGTGCTTCACCATCGAGCCCATGGTCAATGCCGGCAAGGCTCCGATCAGGCTTCTGCCGGACAAATGGACTGTTGTCACCAAAGACAGAAAGTTGTCTGCCCAGTGGGAGCACACCCTGCTGGTCACGGATAGCGGCCATGAAGTGCTGACACTGCGGGACGAAGAGTAACAGACGCATGACTATCGCAACCATCCAGCAACAGCTGCTCGCAGCAGTTGACGAAGCCGATTCTGATGTAGCTCAGATCCGCACCGCCCTCAAGCAAGCCGGCGCGCAGCTTGAAAAGATGTTTATGGATCAAGCTCCCATCCGCGAACTGGTGAATGGCCGTGCGACTTTTGTGGATGCACTGCTGCAGAGTTTGTGGAGGCGCCATTTTAACACCCCCCTGGATATCGCGCTTGTCGCTGTAGGTGGTTACGGACGTGGAGAACTGCATCCCGCCTCTGATATCGACCTGTTGATTCTGCTGGGCGAGACGGATGACGAAGAGATTGCCATAGCGCTGTCATCCTTTATCACCCTGTTATGGGACATCGGGCTGCATGTCGGCCAAAGTGTACGCACCCTGCAGGAGTGTCGTGAAGAGGCGGCTAAAGATATCACTGTCGCCACAAATCTGATGGAGGCGCGTTTTCTGTGCGGCAACAGCAAACTTGTTGATCAAATGCTGCAGCAGACAGGACCGCAAAACATGTGGCCCTCCGATCTTTTTTTCAAGGCCAAGTGGCAGGAGCAGCAACAGCGTCATCTCAAATACGACGACACCGCCCACTCACTCGAACCCAATGTCAAGGAGGGTCCCGGTGGATTGCGTGACATGCAGATGATCGGCTGGGTTGCGAAACGCCACTTTTGCGTTCCCTCTCTCAGTGGACTGGTGGAACACCAGTTTCTCACCCGAAGTGAATATGAGTCACTGAAAAAAGAGGAGGCGCATCTGTGGTGGGTACGCTTTGCACTGCACATAACGACCTCACGGGCTGAAGACCGGCTGTTGTTCGACTATCAGCGCACACTTGCAACCCTGTTTGGCTATGACGATGACGATGTCGAACTGGGTGTCGAAAAATTCATGCGGCGCTATTATCTTGCAGTCACCGAACTGCAGCGTCTCAACGAGATGCTGCTGCAATATTTTCAGGAGACTATTCTGCTGAAAAACAGGCTGCAGCCACCGTGCATCATCAACAACCGCTTTCAAACTCGCAACGGCTTCCTCGAAGTGCGTGACAAGCAGCTCTTCAGCCAGCGTCCGATCATCATGCTGGAGCTGTTTCTACTCATGACGCAGGACAGCAGTATCAAGGGGGTGCGCGCCTCCACCATTCGCCTGATTCGCGAACACCTGCATCTGATCGACACCAGGCTGCGCACAAATCCCAAAGCCAAGCAACTCTTTCTGCAAATTCTGAAGCAGCAACAGGGTGTGTTCCATGCGCTGCGCCGCATGAACCGCTACGGCATCCTCGCCGCCTATATTCCGGACTTTGCCAATATTGTAGGAAGAATGCAATATGACCTTTTCCATGTCTACACGGTCGACACTCACACGCTGTTTGTGATCCGCAACCTGAGACGTTTTACTGTTGCAAAATATCATGATGAATTCCCGTTATGCTCGGATGTCATCGCCACAATTCCCAAACAGCAGCTGCTGGTACTGGCCGCACTATTCCATGATATCGCCAAGGGGCGCGGTGGCGACCATTCACAGCTTGGCGAAGCGGTTGCCTATCAATTCTGTCGTGAACACGGACTGCAAGAGAAAGACAGCCGCCTGGTAGCATGGCTGGTGCGCACGCACCTGCTGATGTCGATGACTGCCCAGCGCAAGGACATTGAAGATCCGTTGGTCATCCAGGAATTTGCCGGCAAGATGCAGACTCCGGAGCGTCTCGACTACCTTTACCTGCTGACAGTCGCTGACATGCGCGCCACCAATCCAAAACGCTGGAACAGCTGGAAAGCCTCTCTGCTGGGACAACTGTACAGCTCGACACATCTTGCGCTGACCACGGACATCGACACACACACACGCCACAGCCGCCAGATCGCACGCAATAAACAGTTGGCCATGCAGCAACTGCAGCAGCATTATGACGAAAACGATATCAGCGCACACTGGATCTCCATGAGCGACAACTACTTTCTGCAGAATAGCGTTGACGGCATCGTGTGGCAGACATCCCTGCTGTTTGACCATGCTGCGCAGACGTCACCGCAGCTGCATATCATCACGAATGACTCTCATGGCGGCAGTGAAATCCTGGTTATCGATCGCGACAGAGACAATCTGTTTGCCATGACGACCGGCCTGCTGGATCAACTGGGACTGAATATCGTGCATGCCCGGATCGAGACCGCCGGCAATGGTATCTCCATCAACAGCTTTGTGGTGCTGGAAGAGGATGGCTCTGCAGTTGCAGGAGATGAACGCAAAGATGAAGTCAAGCAGCGCCTGCTGCAGCGCCTGCAGGAGTCCGCTCCCCTAACCGTGAACAGTGCAGAATTTCGCTCCAGGGAGTCGCGTCATTTCGATGTGGAAACACGCATCCGCTTCAGCCCGGATGAATCCGGACAGAAAATCATCATGCGCATATTGACAGCGGATTGTCCGGGGCTGCTTGCAAAAATCGGGCTCGCTTTCAGCAAATGTGATATCCGTCTCTGCGGCGCTAAAGTTGCCACCATTGGTGCAGATGTAGACAACAGCTTCTTTATCACCGACAGTAACAATCAACCGCTCAGCGACAACCGGCAGCGCCTGCTGCAGGAGTCAGTGCTGCAACAGATTCAGCCGCAAGAATCAGTAGGCAGTTCGCAGTAGGCAGTAGGCAGTCGGCAGTCGGCAGTCGGCAAAAAATTAATCGGTTTGTTCCACACTGCAAACTTTACTTTTTCTGCAAACTGCCTGGTAACGTCTCAATAAGTCCGTGTATGCCGATAGAGTGTAGTGCTTGTCAATCGTGGTCAGAAGACCACTCCTACGTTTGCAGTCAGCAATTGTCGTAGGAGCGGTCTTCTGACCGCGAAATGCACGGGGTTATTGAGAAGTTACACTGCCTGCTGTTAACCTTGCTTCTCTGTAAACTTGTTCAAATCATCTGCAACAGAACTCAGCGCCGCGGCATTCTCTGCATTCCTGTCTGATATCTCGCTGATCGATTCGATCGACTTGCCGACGCCGGCAACAGATTCTGATTGCCGTTGCGAGACCTGAGCCATACGGCGTGACAAATCGGCAAAATAGTAGAAAACCTCCTCCGGGTTGAGAGCGGTTTCGTCGCTAGCCATCTGTATCGAATCTCTCGCAATATCCGCAGACTCCTGCGCATGCTCCGCCATCTCATCCATCACTGTTTGTGCCTCAGCCATGCTGCTGCCCGCTGCGTGCAGATGAGCTGTTTCAAAGCGGCTCCCATCGAGCAGCCGCTGCGCAACTTCGCGGCAGATTTTTGCTGCTGCAGCCAGTTGTTCATGCGCCTCATCGACTCCTGCCTTCATGGCGCGTTGTGTTTCACCAGGCGCACTTGTTGCAGCATGCAACATCTCAAATTTTGTTTGCTGCCGCTCAAGCTCGGCAGCGTGCTGATCGTCACGTAAACGGGCATCGCGTGAGAGCATACTGATCAGTATGACTGCCACCGTTAACGCCACAGCTCCCAACACAATCAGAATGCGAAGGCCGGCCTGAAAACGAACCACTCCTGCATCACTCGATTGCACAGCGGCAGTGTCATGCAGCATCGCCGTAAATTGCGCATAGTCACCCACGGCAAGCAGCAGAAACACCACCAGAATCGCCAACAACAGGATAACAAGAAGCACGGAGAGTGCGCGGAATGACGTGCTTGAATCCTGTTTTGCTCTCATAATCTGACGCTGCCTTTGTAAAGAATGATATGTTATTGAATAGTGAACAAAAGATCACACAGGAGAATCTGCCTCGCTGTTATGGCACAATAGTACATCCTGTCACAGAAGATTCAATCGATAAATGAAGTCACTTTCCGTCGGGTTCGTTATGGACCCCATCCATGAAATCAAGATCCACAAGGACAGTACCTTTGCCATGATGCTCGAAGCGCAACGGCGTGGACATCAAATCTGGTCTATGGAGCTTTCGGATCTGTGGCTGCAGAGTGACAGGGCATGGGCCAGACAGCACCGTATTGTCGTTACTGACAGGGCGGACAACTGGTTCGAGATCACTCAAAGCCGGGAGCGCCCCATGGATGAGCTGGATGTCATCATGATGCGCAAGGATCCCCCCTTTGATCTGACATACATCATCACCACCTACCTGCTGGAAGCAGCCGAGCGTCGCGGAACGCTGGTCGTCAACCCCCCTGCCGCATTGCGTGATTATAACGAAAAGCTGGCTACCGCGCTTTTTCCACAATGCTGCGTGCCCTCTATCGTGACACGCGATATGCAGCGGCTGCAAGATTTTATCCATGCTGAGCAGCAAGCCGTTGTCAAACCGGTCGACAGCATGGGTGGCGACTCAATTTTTCGCGCCAATGCCGATGATCTCAACCTCAATGTTATCCTCGAGACGGTCACCAAGCGTGGCACGTTGTATGTCATGGCGCAACGATTTATCCCCGAGATCAACGCCGGTGATAAACGCATCCTGATGGTCAACGGCGATCCCGTTCCCTATGCACTGGCGCGCATTCCTCGTGAAGGCGAGTTCCGTGGAAACCTTGCAGCCGGAGGCAGAGGAGAGGGACAAACGCTCTCGGAACATGACAAATGGATCGCAGCTCAAATCGGCCCATGGTTGAAAAGCAACAAAATCCTGTTTGCAGGGCTTGATGTCATCGGTGAATACCTCACTGAGATCAATATCACCAGCCCCACATGTATTCGTGAGCTCGATACTCAATTTGACTTGAATATAAGCCGTCATCTTTTCGATATTATTGATAATTATGTTTAATAATAGACAATATATTGCCCCTCTTTTGATGACAGCAGGCCTCCTGTTCGTGACTGCCTGCACAAAAAATGATCCAGTCTACTCCACGACTTTCACGATTGCCGGAGAACGTATTCATATCGCAACCACCAGCACCTCCAAAGCCAGGGCGCTGCGTGTTTTTTCTCAGCTCAAAGAGGATAGCCTCTATATCGAGAAATACTGGAATCCCCTGCGAAGTGGAACTTTACGGCGCACCAACACGCTGCTCTCCAGCGGCAAGCAGTTTTCCGCTCCCCCCTCCATCATCCCCATGATCAAACTGAGTCAGAAATATGCGCAACTCAGCAACGGCAAATTTGATGCGGCAAGAGGGAAATACCTCCATACCTGGGGTTATTACAACAACCATGGAGGCAAAGCATCAGCGACTAAAGCCTCATTGACAGCTGCGTCTGGCGAATCCCTGCAGCCTCCTCCTCGCTCATCAGATGTCAAAATCGATGACTTCAGACTGCAGACAGACAACCCCAATGTGATGTTCGATTTCGGCCTGCTCAGCAAAGGATACAGCCTGGAGATGTTTGCGAAATCACTCAGGGAGAACGGCATCTATAACGCCATCATCAACCTTGGCGGTGATTTCAAAGCAATTGGCACGCGTTCGGGAGCACCGTGGAACATTGGGATCCCGAGAGGAGACAACACCGGCGTTCTGGCAACCGTCAATATCGCAGAGGGAGAATCCGTCATGACGCTTGGCAGCTACAGCTGGCAATCCATTGCCAGCAACCCCCTCAACTACCCTGTCTATGACCCGGCAACACAGGCTCCGGTTGAGCATACCACTTCCGTCACTGTACTCCATCGGGATGCCACCCTTGCGAGTGCAGCGGCGCAGGCGATTTTTGCGTCTGGCCCGCAACTGTGGCAGCAGACAGCAATTGCGATGGGGGTCGACGAGGTTCTTCTCATCGATAACAAAGATAAAATCCACCTCACTGCAAACCTGCATAAACGCCTTGATTTCACACAAATCAACCCTGATCTTGATATCGTCACTCTTCTAAGATGACCACTCCGGCATGAACAGCCTTCACCTGCCAGAGATCAACGTCACACTTGCGAACACGCTGATCCTGGCGCTGGCGATTCACGGCTTTATCATCCTGGCAATCGACTTTGAAAAGAGACAGGAAAATGCCCAATCCCGACTTCAGTCACTGGAAGTCACAGTCGCCACTCAATCAGATCCTGAAAAACCGCACAACCCCGATTTTCACGCTCAGTCAAACCAGGCTGGAGGAGGCAATCTTGACGATGCAGTCAAACCTACCCTCAGTTCTGAGCTCGAAGCTGCTGTCGACATACACACAGATGCAAGCAATCGCTCTGAATTCAGCCCCGCGCAGCAACACAACAAGCAACACCCTATGAGTGGAATACCGCGGCTCACGATTTCAAGGCCTTCATCATTCATCAGTGAGACAATCAGTGACGACAGCGCGACAGGAGAGCAATTGCCTCCAGCCGACTTACTCGCAAATCTCTCCCAGGAGATCCACCAACTGGAAGCCGAACTCGGTGACAAGACTGAAGCTTTTGCAAAATTCAACCGGCGTAAAACCATCGCTGCGGCAACCGCAAAACATCGTTACGCCGCCTACATGGAAAAATGGCGGCGCAAGATTGAAGAACATGGAAACCGCAACTATCCAACAGGAGCCGATGGCAGTGTTGTTGTCCAGATTTCAGTGCGATTTGATGGCAGCGTGGAAAAAATCCGCATTCTGCAAGCATCGAAATCAGCACTGGTCAACGAATCGGCGCTGAGTATTGCGCGATCAGCAGCGCCCTTTCCTCCTTTTCCAGACAGCATCAGGGAAAAAACCGATATACTTGATATCATTCGCACATGGCGATTTCAACCGCAAGGTGGCGGATTGAACGTTGGAGAAATAAATAAGTAACATTTAATACAATGATTTACACTAACCTTACAAACCATTTTCTAATAGCAATGCCGGGCTTGCATGACCCGAATTTTGAAAAATCCGTGACCTACATTTGTGAGCATACCAGCGAACATGGCGCCATGGGAATCATCATCAATTCACCTCTTGATATACCCATGTCTGAAATCCTCGAACAGCTGGATATCGATCACCCCATAGCTAGACTTGAAAACAGCATCATCTATCTGGGGGGGCCGGTCAGCAGTGACAGGGGCTTTGTGCTGCATGAGAGTACATCCACCAGGTGGGACTCGACACTGGTCGTCAAGGACGGTATCAGCATCACCACTTCACGTGATATTCTGCAAGCGATCGCGCGTGGAGAGGGGCCGGAAAAGAGACTCCTGGCACTGGGTTATGCAGGCTGGTCACCAGGCCAGCTCGAACAGGAGCTCGCTGCCAACTCATGGTTATGCGGGCCTGCCGACGAAACAATTATTTTTGACCAGCCGGCATCACAGCGCTGGCAGGCTGCCGCCAGTGATCTGGGGGTCGATCTTTCACTGCTGAGCACCGAAACCGGTCACGCTTGAATGTCGGCAGCAGCATCGGGCAATCATACCCTGCTGGGTTTTGACTATGGCGTCAAACACATTGGCGTCGCTGTGGGTCAGACACTGCTGCAAAGTGCAACGCCACTGACAACCCTGCACGCCATCAAGCACAAACCTGACTGGGATGCTATTGCGCAACTGATCGCCGAATGGCAGCCCGTGGAGCTGGTTGTGGGATTGCCTTTCACAATGGATGACACCGAATCAGAAGTCGCCGACAAAGCAAAACGTTTCGCCCGCCAACTGCATGGCAGATACCATCTGCCGGTCCACATGATCGACGAGCGGCTGACAACGCGCGAAGCCGCATCCATCCTACACACCCAGGACAAACGTGACGGCAGACTCGATGCCCTGGCAGCGGCTCTCATCCTGGAAACATGGTTAAGGAAATGACACAACAAACACATTTTTTTATGGGCCACGATGCCATCATCAGCGTAATCGACGGCATGGCCACAAAGCTCTCGATCAATCTTGAAAACAGAGCGCGTGAAGATATCGCCATGATCGGCATTCATACCGGCGGCATATGGGTAGCGCAGCGATTGCATCAACTGCTGCACATCGATCCGCCTCTCGGCATCATCGACATCTCCTTCTACCGGGATGATTTTAGCCGCATCGGGCTGAACCCGGAAGTCCGTCCGTCGCAGATCAACTTCGATGTCGATGGCCGTCACATCATCCTGGTCGACGACGTACTACATACCGGAAGAACCATCCGTGCTGCTCTCAATGAAATTTTCGACTATGGCCGCCCCGCTTCGGTCACACTTGTAACACTCGTCGATCGCAGTGGACGGGAGCTTCCTGTCGAACCCGGGATCATCGGCGTAGAGGTCACCATCGATCCCCGTGAAGAGATTAAATTGACCGGCCCGGAGAAACTGGAACTTGTGATCGGCAGTAGTTTAGAGGATGGTTTCAGGTTTTAGGTTTCAGGTTTTAGGTTTTAGGACAGGATATCGTGGGGAATTCCGGATGGTGAGCAAACCACCACCTTACAAGCAGGTACTGAAATACCCGCTACGTTTCATATGGCAGGTTCTCAAGGGCTTCAAAGCGAATCAGGGATTGCTGCTCTCCGGTGCTGTCGCCTACTACGCCCTGCTCTCCATCATTCCATTGATTACACTGATCCTGATGGCGCTGTCCCATTTTGTGGGTACCGATTTACTACTGCAAACACTGAGACAGAATATAGAGCTGATCGTACCCGCACATGCAGATGTCATCGTTGAGCAGATGTCAGAATTTCTCAACCACAGACATGCAAGCTGGTTTCTGATCGCTGCACTGCTGTTCTTTAGTTCAATGGCGTTCACCGTGCTAGAGAATGCCATCTCATTCATCTTTCACCATCGTGTAGCGATCCATCGACGCCACTTTCTGGTTTCGGCCATACTGCCCTATATCTACATCCTGGTGATGGGCATCGGCTTTTTTCTGATGACAGTGATTGCCAGCATCATGGCAGGTGTCGAAACCAGAGAGCTATCACTGCTTGGAAGCACCTGGTCTCTACAGGGCATCTCGAACGCCACGCTTTATGTTATAGGCCTGACGGGACAAATCCTGCTGTTGACCTCCTTCTACCTGGTCATGCCTCTCGGCAACCTCTCCTTACGCCATGCCCTGGTTGGCGGCATAACAGCCGCTATTTTGTGGGAAGTGATGCGTCATATCCTGGTGTGGTATTTTTCAACCCTGTCACTGGTCAACGTCGTCTATGGCTCCCTGGCAACAGCGATCGTGGTGCTAATCAGCCTGGAGATTGCCGGCATGATCCTGCTGTTCGGCGCCCAGGTGATCGCCGAATACGAACGTCTTGGTCTGCCGGAAGACAACAGAAAGCAAGGCATTCATAGCTGAAAGCAGAAGAGTCACTCTGTAAATTGCAGACGCTCTTCGAGGTTCTCTATCGCTTTCAACGCGCAAACCTCATCCTTTTCACCACCGGGAGCACCGCTGATTCCGAGCGCACCGATACGGCTTCCGGAAGCCGTGATCTGCACCCCGCCCTGCATGATGATAATGCCATTCATATGATTCAATTCCGGCCGGATATCACCACGATTTTGACGCAACAGACCTGAGTCCGTACCGGACAAAATCACTGCATTGGCTTTCTCCTCGGCGATCTGCAGTGTAAAACGCGACGCTCGGTCGTCACGCAAAGCGGCACGCAGATTACCATTACGGTCAACCACCACCGCGCTCACCTGGTAGCCCATTTTACGACACTCCAGGATACTCTCACCGACCAGATCACGCGCCAGCTCGAGGCCGATGGTCTTTACCGTCACCACATCCCCGGCAAAAAGTTGTGCGGAGAAAAGCAGTAACAATGCGGTAATCTTGACAGGATAGATGTATTTCATAGGGAGCCTCTTTTAGTGTTTAATTGGTGTACGTTCAACAGGCATCTTCATCAAGCGCCTGAACCTGGATATCGCCGCTTTCACTGACGCTGACAGACAGTTGAATTGGCCTGCAGCAAACCTGACAATCTTCAATATACTGCTGTTGCTCCACAGAAGCATCAACAACGATATCAATTGGCTCCGCACAATATGGGCAATCAATCCCGACAGTTTGCAGCAGATACATCAGCCGGTGCGCCTGCAAACCATCGCGGCACAGCGCGGCGATTCTGTCACTTCGTTCTTCACAGTGATCAATATATCAATGCTACCTTGAAATAGTCAATTTTTAAGGCAGGCTTGCTTTATAATTGCAGCCACTCTTCACATCAGGCCGATGTAGCTCAGTTGGTAGAGCAACTGATTCGTAATCAGTAGGTCAGCAGTTCGATTCTGCTCATCGGCTCCA
>JAQYVP010000090.1 GCA_030145485.1 Chromatiales bacterium
GGTGAAACGATAATGGAGATATTCTTTTTGACTTTTTCATCGTCATGAATATAGGCATCGACATCGCCTTCATCGGCTTGGTGGCACTCATAACAGCCGACTTTTGCGCGGTAATGTTTGCTGGCGCCCCATTGCTGGGTGATGCCGGGGTTGTTTTTCTTATGACATTTAACACACTGTTTTGTCTCTTCACTCATCTCTTTTGGTGGCGCATCGACTGAAGCCAGCACCGGATTGGCGCCGAACAACAGAAATGCGACAAGTGTTATCAAGCTTTTCATCGCTTAATCTCCTGTTTTGATTATGGTTATAACCTCACTCCAACTCATGCTGCACGACATGCATTCTCTGGACTGCGGCTTCCTGTAGAACAATAAATAGATGATTTCCAAAGAAAAAACAGCCTCTTCAGGCGCTGTTTCCCATCATCCAGTTTTGGCCCTCGTTCTTGGAGGATAACGGATTACCCGACAAGAGTATTTAACATAGATTGATTTTTATCAAAATGTTAGCGAAAATTCTAATTTGAAATCAGAAAAAGCTGTTTTATTGATTTAAATCAATTAATCGGGCTGTTATAAAAAACCGGAGAAATTTAAGATAGTTCCATCCAGTTGTTTTGAGAGTCTGGCGGATGGCAATTCCACAATCAGAAGAGTTCAGCATCTTAATGAATAAAAGACCCAATTTGCAGCAATGCGTTGACCCGCAGACCGAGTGCATCGCGTGCCCGATTCGAAAAATGGCTCTGTTTCGCGGTGTTCCCGAAGAAGAACTCGGCTGGACGCAGAAGTTTCGTGATGCTCAGTATCTGCTGCCCGCAAGAAAGACGCTCTATCAGGAGGGCGATATTGCACACTCGATCTACACCCTCTTCGATGGCTGGGTGATTCTTTTCAAGATCCTCGACAACGGCAAACGCCAGATTCTGCGTTTTGTGCTTCCCGGAGATTTTTTCGGATTTCAGGTCAACGGAACTGGAGCAGGCGCCGGGTACACGCATGGTGCACAAGCCCTTGTGGCGAGTACTCTGTGTGTTTTTCCACGCACCCGGCTGCGCTCGATGATGGAGAAACAGCCGCAGCTGGCGATCGGGCTTGCTGAGATGGGGATGCATGACATGACACTGTGTCAACACCATCTGATTGGCACCGGGCGGAAAAACGCCAGGGAGAGCATCGCTTTTCTATTGCTGGAACTCTTCTACAGGGTACGCATGCAGATGCAAAACGGCTTTAATGAAGCAACTGATTCGATCATCTTCCCTCTCACCCAGGAGGATATAGGCGACGCTATCGGGCTGACTTCTGTGCATGTCAACCGTGTACTCAAGGAGTTGGAGAGAGAGAAGTTGATCCACTGCCAAAGAAAGCGCCTCACGATTCTGGATGAAGAGACGCTGATGGAGATCGGCCAGTTTGATCCCGGCATGATAGAGCCGAAAGAGCTTGTTTAACCAGTAATTCTCAAGGTAGAAAAATACTCACCACGAAGAGCACTAAGACATTATTTTATCCGGTTATTCTTCGTGGTCTTCGTGAGCTTCGTGGTAAAAGTCTTTTAAAAATGTCGGCACTCAATTGATGTGGAAAAAACCCTACAACTCGAGCACCGCATCCATCTCCACACCGGCATCTTTCGGTAGTGCCGCCACGCCTATGGCCGCACGCGCCGGATAGGGCTCCTCAAAATATTCCGCCATCACCTCGCTGACCAGTGGGAAATTGTCCAGGTCTGTGAGAAAAACATTCAGCTTGGCAACATCAGCCAGTGAACCTCCGGCAGCTTCCGCCACCGCCTGCAGGTTGTCAAATACGCGTCTGATCTGCGCCCGCATATCTCCCTCTACCATCTCCATGCTCTCCGGCACTAACGGTATCTGTCCCGAAAGATAGACGGTGGTGTTGACCTTGACAGCCTGCGAATAAGTCCCTATCGCCTGCGGCGCCTTGTCAGTCTTGATGATTTCTCTGTTCATAAACATGTTTCCTTTGATGGTGTCTGTTCGTATTATCTCAATAGCTCCGCACTGGGTAGCAGGATTGGGATTTGCCTTTCAGGGCTGTATTAAACAGGGATGTTATATCAGAGCGTACAGGGACGTATTCACAGCGGCGCTGAAAGGCAAATCCCGACCCTGCGTATAGAACGTTATTCGATCATTGCTTGCGCAGTATCGATGGCTGCTACGAGGCTGCCGATCTCCGCCCCTCCTGAGCCTGCAAGATCCAACGCCGTGCCATGATCGACCGAGGTGCGTACAATTGGAAGTCCGAGAGTAATATTCACAGCCTTGCCAAACCCCATGTGTTTCAACACCGGTAATCCCTGATCATGATACATGGCAACAACGGCATCGGCATGCTGCAGATAACGCGGGGTAAAGAGTGTATCGGCCGGTAGCGGCCCGTGACTGGAAATCCCCTCTTGCCGCAGGGCTTCCAGCGCCGGCGCTATGATTTCCAGCTCCTCTGTACCCAGATGGCCAGTTTCACCGGCATGCGGATTGAGTCCGCACACCAGAATTTCCGGAGAGTCGATGCCAAACCTTCTGTGCAGTTCCCGATAGAGTATACGCATCACTTTTTTCACAAGCTCGCTAGTGATCGCAGCAGCAACCTCCGCCAGCGGTAGATGCGTTGTCATCAACGCAACCCGCAGCCCCTCGCAGGCCAGCATCATCACCGGGTAACCCCCCGTTTGCACCGCAATATACTCGGTATGGCCGCTAAAGGGGAAGCCACCATCATTGATGACGCCTTTGTGCACCGGGGTGGTCACCATGGCGACAAAGTCGCCGCTGAGGCAGCCTTTGACTGCGAAATCCAGAGTTTGTAGCACCATTGCGCTGTTCACAGCATTGAGTTTTCCTGCAACGACTTCGCCGGGAAACGCGACCGGCAGCAGATTCATGACACCGGATTGATGCACCATGCGGCTGTCTGCTGCATCGAGAAGATGCAGAGAGAGCGGCAAATCCAGCTGCTGCGCCCTGTGCATGAGTACATCAGGATCACCGATGAACAGCAGTTCAGCCTGCTGCTGCTGTATCAGCTGTATGCAGAGATCCGGGCCAATGCCTGCCGGCTCCCCGCATGTCACTGCAATGCGTCGCTTCACTCGGCAGGATCCAGAAACTTCTCCACGTAGGCCTGCTGACGTAATCTGCGCGTCAGCAGGGCGACGCTCTCTTCGATTTTGCGCTGCTGGATTTTTTCACGGGCCGCTTCACGGGCGGCGGTATCGGTGCCCTGATGTTTGCGCCGCGCCAGGACTTTCAGGATATGCCAGCCGAACGGGGACTGAAATGGCTGGCTGACTGCATTGACCGGGGTGCTATTCATGATTTTCTGAAACTCGGGTGTTGCCACACCGGGTGACAACCAGCCCAGGTCGCCGCCATTCAATGCCGAAGCGGTATCATCAGAAAATGCGCGTGCAATATCAGCAAAAGATTCACCTGCATTGATACGCGAGCGAAACTCCTGCAGCTCCATTTTGGCAGCCTTGTTGGATCGTGTCTCGCCGGTACGCAACAGAATATGCTGCGAGTGTATTTGTGTCACGGTTTTGGATTTTCCAGATTTTCCATACAACGCCAGATAATCGTCGATCTCTGAATCCGTGACCTGAACCAGGCTGCTGAGCATTTGCCGCTGAAAATTCCGCTGCAGGAGCTGCGCGGCGATGTTGCTGCGCAACTCCCCATAATCCTGCCCCTGCTCTCTGAGCACCTCTTTAAGAAATTCCACCGTGATATCATTCTGTGCCGCTATCATGGCTACGGCTTCATCGATCTCGGCTTCGGTCACCTTGACGCCACTCTTTTTGACTGCCAGCTGCTGCGCCTTGTTCGAGATCAACTTTTCCAGCACCTGGTCTTCGTGCTTTTGTCTCGAAACACCGGCTGGTCTTGGTGAACCCCGCAGTGCACGATTAAGCTCCGAGCGCAAGATCACGTCATCGTCAACCACGGCAACAATCTCGTCAATCTGCCGGGCTGCCTGCAGCGGCAATGACATCATCAGCATGGCTGCAACTATCAATATTCGTGTTATGTTCATAACAAAAGTTTCCTAAAACCTAAAACCTAAAACCTAAAACCTAAAACTTTCTACTAAAACCTGCTAATAATACTCGAATCCATCATGACCGTAGACATTTTTCGACAAAATGGAGTCTATTCCTCCTGAACCAATTCCGCCAAGCCCCTTCAACTCCAACTGCAGATAAAACCCCAGATCATTTTCAAAACCATTGTCCGTAATTCTCTGCTGCGCCACAGCCCGCAGACGCCAGCAACAGGAGTCATATTCAATGCCGGCTATTGTATCCAGTGATTTTTTGTCGAGCAATGAATACTGCCACCGCCCCACGGCATTGATATTTGTGCTCACCGGCATACGAAATGACAAATCTGTAAATTCTGCCGGTTGCGAGCGATCTTTTCGGTACGCAACGCTAACAAAACGCTTTTTAAAGTCGTCATGGTAGCTAAGGCGCAACAGGCTTTTCTCTACAAGCTCTTCATGCGGATCCCACTGCAATACCGCCTCTGTTGACCACAAATCAGTCAACCGCGCATACAGTTCGCCAACAAATTGCGATGTGTCTGTATTTGCAAGCTGATCAGGATAGGCTGCGGCACTGCGCTCGTCGATATAGTAGATTTGTCCAAAACTGGCGCGCGCCCACTCTTTTTGACTGCTGTTATCGATAAACCTGGTGGTCACAGCAGCTGTAATCTGATTGGCTCCGCCAATACGGTCAAATCCGGCAAAGCGATTTTCTCGAAACAGGTTGGCAAAACTGAAGTCTGCAAGCTTGGTATCAAAAAGCGGAATATCCTGCTGGTCCTCGAAGGGTGTATACAGGTAAAAAAGCCGCGG
The DNA here is from genome assembly GCA_030145485.1 of Chromatiales bacterium. Taxonomy (GTDB): domain Bacteria; phylum Pseudomonadota; class Gammaproteobacteria; order Chromatiales; family Chromatiaceae; genus Sva-25. The sequence continues at coordinate 4,890 of JAQYVP010000090.1, forward strand.
CTCCAGCGTCTGATGCCCGGCATAAGCGAACCACTGCGCCTGACGCTCATAAAAAAGACCGCCATCAGCGGAGAGTGTATAGAGATTGCGTGTGATCGTGGCGGGATTTTCCGGGCTGACGTTTTCCAGGTTGTAGTCGGTAAAATGGCCGCTCAGCATGCTTTTCATATGCCCCCAGGGTTTGATCCAGTCAACACCCACAGCAGGACGCAGATGCAGACGCCCTCCCGTGACCGAATCGCTCCTCTCAAATTGCGTCAACTGGGCATCGAGTCTACTCACCAGACCATAGCGGTGCAGCTTGTACCAGTTAAAATCGAGCTGTGGTAATCGTTTATAGGGTAACTCGGTATCCGCATCGATCACCTGTAGATTTTCTACCAACAGGCTTCCGCTCCAGTTTTCCTCATCATAGGAAAGTCGCGCCGTCTGGTTAGCATAGCGGTTGCTCCTGAGTGACAGGTTACCGCTGAAATCCTCCAGATAGTTGATGTCGGAGAGGTAGTTATAATTAATATCCGCCTTCAGATGCGTATTGAATCGTGATTGATTTTGCGCACTGATGACGTAGCGTGTCTGCTCATCATAGGGATACTTTGTATCATGAAAAGCGATTTCGCCAAACAGTTTGCCGCTATGAATCGGGGTCAGATAGCGGAATTCCGCCCCCATCAATGCACCACGTTCAGATGTAATACGCGGCGTCAGTGTGGCATCGTAATTTGGCGCAAGATTGAAGTAGTAGGGTATCGAGAAATCAAGCCCGGTGCTTTCAGAGTAGCCGATTTTAGGAACCAGAAAACCGCTTTTACGGCTATCGTCGAGTGGAAACGAGAATCCCGGAAGCGCCGGATGCGTCATGCCCATGAATGAAAGCCTGGCGCCTGTCACCTTGCCAACACCATTCTCTCTGTCGATGTCGATGCTTTTTGCCGTGATGCGCCACGTCTCGGCCTCAGGCGGGCAGGTACTGTAGCTGATGTCATATAAGCGGGAGACCCCGGTCTCTCTGACACTGGCGCTGCTGGCCTTGCCCTGACCACCAACTTCGAGGATACGATAGCTGATTTTTTGCAGCTCAGCGGTGCGGGCGTTGATATCCACCGACGCACTCTGCGCATCCACCTCGAAACCCGCCTGCCGCCAGCCCACATCACCAGATGCTGTAGCCTGGTTCAGCTTGCGTGAGTAGCGAATCTCATCTGCAGCGACTCTCTGTTGAGCATGTCTCATTTGAACATTGCCAGTGAAAACCAGCAGCTCGTTTTTCATGAAGACTTCACCGCTGTCGGCAACAATTTCAACCTTGTCGGTGAGATCCTCCACATCCTCGAACACAACCGTGCGCGCCTGGCAGGAGGGCGTAACGCTCCCGGCTGTGGCAGTAGCCGCTGTCAATAACAACAGCGCTGACATGGTCAAAAGGTGAAACTTTTTCACGTGACAGGTGTTCTCTATTAGAATGGCATCTTTACAACAACGAATACTCTGAAATACCGGATAATAAAGGAAGTTCTGATTTATTCATAGATTCCCGTGTATTAGAGCGACCTGCGACCTGGAGATCGCTTCGCTTCTAACAACCTCGAATACCACGCAAAGCCTCCTGAAAACAGATAACTCATGCGCACAAAGTTTCGAATTCTCACCCTGATCACGATCATCGCCATCACCCTGTTGGCGGTGAAACTGCTGATCGCCTTTAAACCGCCCCCCAAAAACGAAACCAGGGAAGCACAGGTTACCCGCGTGCAGACCGTCATTGTATCAGCTAAAACACTGAAACCCACATTACAGGTGAGCGGGCGTCTGCAACCCGCGCGCCGCGCCAATCTATTCTTTCAAATCCCCGGCGTCATCAGCGCTGTAAAAATTGAGCCCGGTGAGCGTGTAGAGAGGGGTGATGCGCTGCTGATGATCGATGCTGACGACTACCGGGATCGTCTGCGTGAGACACAAGCGATGCTGCAGCAGGAAACCGCCGGCATCGAGCGCGATCGCGAACTGCTGGCGCTGGCGCAGCAGAACGAGCAACTGTCTCAAGCCGAGGTCGATCGACTCGGTAAACTCGGCAGCAAACTCAGCTCGCAGTCATCCCTGGATGCTGCGCAGCAAAAACTGACACAGCTGCGCGGCGAATATCTGCGTCTCAAGTTTGCACTCGATACCTCGCAACAGCGCCTTACCCTGAAAAAAGCCGCTCGCGACAAGGCGCAGCGCAATGTTGAAAGAACCACCTTGCGCGCTCCATTCGACGGGCTCGTCAACCGCGTGAGTGTCGATCCCGGTGATTATGCAACAACCCTGAGTGGCATGGCGGTGGAGATCATCGATGCGCAACTCGAAGCGCGATTCAATCTTCCGGCCTCCGTCGTCAAGGGATTGCAGCCCGGAGCACAGGTGATGGTCAGTATCGATAACAAGGCATACGATGGGACATTGGTCTCGATCCAGCCTGATCCCGATGCAACTACCGCCACCCATCCTGCACATATCGCAGTTAGCGGAGAGCAGTTGATCCCCGGCCAGATAGCGCTCGTCGAGCTGCCGACAGCCGCTGCATCAGATGCGACAGTTGCACCTGTGAGCGCGCTATTGAATGATGACGGCCAGCTTTCGCTGTTCGTCGTCGCACAAAACAGACTGCAAAGGCGCCAAATCATAACCGGCATCCGCCACAATAGCTGGCAACAGATCAAAGAGGGTGTCGAAGCGGGGGAGATAATCGTCGCAAGGGATGTCGCCGCACTTACAGACGGGCAGCTGGTTGAAGCTGAAGAGATGACTGAAGAGACAGCTGAATGATCGATTTCTCCATTCGCAATCCTCTGCTGGTCAATTTGTCGTTGCTGCTGGTGATACTGGTCGGACTGCTCTCATGGGCGGCCATGCCACAGGAGATGTTTCCCACTGTGCAGGAGGACAAGGTGCAGATCGTCACCTTTTATGAGGGTGCTGCGCCGGAAGAGGTCGAACGCCAGGTGACCCTGCCGCTGGAAGAGGAGCTCGACAGCCTGGCCGACGTCGATGTGATGACCTCGACCAGCAGCGAGGGCATATCCAAAATCCTCATCAAGCTCAAAAGCGGCGCCGACGTCGATGATTTTCTGCGCGACGCAGGAAATGCCATCGACAAGGTGATTCCCGACATTCCCAAAGAGGTCGACGAGCCCACCATGACGCGCCTGGAGAGCCGTTTTCCGGTGATTTCCCTGAGTCTCTATGGCGATGTCTCGCGTGATTACCTCAATCAGCTAGCCGATGACACCCGCCGGCAACTGGCGCAGTTAAAGGATGTTGCCTCGGTCGGTATCGCCGGAGACCGGGAGTGGGAGCTGTGGATCATTGTCCATCCGGCAAAACTGGCAGCCTACCAGGTTACGCTTGAACAGGTCGCACAAGCATTGCGCAGCAACCTGCGTGACCTTCCCGGTGGATCACTGCGCACCAGCGAGGGTGATATCCGCCTGCGCGGCATCGGTACGGCCCCGCAGCAGCAGGCGCTGGAGAAAATTGCGATCCGCAGCAACGACGAGGGCGGTCTGCTGCGTCTGGGCGATATTGCCAAAACTGAATTGCGATTTGCCGAAGCAGTCACGCTGGGACGCTTTATGGGCAAACCCTCCGTCAATCTCACCATCAACAAAACCTCCGCCGGCTCGACCATCGAAGTTGCCAGGATGGTCAGGGAGTACGCCAATGCATTGCAGCAGCGGCTCCCTGCCGGGGTTGGCTCGGGCTTCTTCAGCGACTTCTCCGTGTATGTCAAAACCCGTCTCAACACCGTGACTTCATCGGGTATCGTCGGCCTGGCGCTGGTGCTGCTGTCACTCTATCTGCTGCTGAATTTTCGTGTCGCCGGCATTACAGCGCTGGGAATTCCGCTCTCATTTCTGACAGCGGTGATCTTCATCCACTATGCCGGATACAGCATCAATATGGTGTCGCTGTTCGCTTTTCTGGTCGCCCTGGGTATCGTCGTCGATGACGCCATCATCGTGACCGAAAACATCTACCGCCATGTCGAGGAGGGCATGGAGCCGCATCTTGCCGCCAGCCTGGGCGCCAAAGAGGTTTTCTGGCCTGTCGTCGCATCCACCGCCACCACCATTGCCGCCTTTATGCCGATTTTCGGCATCACCGGCACCATGGGGGCATTCATCGCAGCCATCCCCGCCGTAGTCATCGCCTCGCTGGCGGGATCACTGATCGAGGCTTTCGGCATTCTGCCGTCACATGCCGCGGAGTGGCTCAAACCGGCTTCAGCACAACAAGATCATCGCGCCGTATGGAAGCGCATGAACAACAGCTATCTGAAACTGCTGCGTACAGCCCTGCACTACCGCTACCATACGGCGCTGCTCACCATTGGTGTGCTTGCCATTGTCGTCACCATCGCTGTCACACGCATTCCATTTTTACTGTTTGGCCAGAGCGATGTGGGACAGTTTTTTATCAATGTGGAAGCCCCTGTCACCTATACCCTGGAAGAGTCATCCCAGCTTGCACAACAGATGGAGCAGATACTCTTCGAGCAACTTGAGGAGAATGAACTCAATACCGTGCTGACCAATATCGGCATCACCTTCATCGACTTCAACCGGGTCAAATTCGGCAATAATCAAATCCAGCTGATCGTGGATCTGCAAAAGAGAAAGCCAATTGGTTTCATCGAAAACTATGTCTCCCCCATCGTGAGTCTTAAATTCTCTCGTGAAGGCAGCCGTGAGCGGCCAACCGGAGAGATCATCAACGATATGCGTGAACGCATGCTGAAACTTCCCGGCATCAGCAAGCTCTCTATTCTGCGTCCATCGGGCGGACCTGAAGGCAAGGATATCGAAGTGGGTATCGCCGGGGAGCAGGTTGCTGTACTACAGCAGCAGGCACAGCAACTGACCACATTTTTGCAAAAGATTCCCGGCGTGCATGATGTGCAGCATGATATGGAACCCGGAAAACTGGAATACCGCTACCAACTCAATGAACACGGCAGACAGCTCGGACTCTCACAGGAGAATCTAGCAAACGCGATGCGCACCGGCTTTCTCGGTCTGGAAGTGACGCAGGTCAACTGGCGCAACAAGCGCATTCCGGTACGGTTGATCTACCCGCAGTCGATTCGCCACAGCAATTTCCAGCTCGAACAGTTACCGATCACACTCGATGACGGTCGCACCATCTATCTTGGCGATGTTGCAAAGATTGAAAAAAGCCGCGGTTTCGACAGTATTCGCCGCCGCGATATGCAGCGCCTCGCTACGATCTCTGCCGACGTGGACGCCAACATCATCACGCCGAACGAAGTGGTGGAAAAAATCGATGCCGCATTTACTGACCTGGAGGAACGCCTGCCCGGCTACAGCCTGCTCTATCTCGGCTCCAAGAAAGAGGCCAATGAATCGATGGCAGGCATGAAAAGGGCCGGAGTGATCGCGCTGTTCGTCATTTTCTTCATTCTCGCCGCGCTTTTCAAATCGGTGCTCGACCCATTCGTGGTGATGATATCCATCCCCTTTGGACTGATCGGCGTCATCATCGGCCACCTGCTGTTCGGCATCCACATCCAGTTTTTATCGATGATCGGTTTTCTTGCTCTCTCCGGCATCGTCGTCAATGACTCCCTGATCCTGGTCGACTTTGCCAGAAAACTGCGCGACAAAGGCATGCATCGCATCGACGCCATGGTCGAAGCGGGGCGTATGCGTATCCGTCCGATCATGCTCACCACCATCACCACATTTCTCGGCATTTCACCGCTGATCTTTTTTGCCACAGGGCAGACCGCCTTTCTGGCGCCCATGGCGATCAGCCTTGGTTTCGGACTGCTGTTCGCCACCGCGCTGATCCTGGTCGCATTGCCCTGTTTTTATATGATTGCCGATGATATGCGACAATTCAGCTTCACTATGTTGCACCGATTATTTCACACAGAGAAGAGTAATGCCTGAACGCCTCTCCCAGCTCAATCACTGGTTAACCAATGACTGTGGCATCGACGGCTACAGCATCGAGCCGCTGTTCGGCGATGCCAGCTTTCGTCGCTATTTTCGCCTCACCCTGGCGGATGGCGAAACACGCATCGCCATGGATGCACCACCGCCACGCGAAGATTGTCATCCCTTTGTCGATATCAGCAAACGTCTTGAAACTGCCGGGGTGCATGTACCGCATATCCATGCCGAGGATCTGCAGCAGGGGTTTCTGCTGCTCGAAGACCTTGGAGACACCCTCTATCTCAAAAAACTCAATGAAGAGACAGCGCCCAGACTCTATGGCGATGCGCTTGGCGCCCTTTCGACCATGCAAGCCTGCACAAATATTGATGATTTGCCGCACTACGACGAGTCGCTGCTCGGTATGGAACTGGAGCTGTTTCGAGAGTGGCTGTGTCAACAACACCTTGGACTCACTCTGGACGATGCAGAGAATCGTATGCTGGATCAACTGTTCGCCCTGCTGATCGACAATGCACGGCAGCAGCCACAGCATTTCGTCCATCGCGACTACCACTCTCGCAATCTGATGCTGGTCGATACGCATGGCCCGGGCGTCATCGATTTTCAGGATGCTGTCATCGGGCCCATCACCTACGACCTGGTGTCGCTGTTGAAGGACGCCTATATACGCTGGCCGCTTGAACAGGTCGACAGCTGGGTCGAAGGCTACTGTGAACTGGCGATTCAATGCGGATTGATGCCGCAGCAGGATGAAGCCAAATTCCAGCGCTGGTTCGACCTCATGGGCGTGCAGCGCCACATCAAGGTTGCAGGCATCTTCGCCAGACTCTATCGGCGAGACGGCAAACAGGGATATCTCGATGATATTCCGCTGGTGCTGGAGTACATCATGGAGATGGTCGAAAGGTACCCCGAACTGAATGCATTAGGAGTCTTCATCAACAAAAGAATTAAACCGCATCTTTCATAAAGAGGCGCACGTCGGTAAACTGTTGCTGTAATAAAAAATTCCCACTATCGAACTATGGATGTGAATTTATGAAAACCAACAGATTCCTGAGCTACTTTGTAGGCTTGGCCGCTGTATCTCTCCTTTCTCCCGTGGCTGCCGAGCCTGAGAAGGAGGCAGAACCGGTCGTGCGTTCTGTGACTGTCATCGCTCATCAGGATAATTACCGCGATGCATGGGTTGGATACAGTGATGGCACGGTCCAATATTGTCTTGGCGGCGGCGAATTCACCGGACCAACCTGGGCAAACTGCGCCGAGGCCGGAAATATACCGGATGTGGCGGTGACAGCTATTGCCGCCGACGGCAAGTTTCGCGAGGCCTGGGTTGGCTTTGCCGATGGTTCTCTGTATCGATGCAAGGGAGGAGCTGACCTGCAGACTCCCTTGACCAGTTGTACCAAAACTCCTGTTACAATTGCTGAGAAAAAATAACTTCCGTAGTCTACACATCTGATATCTAGCGAGACAAAGTCTCAGACTGACGAGGCATGAAAAAAAATATTTCTCTCGCAAAGACGCAAAGTTCGCCAAGAAAAACCTTTGCGCTCTTGGCGAGAGACTTTTTTAAAACTTGACTCATTTGTAAAGATGTTGGCCACTCAAGGATTACTAGAGTATCGCATATGAAAATTATCCCTCTCTTTTACATTACCCTTATTGTGGTCCTGAGTGGTTGTGCCACTGTTTCTGAGCATCGTTCTGTTCCGGAAAACCTCATTACAGAGGTTGAACTTGCAGAAATTCCAAATGCGCGTTTCTGGGGTGATGAGATGCCCAAATTCACCCGTGAGACACTGCTGAAAATGTCGCATGCGGAGGCTCGTCAAAACTTCTCCGGAATCTATGCCAAACCGCACAACTATCTTGCTATCTCCGGAGGCGGAGCTAACGGCGCCTTTGGCGCCGGTTTGCTTGCTGGTTGGTCAGCAGCAGGTACCCGCCCCGAATTTACCATGGTGACAGGAGTAAGCACCGGCGCCCTGACTGCTCCATTTGCATTTCTAGGATCCGACTATGATGAACAGCTCAAGAAGGTCTTCACCACGACATCAACAAAAGACATCGCCACAAAACGAAATGTCATCGCTGTCGCATTTGGTGACTCGATGGCTAAAACAGATCCATTGAAAAAGTTGCTGAAAAAATATATCACGGCGGAGATGATCGAAGCCATCGCCACAGAGACAAAAAGAGGGCGGCGTCTGTTTATTGGCACAGTCAACCTGGAGGCAGGACGTCCGGTCATCTGGAACATCGGCTTTATTGCCGCCAGCAACAGGGAGGATAAAGTCGAACTGATCCACAATATCCTGCTTGCTTCAGCATCTATTCCTGTTGCATTCCCCCCGGTTACTATCTCTGTCGAGGCCGATGGCATGCTCTACGATGAATTACATGTTGATGGAGGCACCGGATCACAGGTATTCGTCTATCCGGCAGCACTTGACTGGCGAAAGATCAAAAAAATTCTCAAAGTGAAGGGAAAAACCAACGTCTACGTCATCAGAAACTCATTTCTGGATCCGAACTATCTTGGTATGAAGCGCAATCTTCTTCCCATCGGCATGCGCACCATCGACTCACTGATCAGAACCCAGGGTATCGGCGATCTCTACCAGATCTATGCTTTAACGAAACGGGATGGAAATGTATTTAATCTCGCTTATATCCCCCCGGATTTCATCGAAAAGCCCCTGGAGGAGTTTGATCCGGTCTACATGACCAAGCTTTTTGAGCGAGGATATCAAATGGGTGTGGCTGGCTATCCATGGAAAAACGCACCTCCGGGATTTATCATTCCTCAATAGCATGAGGGGTATCAATAGAAGTAGTCGCTCACTTATCTGTTTTTATGATGTGTGGCCAACATCTTTACAAATGAGTCAAATTTTCACAATATCTCCCGCAAAGGCGCTAAGCTCGCCAAGAAAAACCCTTTGCGGTCTTGGCCTACATGGATGTAGGTCAAGGACGTAAGCAGGACGCGGAAGCTTTGCGTCTTGGCGAGAGACAAGGATCCTTTTCATGCTTAGTCAGTCTGAGGCGTAGCCACGTTTGATGATAAGGAGATATCAATCGAAGTAAATACTTACTTATGATTAGGCCTGCTGTGCTCAACCTTCGCCTCACATACTCCGTGACCATTGCTGACGAATCTCATCACGATGCAGTCTGAACCACTGCAGTGCTATTGTCGGCATCGCTGAATCGATCTTTCCCTGCTCGAGCCACTCAAATGCTGTTGTGCTGCTGACGACCCTGACCCTGATATCCTCGCCCTCCTCATCAAGGCCATGCACTCCACCAAGCGCCGATGTGTCGGTGAATCCAAAATAGAGATGAATCTGTTCACTGCTTCCACCGGGAGTCGAGTAGTAGCGCTGAATAAAACGCAGCTGCGTGATATGACATCCTGCCTCTTCAAGAGCCTCCCTGACTGCGACACTCTGCGGCTCTTCATGCGGCTCCTGATAACCGGCAATAATCTCGATCAACCAGGGGCCGGAAGGGTCTTCCAGTGCCCCAATGCGGAACTGTTCGACTAATACCAGCTCGTCACGCACCGGGTCATAAGGCAACACGGCGACTGCATCACCCTTCTCGATCAATTCACGCCTCAACACAGAACTCTCGCCACCAGCAAAGAGTTGATGCGTTATCCTGAGTTCCGAGAGTTGGAAAAAACCTTTAACGAGGGTTTTCCTGCTGACTACAGACCATTTCATCGTGTCATAATAGCAGCAACAATGATCTGACACCTACTGACTGAATGGTTAAAAACTATAACCTATAACCAGCAATTCTCAATTTACCAATAAAGAGTCGATATCTTGAAAGACTTTTACCACGAAGATCACTAAGAATCAATTGGTTACAAAAGCGCCTTCGTGTCCTTCGTGGTGAATATCTCTCTACATTTAGAATTGCTGACTTTAAACCTAAAACCAAAAACCAAAAAACCTAAAACAGTTAAACTGCTACACCCTAATCGGGTAAAATTTAATCTGCAACAAGTGCTAATATTATATTATTGAGTGAGTACTCACTATGGATGTATCCCATATACTTGATGAACTAAATGAGCCTCAGCGTGAGGCTGTTACTGCCTCTGACGGCAACTGTCTGGTACTGGCTGGCGCAGGCTCCGGAAAAACCCGGGTGCTCATTCACCGTATGGCATGGCTGATCGAGGTCGAACAGGTGCCGGTGTGGAATATTCTTGCCGTTACATTTACCAATAAAGCAGCCCGTGAGATGCGCTCACGCATCGATGAGCTGATGACATCGCCCTCCGGCGCCATGTGGGTTGGTACGTTTCACGGTCTTGCACATCGGCTTCTGCGTTCACACTGGAAGGAAGCAGGCCTCTCCCAGGGATTCCAGATTATGGACTCTGATGACCAGTTCAGGCTCATCAAGCGTATTCTGAAATCGCTGGAACTTGATGATTCAAGATGGCCGCCACGGCAGGTTCAATGGTTCATCAACGCGCGCAAAGATGAAGGGCTGCGTCCACAGCACATCGACGATTGCGATGACTTTTTTCAAAAGCAGATGATCCGTATCTACCAGGAGTATGAGGATGCCTGCAACAGAGGTGGTGTGGTTGATTTTGCAGAACTGTTGTTGCGTTCACACGAGCTGTGGCTAAACAATCCACAACTACTCGAGCACTATCGCAAACGCTTCTCACATATTCTCGTTGACGAGTTCCAGGATACGAACAGCATACAGTATGCCTGGATCAGACTATTAGTGGGCAATCGCAATCAACTCTTTGTCGTCGGCGATGATGATCAATCAATCTATGGCTGGCGGGGTGCGCGTGTAGAAAATATTCTCAATTTTCAGAGCGATTATCCGGGTTCCAGTTTGATCAAACTGGAACAGAATTATCGCTCCAGTGGCAATATCCTCAAAGCTGCAAATGCAATTATTGAACACAACCCGACACGGCTTGGCAAAAACCTGTGGACTGAAGATGACGCGGGAGAACCAATACATCTTTATTCGGCCTTCAACGAGGTCGACGAAGCACGATTTGTCATCGGTCGCATCCAGGATCACCTGGAGCAGGGGATGCAACGCTCCGGGATTGCTATTCTCTATCGCACATCAGCGCAATCACGGCTTTTCGAGGAGGCCTTGATCCAATCATCCATCCCGTATCGCGTCTATGGGGGCATGCGCTTTTTCGAACGCGCAGAAGTAAAGGATGCCCTCGCATATGTACGTCTCATCAAAAATCAACATGACGACGTTGCATTTGAGCGAGCTGTCAATCAGCCGCCGAGAGGAATCGGTCCTAGAACACTCGATGCGATACGTCTGCATGCACGCGAATTCGCATGCTCTATGTGGCAGGCATCTGTCGAGCTGAAGCAGGGTGGCGCCATGCAGGCGCGGGCAGCCAATGCAATACAGCATTTTATTGATCTCATCGAGGAAAACCGTCACACCGATGAAGATATCCCGTTTCATGAAAGCATATCGCGGATTATAGAGATTGCAGGATTAAGGGAGCATTTTAAAAAAAGCCGTGATGGAAAGGGGCAGGATCGTATTGAAAACCTGGATGAAGTCGTCAATGCTGCTCGCCAGTTCATTAATCCGGAAGATGAGTTGCTGAGTGTTCTGGATGCTTTTCTCGCCCATGCCTCACTCGAAGCCGGTGAAAATCAGGGACAGGAGCATGAAGAGTGTGTTCAGTTAATGACACTGCATTCAGCCAAGGGTCTGGAATTCCCGATTGTGTTCATTGGTGGACTCGAAGAGGGGCTCTTTCCCCATCGTATGTCTGCGGATGATCCTGAAAGGCTCGAAGAGGAGCGCCGTCTCTGCTACGTTGGAATGACACGAGCGATGCAGCAATTAACTCTTAGCCATGCTGAAAGCCGTAGATTGCACGGTAGCGAAAGCTATCCACTGCCATCACGTTATCTGCGTGAAATACCTCATGAGTATCTGCTTGAGATCAGATCAACACCCAGGATATCCCGTCCCTATACAGCCGCATCACAAACAAACACCGCTGGAGAGTTCCAACTCGGACAGCAAGTAACCCACCCGAAATTTGGAGAGGGTGTTATTTTGAGTAGTGAAGGAGAAGGGTCTACAGCCAGGGTTCAGGTAAACTTCGCAGAAACAGGTGTGAAATGGCTAGTTGTCAACTACGCAAATTTAAGCTGAGCTATTATCACTAAGACAAAAGCTATTTATGCAAGCTTGTCACCGAACGCTTATTCAATTCTAGATTAAATTATATTTATTGTTTTTATCCTTATTCACCTCTACCTTGAATATAAACTTCTCTCCCCCTAAACACGAATTCCATACAGAATCTCTGTTTACATCGACTGAAAGCAGTCGTCAAAACGAGGCATGGCCCGGTTTCAGTTAGCCATCTCAACGCAGGACGTTCCTGTGCATCCTGCCCTCACGGCATTTGTACATCCATGTCCGGCGGAGAGGTCGTTATGCTCTGTGCGTCAAGATCACTCGCCGTTAACCTTTTCGGATGTATAGGTAAGTGGTCTGAGCTGGACGGTAGGGCGCAGTAAGCGACAGCACATTGCACCGCATGAAAAGTGCTATGAGACTGTCCGGCAACTATTTTAAATGTAGAGAGATACTCACCACGAAGGAGGCGAAGAGCACGAAGGCATTGTAACATCTCAAAAAGTCCGTGCAATATTCGAGTATGCGTAGAATCGGGATCAGCCTTTCAGGGACGCGTAAATACGTCCCTGGTCGCTTCCGGCATCCTGCCTCTGGCGACATTAATATATCCATGTATGTCATAAACTCTGATAAAACATCCCTGTTTTCAGACTCCCAATTCTACTTGCTGCACGGTTCTATTGAGATGTTAAAGGATTTTTTTTACCAGTTGATTCTTCGTGGTCTTCGTCTGCTTCGTGGTAAAAGCCCTTTTAAGATATCGACACTTTATTGGTACACTGAGAATTTCTAGCGATGCGTCACACTTATTAACATGAACGAATGTAGGAAAGAGAGTAAGGATGTAGAAGTTTATACCTCGATTCGATCAAGGATGACAGAGAAATGTCTAAACTACCTTAAATGTAAAAGACGCCCTACATATCTCGATGAACTAAGTCGTTGTCCAAAAATAACTTACCTATCCTGCTTGCCCTGTTGTCCCTCTTCTGCGTAGCAGCAAGAGTTACATAACGCTGCTATGCGCCCCCTTGCTGCGCCTTGAAGATGAACAACATTGCTGCGCGATATCGGGAAGTTATTTATGGACAACTCCTAAGATTAACAATTTATCAGACATCAAGATTTTCTACATCAAGCGCATTGAGTTCAATAAATTCACGCCGTGGTTCAACATGGTCACCCATCAATGTAGTGAATATCTCATCGGCGGCAATCGCATCCTCGATAGTAACTTGTAGCAGGCGACGCACATTGGGATCCATGGTTGTTTCCCACAACTGCTCTGGATTCATTTCACCAAGCCCTTTATAGCGTTGTATATGCTGGCCACGCCTGGTGTCATCCATGAGCCAGTTAAAAGCTTGCTGAAAATCATCTATTTGTATGCTCTTTTCACCACGTTCGATGAATGCTCCTTCGCCAATTAATCCATGTAATTGGTCATGCATCAATGCGATTTTTTTGTAATCTGAACTCTTGAAAAACTCCTGGGATATCAATTCATCGTCGTTAATCCCGTGAACAGAGTGAATAATTCGTACCCCTTTTTGATCAGCCTCCTGCAACTTATTCGCTTCGTAGGATTCAGCAGCAGAGGCACCTGCATTTAAGAGCGATTGAAACTCTAACAACCACTGCTGCAACGCAACATTGTCATTGAGTATCTCATCATTCATTGCTGACATCGAGAGCAATTTATTAATGACCAGGGGATTGTAGCGTTTTGAAAGTCGCTGCATAATACTTGTCGTTGCAACGAAGTCAGTTGCTAAAGACTCCAATGCAGTATCCGAGAGAGGAGGCGCCTCAGAGTTAACATGTAGTCTTGCCTTGTCAAGGGCGCTTTGCAACAGGTACTGATTGAGTTCAGCGTCATCCTTGAGGTAGCGCTCCTGTTTGCCCTTTTTTACCTTGTAGAGCGGCGGCTGCGCTATATAGATGTGACCGCGTTCAACCAACTCACGCATTTGACGATAAAAAAATGTTAGAAGCAGGGTGCGAATATGTGCTCCATCGACGTCAGCATCTGTCATGATGATAATGCGGTGATAACGAAGTCTCTCAGGATCAAAGTCGTCATTACCTATTCCACAGCCCAGGGCCGTGATAAGCGTCCCAACCTCTTGGGAGGAGATCATCTTGTCGAAGCGGGCTCTCTCGACATTGAGAATTTTTCCACGTAGTGGAAGTATCGCCTGATTTTTTCTGTCCCGTCCCTGTTTTGCTGAACCTCCAGCCGAATCGCCCTCTACCAGATAGATTTCACTGTTTGCAGGATCCTTCTCCTGACAGTCTGCCAGCTTTCCAGGAAGGCCTGCTATATCCAGTACATTTTTGCGGCGTGTCATCTCCCTCGCTTTTCGTGCTGCCTCACGCGCCCTGGCGGCATCGACCATTTTTCCTGCAATAGTTTTGGCATCACCCGGGTTCTCGAGCAGGAAATCGTTTAATTTTTCAGAAACCAGTGCCTCGACGATACCCTTGATCTCTGAAGAGACAAGCTTATCTTTTGTTTGTGATGAAAATTTTGGATCTGGTATTTTTACTGACAGAACTGCAGTCAATCCCTCACGGGAATCATCACCACTCGGTTTGACCTTGTGCTTTTTAGCAAGGCCTGCGCTCTCAATGTATTGATTAAGAGTGCGCGTCAAAGCAGAACGAAACCCGGCAAGATGTGTTCCTCCATCCCGCTGTGGAATGTTATTGGTATAGCAGAATATATTTTCCTGGTATGACTCATTCCATTGCATTGCCAACTCTACGGTTACATCGTCCTTTTCAGCAACAATATCGAGAACCTTATCGTGAATGGGTGTCTTGTTTCGATTCAGATGGCCTACGAATGAACGAATTCCACCCTCGTATTCGAATACATCCTTTTTATCGACACGTTCATCGATGAGTACAATGCGAGCGCCAGAGTTTAGAAAGGAGAGTTCTCGCAGACGTTTAGCTAAAATATCATAGTGAAATAGCGTATCTGTAAAGATTTCAGAGCTTGGTTTAAAACGAATCAATGTTCCAGTTTCTTCTGTATCACCTGTTACGCCAAGAGGCGCTACAGGCACACCCAGGTGATATGTCTGATGATAAATCTTACCGTCTCGCTTGATAGTCAGTTCCAGGGATTGAGATAATGCATTCACTACTGATACACCAACACCATGCAGACCACCGGATACTTTATAGGATTTGTCATCAAACTTTCCACCTGCGTGGAGCACAGTCATGATGACCTCGGCTGCCGAAATTTGTTCCTCCTGGTGTATATCGACGGGGATACCACGACCATTATCTGAGACAGAAACTGAGCCATCATCATGTATAATAACTATTGCTTCGTGACAATATCCTGCCAGAACCTCATCGATCGAGTTATCCACAACCTCAAAGACCATGTGGTGCAAACCAGTGCCGTCATCAGTATCGCCAATATACATTCCCGGTCGTTTTCGGACCGCATCCAGCCCTTTGAGTACTTTTATGGATGATGAATCATAGCTCATGAATTTCTCCGATTAAGACTCGCATTATACCCTATCTAATTGATCTTTTTGTAACTATTCATGAGTTGCTATAGCAATTCTCACTGTACCAATAGAGTATTGATATTTTAAAATACTGTAACTATCGAGCACCCGTGGGTTCGTAATAGAAAATGCTGCATAGTTACAAAAGATAATTACCACGAAGCACACGAAGACCTCGAAGACCATGAAGAATCAAATGGTTACAAAAATGCCTCCGTGCTCTTCTTTTCATTCGTGGTGAGTATCTCTCTACATATAGAATTGCTGCGAGTATCTAGATTATCGAATCTACTGCATAGATCTAGCAGAAAACTCTCTAAATATATTGCTCAGCGCTTACGGCATCCTGATTTTGAAGGATCATACACATCGGTATATGATGCGGGTGAACTTTCGGCTTTGATGCAATGTGTATGAGATTGTACTCTTATTGCATAGTAGCAAAGGATCTGGAATTCAATCACAACATTGACATATTCATCTGCGTCAGATGCCAGATTTTTGCCTACGACATATCATATATGGATGTACAAATGTTACTTGAGGGGCAGGATACCGGAAACTTCCATAGATATATTTACTGATAATATCGGAAGATATACTCGATAACAGTCACAATCAAATCATTCTGAATGTCACATATTTCATTTTATGTGAATATGTTTCACGTGAAACATACCACGAATAGTACTAAACCACCACCTACTAAAGTAGGTGGATTAGCGTAGCCAATCCATATATTTCCCAAACAATGGGGGCTGTGAACATGAGATTGAGATGTCTTTTGATCCATTGGCACTGGATAAGGTCACGCATCAGTGATTTATCCAGTCCGCGTGGATGGCGGTAGTCGATCTCTTCGACACAGGCGTTCTGCTTGAGCTTGG
>JAQYVP010000051.1 GCA_030145485.1 Chromatiales bacterium
TCCATGTGCGGTATTAACATGCGGTGGCATTCCATGCCAATGTGGCGCAATGCGTTTCATTTATTGCGCCCTACGGACTGACCCCCGATTTTCCGCGCATTTTTTTTACATTGTTCAATGATTTGATCCAGATCTATTCCAGTAGATGAAACTCTATGTCCCATTCTGTCTGTTCCAACAACCTCATAAACATTTGCTGAAACCTCATCTAATTCAAAACTCCATTCTGGCAAATCAGAATATGTTTTTTTCATTTCGTAATTTCCTTTAAAAAGCCCTGTTTTAGTAATTCACCAAGCTGCTCACTAGATCTAAATTGTGTTCCCAAGCCTATTTGGTTAAAAGCTGGAGTTACCTGCCCAGACTCAACTCCAATCTCTTTTACAACCTCAAACGTCCTCACAGGTTGTGATGCAGTTCCAGGCGGCAGTGCCCTCATGGCCGCTGGCGTACCTACCGGTGAAAAGAAACGAGAAAATTCACTTCCCCCGAAACGATCAATCTTTTGTCCTGGTTCCAAAGCTGCTTTCGTTGTAGTACCTATAAAGCCATTATTTGGTGGGTAAAATGTTGTGAGTTCTTTTGATGCGCCCTTTGCAACACCACCTGCATGCTTGCCAGCTCTAACCGCTATACCAAGCCCGGTGACTCCAGGAGCAAAAGCGCCTGCGGTATCAGCTCCAAGAGCAAGGCAATTCTCACCGAGATTATCTTCGTCTCCAAAAATATTATCGACAATTATTTTGCCAACGTCATAAATAATTGAACCAATATCGAAGACAATATCAAAAAACAACCCTTGCGGATCAGCATACTTGAGTGGGTTCGCCCCAACATAGCCGTAGGTATTCAGCCCGCCCGCCAGACCGATCGGATCGCTGGTGATGTATCTTCCAGTGGTCGGGTCGTAGTAGCGTTGGACGTTGTAGTGTAGGCCGGACTCTGCATCATAATACTGACCTGGGAAGCGGTGGTTGATGACGACCGGATTGCCATCGCCGTCGGGGTCTTCATCGGCGGCAGTGGTTCCGAATGCGTCGCTGCTCCAGCGCCAGACGATGGTTTGATCCTCTTTTGTCGCCAGCCTGGGGGTTGCGAGATGATCGCTGTGGATGGTGACAATGGAGCCGCTGGCCTCGACCTGCGCGATCAGTTGCTTGACTGCGCCATCGCCGAGATAGATGTATTCGCGTATGACATTGCCATCGCTGTCGTATTCACCCAGCAGTTCACCACCCTGGCCATAGACGTAGCGAATATCATCGACCTGGGCGCCGGCGAGCTGCTTTCTAACTCTCTCTCCTATGAAATTGTAGCTGTAGGTCGCCTGGATTTGCGACTGGCTGCTGTTCATTTGCGCCAGGCGGTTCATGGCGTTGTATTGATATTGGCGGATGCCATCGTCGAGCCTGTTGCCAACCGCGTCACGCCGGATCACAGTCGCCTCGACCTGATTGAGGCGGTTGCTGTTGGCGTCGTAGCTGTAGCTATCGCTGGAGCCGCTCTTCTCCCGTGTCAGTCGATTGCCGGCCGCATCATAGCTGAACACTCCGCTGTCGCTGCCATCCTGCGTGAGGCGTCCGAGATGATCGTAGAAAAAACTGTTGTTCTCACTGCCGCCATCCCTCGACCAGCTTTGGCTGGTGATCTGTCCCTGCCGGTCCAGTGTGAGCTGCAGATTGTTGTCGCTGCCGCCATAGCGCTTTTCGAGCAGGCGGCCAGAATCGTCATAGTGAAGTTCCGTGGTGATGCCATTGCCCTGTCGATAGCTCGCCATGTTGGGGCCGCTCCAGCTGATGTTGCCAAGCAGCGAGGTGCTATTGCCATTATCATCATGCTCGATGCCGCTGAGCCTGCCTGCGCTGTCATGGCTGTAGCTGACTTGCGCGCCAGAGGGGTAGCCGATACCCGTGAGTTCACCGGCATCGTTGTAACTATTGCTGACATCAAAGGAGTGATCCGCAACCGTGGAACTGCTCTGCAGCAGCAGGCCGCGCTCATCGTACTGGTAACTGCTGCTGCCGGATGCATCGGTCACCGAGGTTAGCCGGCCGTTTCCGAATGCGCCTTCGTCATATCGAAATACAGTATCGAGATTTGCCCCTGCATAATCGATCCCTGTGAGACGGTTCAAAGCATCGTAGCTGTAGCCGGTCATTACACCATTTGCATCGACCTCCCTGATCCGATTTCCTGCAGGGTCGTATTGGTAGTCACTGCTGCCGCTGTCCGCGCTGAGCGCCTGCATCAATTCACCCCAGGAGGAATAACTATATTGCGTTGCCCCGCCGTTGGCGTCTGTCATCTGCGTGATGCGGCCGAAGAGATCGCGGGAGAGCGTGGTGACGCCGTTCAGGCTATCCTGTACCTGCTGCAGGCGTCCCTCATTGTCGTAGCCATAGCTGAAGGTTGATGCAGTGACGCCGCCGGTGTTGCCGAACTGGCCGTATACTGTTGTCTGCAGCAGATCACTGAGACCGTTGTAATGCTGCTGTGCAGCCATTTCTGCAACAGTCGCCAGGGAGTGTTGCTGCGGCAGGCCGGTGAAGGGATCATATCGGTCGATGCTGCTGCTGACCGATGTACCGTCTGCTCGAAAATAGCGGCTTGTCACTTGCGTGTAGCCGGAGGCATAAACATAGCTGAAATCGAGCCTATCGCCGGATGGATAGGTGATTTGCGTCAGCTGGCCGTGATCAGTGTATGCCAGTACGATCACCCTACCCAGCTCATCGGTGATCTTGCCGACTCTGCCCTGCGTCGTATATTCAATCGATGTACTGCGTCCATCGCGACTGATCAACAGCGGGCGGTTACGGCTGTCGAAACTGATTTCCGTGGTCACACCATTGGCATCAGTCGTATTAAACAGCTGCCCCGCCGCGTTGTAACTGTAGCCGGATGTCAGCTCGAGCGGACGCACCACCCTGGTCAGCAGGCCCCGGTCATTGTAGAATAATCGGTGTCGATCCTGAGTCCCCGGTTGCGGTCCATCGACAGATGCCAGCCTGCCCAGCAGAGGGTTACCCTGGCTGTCACTGCCATTTGCATGATAGGCATAACTCCAGCTGCGGCTGTCGCCAGTTACCGGATCGAGCAATGTTCTGCTGAGCATGCGCCGCTCGGCGTCATAGGTGAAACGGGTTTCTCGCAGCCCGTACTCATCGATAAGCGCAACGCGATTGCTGTTGTCGATATAGCTGATGGTGGTGGTGCGTTCACTGGCGGAGCCCGCCATCTGTGTAATCCGGGTTGTGCGTCCGGCACTGTTGTGCTCAAACCTGGTGGTATTGCCGCGTGCGTCACGCCTCTCTACCAGCTTGCCGCGGCTGTCGAAGACTCTCTGCAGTATCGTGCCCCTGGTGGTGGAACTCTGCTGCAGGATCCAGTAGCGGTTCGCATCGGCGATGAAAGTCTGGGATTCGACAATGGCGTTGGAAGCCACCTGCCTGCTGCTCTTTACGACACGCACCGCAGGGATTCCTGCGTAGGTGGTTTGCGCATAGCTGTAGTCATGTCGACGACCATCCCTGAGCATGTAGCTGCTGACGCGCATCGCCTTTTTGTTGTACAGCGTGCTGCGACTCCAGGTGACGCTCAGCGCCTGCTCATCGAGGTTGTCATGCACGCTGCTCAGCAGGTGCTGTTTATAACCCTTGTTGTCGACCGCGTGATAGCCATAATCCCTGCTGTCGTTGTCTGGATCCACAACCTGCACCAGGTTGCCGTAGTCATCATAGGAGTAGCTCCAGATGCGCTCCGCCTGGTCGCTCACCTGCTCGACAAAGCCGCGCTCGTTATACACATAATTCAGTGCATATCCATAGCTGTCATACTGACGCAGCAGGCGGCCCTGCTCGTCGTAGTCGTAGTAGACGCTGGAGCCGCTCTGATCCGAATAGCTCTCCAGCAACTCTCCACTGTCATTGTAGATGGCAAAACTCAGACTCTCTTCGAACACCTGCTTGAAGCTGCCGTCAGGCTGTTTCTCAAAAGTGAAAAACAGCACCTGTGGCGGCGTACAGGCGGTTGCGCTCTCCTGCAGCTTGTAACGCCGCCCGTATGAAGACATCCACACAGGTGTGGATTCGAACTCAGTGGCTGTTGTTGCCGATCCATCGGCGCTGGCCTCCGCGACTGCTTTGTAGGTGCGGGCTATATTGGACTCCTGTGCAGTGAACCAGCCGCGGCCAAACATGCCTGCGCGAAAATCAAACGAGTTGTAGGTACGCTTCAGTCCGATTCGGGTTGCCCCGGGGAAGCGAATATCGGTGTCGCGCCAGACAAGGGATCCCCTGGCCGTGTAGACAGGCGAGCCGGTGTTGCAATCATTGGGAGGGCCGCATTCACCGTTTTGACAATCCTCTTCAGGTTCCGGGCCGGGACCCGTGATGTCCTCCCGCCAGCCATTCCACGGGGCGTCATAGGCATTTGCCTGGATGCCTGAAAAGAGCGCTGTGATTGCAACGATAGCGATAAGGCTGTGTTTGATAATCTGTTTCATGTTCTCACTCCTTGAGATAACTGCCGTAATCTTATAACCCCAATACCTGTGTCTCAGGTTTCATGCATATCGCGGTCAGATGACCGCTCCTACAGCAAGTTCCGACTCTACATGTAGGAGTGGTCTTGTAACCACGATTGAGAAATGATGACACTCTGTTTTCTTTCACATAGCTAGCGAGACCATGTCTCAGATTGACGAGGTATGGAAAATATTATTCTCTCTCGCAAAGACGCAAAGACCGCAAAGGGGTTTCTTGGCGTGCTTGGCGTCTTTGCGAGAGTCATTTTTTGAAATTTGACTCATTTGTAAAGATGTTGACCACTCAAGTATTACTGGTGAAAGGTTATCCAGAACCAGGCTGAAGCAACTGATCTAACTGCAGTTGCAGCTGCATGATCTCCTCAGCTAGCGTGTTCAATTGATCACCCTGGTCCGGATGCTTCTGCAGCCAGGCGTCCAGCGCTTGTTGATGCGCTGCTTCGTAGGTGTAGAGCTGCTTCAGGGTCAGGCCATAGCTTGAAACAATCTTTTCAGTCTCGGAGAAACTCTGCTCAGCAATGAGCTCGTATTTTTGTGTATCGTTGAGATCCATATTGCCAAGTTTGTAGATCGCGTCATCAATTTGCCACACTTCAGTTTGCAGTTGTGCGATGCGCGCGTTGACCGCATTGACGAGGACGGCATCTTCAGCTGCCTGAGAGATGCCAGACAACAGCAACAGCGGGAATATTAAAATCCTTTTCATTCTGATTCTCCTAATATTGCAATCGAAGGGTACGGTAAAGGAACAGGCTGCGACTGCCCTGTTCATCCATGGAACGCACACCGACGCGATAATCTCCCGGCGCCAGCAGCTGGTCGTCGTTGTTCCTGCCATCCCAGCTCAGATTATTGATACCCGCAGGCAAGTCATCGTAGAGGCGCGTCGCCACATTACTACCGTTTTGCATATCCGCCACCACCATCTCGACACTGCTGTGCCTGCTCAGGGTAATATCGATGCCGATGGATTCACGGCGTGGATCGGCGAGAATGGTCGAGCTGAGATGATACGCATCGATGCTCGGGGTGTGTTTTACAAAGATCACATTATCCGGCAGGTTGTAGCGCACGATGCCGGGCAGCAGTCTGCGCATGGTATCCGGCACCTTTTCGCCACCGGGATATTCACCGTTCCACATAAGACTGTAGTGGCCGCGTCCCATGCGGTGATGCTCCAGCAATGTCATCAGGCGCTGGCCCCAGGAGATCTGCCAGAAGAAGGTGACTTCCGCCGGGTTATGCACTTCATAATCGACCACCAGCGGAGATTCAAGACGATCGAATGTACGCGGGTTGTTCCTGGTTCTGCGGTAATAGGTGAGCTGTCCACCTGTCGAGGCGCGTAAATCGATCTCCTGTTTGCGCGCATCAGCCGTATACCCTAAA
>JAQYVP010000094.1 GCA_030145485.1 Chromatiales bacterium
CTTTTTTACAAACATAAACCACGGAACACACTGAACACGCGGAAATGAAAACAGAATAAATTCCGTGTAGTCCGTATGTTCCGTGGTAACAAAAGAGGCTTGACCATAACAAACAACATGATTGCTGACCCTCAATTTCTATCCAGCTTGAGAAGCATCCTCGGCAACGACTCCCTGATCGAAGCGCAGGAGGAGTTGAGCGCTTACGAGTGTGACGGTCTCTCCGCGCATCGCACCATGCCGATGCTCGTCGCCCTGCCTGAGAGCGTAGAGCAGGTGCAACAGATACTGAAGCTCTGTTATCAACACAGGGTTCCGGTTGTTGCGCGCGGCGCCGGCACGGGTCTTTCAGGGGGCGCACAGCCACTGGCGAACGGGCTGCTGTTGAGCCTCGCCCGTTTCAGCGGCATTCTCGACATCGATGCTGACAATCGCTGCGCCACCGTACAACCGGGGGTTCGCAACCTCGCCATCAGCGAGGCTGCCAAACACTATGGACTCTATTATGCGCCGGACCCCTCCTCCCAGATCGCCTGCACCATTGGCGGCAATGTTGCAGAGAACTCAGGCGGCGTACACTGTCTCAAATATGGGCTGACCGTGCATAACGTCCGTAAACTGCGCATCATTTGCATCGATGGTGAAATGCTCACCATCGGCGGCGATGCGCTGGATGCCCCCGGTTACGATCTGCTGGCGCTGATGAACGGCTCGGAGGGACTGCTTGGCATCATTGTCGAGGTCACAGTCAACCTGCTGCCGATTCCACCCACCGCCAAAGTCATGCTGGCCGCATTCGATGATGCTGAAAATGCCGGCAAGGCTGTCAGCGGCATTATCTCCAGCGGCATCATCCCGGCCGGACTGGAGATGATGGACAACCTCGCTATCTGCGCCGCCGAAGATTTCGTGCATGCAGGTTATCCGAAAGATGCCGCCGCCATTCTACTGTGTGAACTCGACGGAACAGCAGAAGAGGTCCTCCACGATATCGCAAAGGTCGAACAGATGTTGCAACAGCATCACTGCACTGCAATCCGCATATCAGAGGATGAAGAGCAGCGCATGCAGCTGTGGGCCGGGCGCAAATCTGCTTTTCCTGCTGTCGGCAGACTTGCGCCGGATTACTACTGCATGGACGGCACCATTCCTCGCCACCGCCTGCCGGAAGTACTGCGCCGGATCAACGAACTGTCGCTGCAGTATGATCTGGCCATCGCCAATGTTTTCCATGCTGGCGATGGCAACCTGCACCCGTTGATTCTGTATGATGCAAACATTGGCGACCAATTGCAGAGAGCAGAGAGACTCGGCAGCAAAATACTGCAACTGTGTGTCGAAGTTGGCGGCTCCATCACCGGCGAGCATGGCGTCGGCAGTGAAAAAATAGACGAGATGTGCGTACAGTTCAAACCCCTCGAACTGCAGCAATTTCACGCCATCAAGGCTGCATTCGATCAGCATGGACTGCTCAATCCCGGCAAGGCTGTTCCAGAACTGCACCGCTGCGCCGAACTGGGCGCCATGCATGTCCACAACGGCGAACTGCCGTTTCCCGAATTGGAACGCTTCTGATGACGCTGCAGCAGCAGATCACCGAGGCCTTTGAGCACAACACCCTGCTCTCGATCTGCGGCGGCGGCAGCAAGCAGTTTCTCGGCAACCCGGTTGCAGGTGAAACCCTCTCGACCAGCGAACACAAAGGTGTGATCAACTATCAGCCGGATGAGCTAGTGATGACCGTTCGCAGCGGTACACCACTGGTGGAGATCAGGGAAATTCTGTCGGCGCAACAACAGCGGCTTGCTTTTGAACCTCCATCCTTCGGCGACGAGGCCACCATCGGAGGGACTTTTGCCTGCGGTCTCTCCGGGCCATCGCGTCCCTGGGCTGGAAGCGCGCGTGACTCCCTGCTGGGCTGCACCATCATCAACGGCCGTGGAGAACAACTCCACTTTGGCGGTGAAGTGATCAAGAATGTCGCAGGATATGATGCATCACGCCTGATGGTTGGTGCATTCGGCACGCTGGGCCTGATCATGGATGTCAGTTTTAAAGTGCTGCCTGTGCCGGCAGCTGAAATCACACTCGGCTTTGGTGTCAGTGCATCACAAGCTGTCGCCAGCGTCGTCGCCTGGTCACAGCAACCACTGCCGATTACCGCTGCTGCCTGGCTCGACGGAAAACTGTTGATCCGTCTCGGTGGAGCACAGGCTGCAATCCGTGCAGCACAACTGCAGCTTGGAGGAGAAGAGTCAAATCAGAGCAGGTTCTGGCAACAACTGCGCGAACAGCAACTCGATTTTTTTCAAACGGAAAAACCGCTGTGGCGTCTGTCGCTGCCGATGGCAGCTGCACCGCTCAATCTTGCGGGAGAACAGCTCATCGAATGGGGTGGCGCACAACGCTGGCTGCTCAGCGAAGAGGATCCACAAGCAATTCGTCAGGCAGCAACAGATGCCGGTGGTCATGCCACCTGTTTCAGAAATGCACAGGGTAGAGAAATTTTCTCTCCACTGTCAAAGCCGATGCTGGCATTGCAGCAACGCCTGAAAAAATCCTTCGACCCTAAAGGGATTCTCAATCCGGGACGCATCTATGCTGAGTTATAGTCAGGAATCTTTCAGTTATCCAACATTTTAATACATGAATCAAATGATAATAATTACTCTCGCAAAGACGCAGAAACGCAAAGGGGAATTCTTAGCGGGCTTAGCGTCTTTGCGAGAGAGCATCCAGATCTATATATTTTCGCTCAGTCAGCCTTAGAATTAACCCCAAAAAATCATGCAGACACAAATCGACTCTCAACTGCTGCAGACAGATGCCGGCAAGGCGGCAGACAGCATCCTGCGCTCCTGCGTACACTGTGGTTTCTGCACCGCAACCTGCCCCACCTATCAGCTGCTGGGGGATGAACTGGATGGCCCGCGCGGGCGCATCTATGTCATCAAACAGGCGCTCGAAGGCAAGCAGGTCACACGCAAAAGCCAACTGCACCTTGACCGTTGCCTCACTTGCCGCTCCTGTGAAACCACCTGTCCATCCGGCGTGAAATACGCCGAGCTGCTGGAGATTGGGCGTCACCTGGTCGACCGGCAGGTAGAACGCCCCGTCACGGAAAAGTTGATGCGCCTGGGGATGAAAAACATCCTTCCCTACCCATCCCGCATCGCTCCTCTGCTGGCGGTGGCGCGCACACTGAAGCCGTTGCTGCCTCAAAAACTGCAGCAAAAAATCCCCGCAAAAAGGACTTCAGGTCAAATTATTTCGGCTACGCACTCCCGCAAGGTCATTCTGCTTGAAGGCTGTGTTCAGTCCGTCGTCGCACAATCTATCAATCAATCTGCCAGGCGAGTACTGGACAAGCTGGGGGTCGAGTGCATCCGCGTCAAGTCGGAGCAGTGCTGCGGAGCTGTCAATCACCATCTCGGAGACAAGGCAACAGCTGCAGATCTTGCCCGTCACAACATTGATCTCTGGAGCAGACTTCTCGAGGATGGTGTGGAAGCGATTCTTGGCGCTGCCAGCGCCTGTACTCTGGAGATCAAGGAGTACCCGCAGCTGCTGAAAAATGATCCGCTTTATGCGCAGAAAGCACAGGCAATTCGTGATGCAACTGCCGATCTCGGCGACTATTTGCAGCAGCAAAATATGAACAGGCTAAACCTCATCGACACTCTTCCACAGGTTGCGTTTCACTCCCCCTGTACTCTGCAGCACGGATTGCATCTCAAGGGCAGTATAGAGAGGCTGCTGCGCAGTCTCGGCTTTATCATCACAGAACCACAGGATGCACACCTCTGCTGCGGTTCGGCCGGAACCTATTCGATATTGCAGCCGCAAATTTCCACACAACTGCGCAGCAACAAACTGCAGGCTTTGAGTGACAACAGCCCTGATGTCATAGCAACAGCCAATATCGGCTGCCTGTTGCATCTGCAATCGGGTACGCAAATCGATGTCAAACACTGGATCGAAGTGGTTGATGAGTCACTTATCTAACTGTTTTTGTTGGTATTGTCTGATCTATAATCTCCACTTCCCCTCACCATCCCCTCAGTATTGAGCGATAGCGCGGCATCTAATGTCTGCTGCCGGGCACTATCTCATACCACTGCGCGCATCCACGAGCACTATGCTGCCGCCAACACAGCCTGCTGCACGTAGCGTCGCGTCATTGGAGCCGAGGGCGTCCAGTGATGATCTCATGTTGCCAGTCTTGCCGCAGGGA
>JAQYVP010000156.1 GCA_030145485.1 Chromatiales bacterium
TCCGAGACGGCGCTTGGCTTTCATGGTCGCCTGTCCGGCCTGATTCTCGAGAATGAATTCGCGCGCGAATTCACCATTCTGGATTTCAGTCAGGATGCGCTTCATCTCCGCCTTGGTCTCATCGTTGATGATGCGCGGACCACGCGTCAGGTCACCATACTCTGCCGTATTGGAGATCGAGTAGCGCATATTGGCGATGCCACCTTCGTACATCAGGTCAACGATCAGCTTGAGTTCGTGGAGGCACTCAAAATAGGCCATTTCGGGAGCATAACCGGCTTCTGTCAGGGTTTCAAAACCCGCCTGCACCAGCGCAGTTGCACCGCCGCAGAGCACTGCCTGCTCACCGAAGAGATCGGTCTCCGTCTCTTCACGGAAGTTGGTCTCGATGATGCCCGCACGGCCGCCGCCATTGGCCGAAGCATAGGAGAGCGCTGTCTCCTTGGCAGTGCCTGTCGCATCCTGAAAGACAGCGATCAGGCTCGGAACACCACCGCCCTGGGTATATGTGGCGCGCACCAGGTGTCCCGGCCCCTTGGGAGCAATCATGATGACGTCGAGATCCTCTCTTGGAGCAATCTGCTCGTAATGGACATTGAAACCGTGCGCGAACGCCAGTGCAGCGCCCTCCTGAATATTAGGTTCGATCTTGTCCCGATAGAGCGCCGCCTGATGTTCATCAGGCGCGAGCACCATCACCACATCCGCACTCTTTACAGCATCCTCGATGGACTTGACGCTAAGACCGGCTTTTTCAGCCTTGTGCGCCGATGTAGAGTCGGGACGCAGGCCGACAATGACATCAACACCGGACTCCTTGAGGTTGTTTGCATGTGCATGGCCCTGTGAGCCATATCCAATGATGGTGACTTTTTTTCCCTGGATGATAGAGAGATCGCAGTCTTTGTCGTAATAAACGTTAATTGCCATTGTTTTGCCTTAGTAGGGGATAGGTTTTAAATTTTAGGTTTTATGATTTACAGCGTCAGCGATTTGACGCCGCGCGCTATGCCACTGACGCCTGTCCTGACGACCTCGATGACGTGATCTTCGGGAATGACATGCACGAAGGCGTCCAGCTTGTCGCTGTCGCCTGTCATCTCTATGACGTAGCTATTGTCGCTGACATCGATAATTTTGCCGCGGAAAATCTCCGCCAGGCGCTTGATCTCTTCGCGCATCTCTTTTTCTGCGCGTATTTTGATAAGCATCATCTCACGTTCAATATGATCTCCTTCAGAGAGATCCATCAACTTGACCACATCGATCAGCTTGTTGAGTTGCTTGGTGATCTGTTCAAAGACACTCTCGCTGCATGTCGTCACCAATGTCATACGTGACAATGAAGGGTCATCAGTCGGCGCGACGCAGAGGGACTCGATGTTATATCCGCGTGCGCTGAACAGAGCGGAGACATTGGACAGTGCGCCGGCTTCATTCTCCATCAGGAGAGAGATTATGTGGCGATTCATTGCTGACCTCCCTGTTTTGATGCCGGAGACATCGCCATTTCATGATGCCCCTTGCCGGCCTCGATCATTGGATAGACATTTTCGGTCGGATCGATCACGATGTCCATAAATACCAGTTCATCCTTACGATCGAATGCCTCCTGCATGGCTGCCTCCAGATCTGACGGCTTGGTAACGCGCATACCGACGTGGCCAAAACTCTTCGTCAATTCAACGAAGTCAGGCAGGGCATCCACATAGGAGTGCGAATAACGCCCCTCGTAAAACATCTCCTGCCACTGACGCACCATGCCCATGTAACCGTTGTTCATCAACATGATTTTGAGTGGAAGGCCATGCTGTTTGCAGGTCGCCAGCTCCTGGATGCACATGAGAATACTAGCCTCACCGGTGACACAGGCAACCGGCTTGCCTGGATGCGCCATCTGCACGCCCATCGCGGCAGGCAAACCAAAACCCATGGTGCCAAGTCCACCGGAATTGATCCAGCGACGCGGCTTGTCAAATTTGTAGAATTGCGCGGCAAACATCTGGTGCTGTCCCACATCCGAGGTCAGGTAGAGGTCGCCGCCTGTCACCTTGTGCAGTGTCTCAATCGCAAACTGCGGCTTGATAACCTCATCGCTCTGCTCATAGCGCAGGCAGCCAAGGCCACGCCAGGCCTCGATACGCTCCCACCATGAGGTGAGACCGTCATCTTCGATTTTCCTGTCGCCTTCACGAATGATGCGCAGTATATCATTCAGCACATCCTTGACTGACCCGACGATAGGAATGTCTACACTGACATTTTTAGAGATCGAGGAGGGGTCGATATCGATATGGATGATCTTCGCCTGCGGGCAAAAATGGGCAATGTGCCCGGTCACACGGTCATCAAAACGCGCACCAATTGCAATCAGCACATCGGCCTCGTGCATCGCCATGTTGGCCTCGTAGTTGCCGTGCATGCCCAGCATACCCAGAAACTGCGGGTCGGAGGCTGGATAGGCGCCGAGCCCCATCAGGGTGCTGGTGACAGGAATGCCCAGCTCTTTGACGAGGTCGACCAGTGAGCCGCTGGCATTATCGATCACAACACCGCCGCCGCTATAGATGATCGGGCGTTTGGCCTTATAGATCAGATCAACCGCCTTCTTGATCTGTCCCAGATGCCCTTTTTTGACCGGGCTGTATGAGCGCATTTTCAGATTACGCGGGTATTCATAAGGTATCTTGATATTGGGGTCGGTGATATCTTTTGGAATATCCACTACCACCGGACCGGGGCGGCCTGTGGTCGCGATATAAAATGCCTTGCGCATGATTTCCGCAAGATCTTCAACGCGTTTGACAAGAAATGTGTGTTTTGAGCAGGGCCTGCTGATACCCGTGGTGTCAACCTCCTGGAAAGCATCTGTGCCGATGAGCGCGGAAGGAACCTGCCCGGTCAGTACAACCATTGGAATCGAATCCAGATGCGCTGTGGCGATGCCGGTGATCGCATTCGTCGCTCCCGGCCCGGACGTTACCAGCACTACACCGGGCTTGCCGGTCGAGCGCGCATAGCCATCCGCTGCATGGGTTGCTCCCTGCTCATGGCGTACAAGCACATGTTTGACATCATCCTGCTGGAAGAGTGCATCATAGATATGCAGCACCGATCCACCCGGATAGCCAAAAATAGTCTCCACACCTTCGTCCTTCAATGCCTGAACGACGATCTCAGCACCACTGAGTTCCACAGCCTAAACCTCCAGATAAAGAGCCCTGACAGCCATCATATTTGTGCGTCAGGAACCCCATTAAAAATGGTCAGATAATCAATCGGCTGAAATTACTGTCAAATCGTCAAAAGGTCAAGGTTTTTTACATCTCATTGACATTTATTCCATCGGGGTATTTTTTTGTAACAGCCAGATTCGCTCAAGCAATTGCTATTCTGGTATATTTGAATACAGCACCAGTCAATGTAAAACCACACAATAAAGATTCTGCTTGCAAAATAGCTGATCCAGAAATATTGCCAGGAGTAATCATCGATGCCTGTTCTCACCCTAACCACAAATTCTCGTAAAGAGTTCTCACATGAGACCCTCGGTGATCTCTCTGCAGCTGTCGCAAAAATGCTCGGAAAACCCGAGAGCTATGTCATGGTGCAACTCTATTACAATGCACAGATGCTGTTTGCCGGCAGCGATGACCCACTCGCTTACGTCGAATTGAAAAGTATTGCGCTGCCCCGGGAGCATACAACCACATTGTCAGCCACCCTGTGCGATTTGATCGCAGCTGAACTCAATATCCCGCAAAACCGCATCTACATCGAGTTTGCTGATCTCCAGCGACATCTGTTTGGCTGGAACGGGAAGACATTTTAGCCCGCACATTGGCTTTTACTGCATTATTTGCTATCTTGCGCCGCCATGAACATCCTCTTCTTTCAGAAAAAACTCCAACGCCTGCATAACAACCGCATTTTTGAACTTGCAGTGGTTGCCATCATTATCTTCTCGGCACTGGTGATTGGCGCTAAAACCTATGATATCCAGCCACAATATCTCGCTCTGATGCACTGGCTGGATGTTGGCGTCACGCTGTTCTTCCTGCTGGAGATCAGCATCCGGTTTATGGTCGAAGAGCGTAAAAGAGATTTTTTTAAAAGCGGCTGGAACATCTTCGACACTCTGATCGTCATCTTTAGCCTCTTGCCAGTACAGGACAGTGAGATGGCGTTTATCGGCCGCCTGATCAGAATATTCCGCGTACTGCGGATGGTATCCATCATCCCCGAGCTGCGTATTCTGATTAACTCATTGCTCAAAGCCTTGCCCCAGCTCGGATACGTGCTGTTGCTAATGTTTGTCATCTTTTATATCTATGCCGCCATCGGCTCCTCGTTTTTTCATACCATCAATGATCAACTATGGGGGGATATATCAGTCGCGTTGCTCACCCTGTTCCGCGTCATGACCTTTGAAGACTGGACCGACGTCATGTACGAAACCATGGCAGTCTATCCACTTAGCTGGCTCTACTATCTCAGCTTTATCTTTATTACGGCTTTCGCTTTCTTGAACATGGTGATCGGCATCGTTGTCAATGTCATGAACGAAGAGCATGAACGGGCGCGTGAAGCAGATAAACCGACACCGATAGTAACCCTCGAACAACTGCAGCTGGAGATACGGGAGCTAAAAGCGATGCTGCAAACAAACCAGTAGAAACACTCCTCTGCGAGAGACGAGACACAGCCTTGTTTACTCATTCGGGATTATTCTGTTGATATCCAGTCTTTCAGAACTCGCCCTCAAACCTCATTTATTTTGTGTTAAAATGCAATACTGACTACAGTACAAGAAATTAAATCAGCAATTGGATCTCTCCCGCATCAAGAATATATGCAGCTTTTGGGTTGGATTCATGATAAGGACTGGAGTGAGTGGGATTTGCAATTAGAAGCTGACGAAGCATCAGGGAAACTCAATTTTCTGATTGACGAGGCGCTGGAAGAAAAAAAATATGCTTCGTAAACTGTAGAGTGCACCGCACTACTACACGTTTTTGGTCGTGTTTCGATAAACTCCCAATATCAATTCAAAAAACAGCACGAAAAAACTACGATCTAATCAAAGACAACCCAAAACATCCTTCTTTGCATTTTAAAAAAATTGGCGCATTTTGGTCTGCAAGGGTGGGAATTCATTACCGTGCTCTTGAATTTGAAGATAAAGATGACTTCATATAGGTATGGATTGGAACACATGAAGAGTATGATCGTTCAATCAAGTGAATGGTATAACAAAAAGCACCAGCAACCTCACAACCTGTCGCACCTTTCTTGCGGCTCCCTATGCCCTATCCTTCGCAAGACCGTCATCACTTAACCATTGATGGATACCCCATCCCCCCGTAGAATTACCAGATCAGAGTTCCCTTAATGTGAGAGAAGAAAGATCATGAAAGTCGTTTTTGCATCCACCATCCTCGCCCTGGTTCTCGGCGCGTTACCGGCCGTGGCAATTGAGGCGTATGACCAGACACTAACCCTCCAGGGAGCGTCGTTCCGGATTCAGTGCACCAACGCCGCTTCAGAGAATACCCTTACCTTGACGCCATCGGGGCTAGAGACCGACAACTCATCGATCTCGGTAGCAGTCGACGGGATCGTCACCGGTGCGGAGGTCGCCGATCTGAATGCGGACGGCTCGCCCGAAATTTACGTCTACGTGACCTCGGCGGGCAGCGGCTCCTACGGGTCTCTCGCAGCCTGGTCGACCAACAGCAAGAAGTCGCTGAGCCCAATCATCCTGCCCGAGCTTGCGGAGGACCCCGTCAACGGAAAGGGCTACATGGGACACGACAAGTTCGTGGTAGCGGAGCAGTACCTGGTGCGATCGTTCCCGCTCTACAAGGAGGGCGATCCCAACGCAGCCCCCAGCGGAGGCTCCCGTCAGCTCCAATACACCCTCGAGTCGGGCGAGGCGAGCTGGCGGCTCGTGGTGGCCAAGACTGTGGATTTCGAGTAGTACTAAGACGTGTAGAAATCAGCATCTTCCGGTGGCATGACATGATGCACACTTGGACGTCCAGGCACGTTCAGAACGCTCCACCCTCCAATTACTGATGGAACTTGGTGGTGGTCATACGAGATGGTGTTGCGTTATGCACTCCTGGCTGGTGAACATCTTCGCGAGGCGACTCGACGTATCGAGGACACAAATCTGGCACAGACAGTAATGAAAAACGACCTACGATTGATTATAAGCCATTGATAGATATGGTACCCAGGGACAGAATCGAACTGCCGACACGAGGATTTTCAGACTGATATATAGGTACGAATAACAGTACCTAATCACAATAAAACACGCTGAAACAACATGTTACTACAACTATAATCCTCTTACCAGTGCTTAATTGTGCCTC
>JAQYVP010000158.1 GCA_030145485.1 Chromatiales bacterium
GCTTCGATCCCGATTCTGACCTGATTGTCAGTGACAGTTACCTCAATGCCATCACCGATGCGAATGGCTGCAGAAGTTCCAAAGCAGACGGTCGGGTATCGGCTGTCAAAGATAGATTGACTGTTTGAGATATCTCAATTCGCCAACGACCGCTTCGGAGCATTATGTATAGCTATGCATAAGGAGCATCTGCAGCCATTCGCATCGGTGATGGCATTGGGGTAACTGTCACTGACAATCAGGTCAGAATCGGGATAGAAGCCCCGAAGGATGTGCCGGTACACCGCGAGGAGATCTACCAGCGGATCTTGAAAGAGATAACCTAAACTGAAAGCACCATCACACTAGCCCTGCCATTGTGGGGCTTTTTATTGCGTGGGCGTTTTGTTATGCGCCGTAATATTTGAATCTGAAAAGCAAGTGATAGGGCTTTCTACAGGCGCTGGCAACATCAAGGATTGAATTCCCTAACACTTTGAATCTAAAAGTAAATCCTAGCCTCCGATATGCCTACCCTGCACCTTATTCATCACAGGAAGTGCTTAGAGAGGTTCTCTGCGCGTCTGAGTGGGTATTCCTGTAGAGGTTGCATTGTTCGCCATGCGCATCTCACGCCACATGGTGCAATGCGACCGCTCAATCGCATCCACCGCACCCTTCATCGGATCGTCATCTCGAGCGACAAACCGTGGAGTGCAGGGATGGTTGAGTTTGAAGAGTGTCGGTAATCCGTACATTACTCGTCCTCCATTGGTGGCTCGGTTTCTTTCGGGTCGGGTTCGTCAGGTATTGTTGAAGGACGCGATATCGGCTTGAATATCTGTATACCTGCCCTGAAGATAGGATCATCGGGTCCGAATTCGATGCGTGTGCTTTTCATGACATCGGCCTCACCATGTAAATATCTCTGGACGTATACCGCCCGGTTTCTTCACTGTACTCTTCAGCACGGATCTGCCGCCTCAGTTCCTTTGCGGACAGTGAGTCCTTGCCAAACTGTTCCAGCGTCTCTTCAAGTTGCTCTTTTAGCCAGTCGATCTTCTTCATTGGAGTTCTCCAGAATTTAGCAGTATTTGTGGTGCGCCCTGCAATTGGAATAAAACGGCGCAATGGTTATGGTACTACTGATACTACTGGTTGTGCTGGGATTGTGGTTTATCGCGTTGTTTGTGAGTATAACTTTGCGACCTGCTCCACCTGACTCCAGTTACCTGTTCGCCAAAATGGAGCATTCTCCTTTCCTATCTTCCGATTCATCTGCTTGTAACCATCGCATTTCCTGCCGAACAGTTCCCGTAGAAGTGGAGAAAGTTGATGCTCAAGGGATTTGCCAGACAGTGCTACATCGCAACCTTCTGATGCTGGAGTGATCCAGATTCTCCCGTTGCCACCTGACAGACTCATGTTGCCAGTTGATACCTGTTGCTGGTTGAACTTCATCTTCAGGTTGCCGAGGTTGTCATTCAGGTCATCAACTAGTGCCAGTTAAGTGTCTCTTCAATTGCTCTTCATTCATTTTCTATCTCCTAAAGTGATACTGCGTTTATCATTACCATCTGCTCTTCATCTGACTGGTGATAGTAGTGCTTCTCAAGCATCAAGACTGACGTTCCGCAATACTTGGCAAGTGGTAGCGCACTGATTCCTGAATTGACGCATCTGCTCAAGAATGCGTGTCGCAATGAATACATCACGCAATCAGGATCAACGTCAGCATCCTTGACTACCCTGCGGAAAGCGTAGGTATGTTCGCCCGATTTATAACGGCATCCACTGTCTGACGGTATCAGGCTACCATCCCGCCCTGGTGCAACATCCTTCAGCCATTCCAGTGTCTCTGAGCGCAGGATGATATCCCTCACGCCTGTTTTGCCTGACAGATGCATTTTCCCCGTAGTGAAATCAACATCTTGTCGATCAGCGTTACGCACTTCACCAAGTCTTGTGCCTGTTTCAGACAGGTATCGGGTGAGGTAGTGCATTGACCCGGTGCTGGCATCGATGAGCTTCTGCACATCTTCAGTGGAGAGCAGTAGGTTCCTGCTGGTATCGCCCGTAGGCAGTGATTTGATTTTGCGTGTGATGAGCGGATCAATGTCGCTGGCATTCAAGACAGCAAACAACATGGATTTCACTCTATTGCGTGTACTGGCAGCTCCCTTCAGGCTGTGAAACCAGTTACGCAGGGTATCCACTGTCAATTCATGTACGGGAATAGCCATCAGATCTTCACACAGTCTCTCTAAGCGTTTTCTGGACTCTACTTCACAGTATATGCCCCTCCTGATACGAAGGTCGCGGACGTAGCTGTCCACAGCATCCTGTACAGTGGTCGTGACAGGCGCATCAGCAACGCTGAAGTGTGCAAGAGCTGCTGTCAGCGCATCCTCCCATGAATAGCCCTGAGAGTTGGGCAGGGTGAAGATGTGACCATTGCGGCACTTGAAGATGCCACCGACTTCGTATGCTCTCCAACCGATAGCCTTGTGTGGGCTGATCGTGTGCCAGACAGTTTTTCCAGCAGGGACTTTCGCTCTACCGGCATCGGTCTTGATGTTGTACTTGACGCGCTTCTTTTTCGCTTTAGCAACAACAGCATTAGCTTGGGCTGGCGTGATCTCATCATTGACGAGGGTATTCATGGTGTCGAGAAGATCTGCGGTTGAATTGTCGAGTGCGTCTATCATGATTGCTCTCCCGTGACTGCAATCAGCAAATCATAGGCATCTCGATATTGGCAGTATTGGATGCGTGAATCCGGTGCTTCAGGATCAAGTGAATAGTGTTTGCAAAAGTCTGTGTAAGTAGCCATTGTCCGTTCCTCTTGTGGATAGAGATGTGTTAAGAAGCCTTTCGGCATCCGCTCATCATGAATAAACACTATAAGAAACAGAAGGGTAGAGGAGATATCCTCTAATATATTACAGTTTTACGATTTGTAGAAGTCAGTAATTATTAACCACAGATGCACACAGATCAACAGATGTAATAATGGTCGGTGGTGATGAACGGACTGGGGGATAAGGCGTTTTTTAGCCGGAATTATTAAGCGAGGTTCACAATGCGAGCAACAGCAAAAGATCTCAGGCTCCACTCTACGGAGCTTCTGAACACGGTAAAGAGAGGTGAAGAAGTTATCATAACTTATCATGGCAAGCCTTGCGCGAAGTTGATTCCAATCGAGGAGGAAAATGAACAAAGCACGGTGGATGATGAATTGTTTGGTATCTGGAAAGATAATGAGCAGGTAAAAAATATCGAGGATCACATCACAAATATAAGGAAAGACCGGCTTTATTGCTCGCACTCCTCGCAATGACAGTCATCGTTCGACGTACAGCAGCATCTGCTCATGGTAATGACGGCGTTCCTGTTTTGACAGCTTGTGTTTGTTCGGCATCTTTTTTACCACAGATGAACACTGATGCACGCAGATGTGATTACATGATTCATCTGCAAGTTCTCAAAAAAAACCGTGCATTGTTCGAGATAACGTAGGATGCTGCTGAGGAACGAAGCGCATCGAACGCGGGTTTACACGACAGATGCGCTTTGCAAATTCAGCAGCATCCTATAGATTGCCGTCTTGCAAGGAGTTATTGAAATATTGTAACTTCTCAATAATCCTGTGCACGCGAGTAAAATGCTATCGCATTTGTATCGTGGTCAGAAGACCGCTCCCACATTTGACGCCACAATGAACTGTGGGAGCGGTCTTCTGACCGCGAAATGCACGGGATTATTGAGACCTTACGAAAAATTACCTTAATCTGTGTTTATCTGTGTGCATCTGTGGATAAATTTCTTTTCAGTCGATTTTACGATAGTGTATCTGTCAAGCTACAAAAAAGCCCCGTACCAACGGGGCTTTTATTGCTGTGCTGGGTGATCCCACCTTACTTGCCGGCAATCTCTTCCAACTGCTTGGACTTGATGATCTGGCCATTCAGGGCTGCGTCCTTAGCTGAGCGTCCAAAGGCGACCGACATCAGCTGTGAGTAGTAGAGCACCGGCATGTCGAACTTGGTGCCGTGGGTGTCGTTGATCTGACCCTGGTAGACCTCGACGTTCATCTGGCATACAGGGCAGGGGGTGACGATCATGTCAGCGCCGTGATCGTAGGCTGACTCGAGAATGCCCTTGATCAGTTCCTGTGACTTCTCCGGTTCGGAGAAGGCCAGCGCACCGCCGCAGCATTGCACCTTTTTCTCATAGTCCGGCACCGAGTCGGCGCCCAGGGCATCGACCATCTTGTCGAGATAGACCGGATTCTCGAAGGACTCGCCGGCGATGCCGAAGGGACGGTTGGTTTGACAGCCAACATAGCCGGCGATCTTCAGACCTTCCAGCGGCTTGGTGACCTTGGCGGCGATGGCATCGAAACCGATATCCTCGACCAGCACTTCCGCCATGTGCCTGATAGGCGTCTTGTTGGTGAGCTTGAGACCAGCCTCTGCCAGTGCGATATTGGCTTCGGCCATCATATCGGGGTCATCATTGAGACGTTCGGCAGCCTCCTTGGTCGATAGCCAGCAGGCGGCACAGGTGGCGACGATCTCCTGGTCAGGGTTGTGTTCTTCGGAGAGCGCGATGTTGCGCGCCGAGAGCGTCAGACGCGGCAGTTCGCCGCCGCCGGCGTAGCCGATGGAGGCGGAGCAGCAGTTCCAGTCGGGAATGGTGTTGAGCTTGATATCCAGCTCTTCACACATGGTCTCGACCGACACCAGGTAGTTGGATGAAGATGCGCCTTTTTGTGAAGAGCATCCGGGGTAGAACGAATATTCACGTGTTGCCATGGTTTATGCTCCTCAGGCCTTGTGCTTGTCGAGACGGGCTGCTTCCAGCTCTTCGGCTTTCTTGATCGCCTTCTGGAAACCGTTGAGATCCTTGACGGCGTGACCGCCGAAGAACTCCATCGGATTCATGCGCTTGGCTTTCCACATTGCTATGCCGATATCCTTGTTCTTCAGCGCTGTCTTCATGCCTTCGCCAACCTTGAAGTAGAGGTCGATGCCGAGCTTGAGCTCGTTGACGCGTCCCTTTTTCATGAGGTTGTCCCAGAACAGCTGCGCAAATTTCGCGGTTGGCTGCTCCTTGGGCTCCATGCCGAGACGCCTGGCGTAGTGCGCCAGTCCGTGCATGATGTGGGTGATGGGAACCTCACGCGGACAACGCACGATGCAGTTGTAGCAGGAGGTGCACATCCACATGGAGTCGGAACTCAGCACCTCTTCACGCTTGCCGGCGCGAATCATCATGAACAGCTCCTGCGGTGGATGCTCCCAGGCGTTGCCCAGCGGGCAGGATCCCGAGCACACACCGCACTGCATGCACATCTTGACCCATTCGCCCTCTTCGACATTTGCTTCAACTTCGTTGAGGAAGCTGTTGCGATACTTCTCGATCATGTTGGTATTGAGATCGTTCATAACGAATGCTCCTTAGTCGTTGTCAAAAAAATAACTTCCCGATCCTGCTTGCCCTGTTGTCCGTCTTCATCGTTACAGCAAGAGTTACATAACGCTGCTATGCTCCCCTTGCTGTGCCTTGAATACGAACAACATCGCTGCGCGATATCGGGAAGTTATTTATGGACAACTCCTTAGAATTTGAATGGGCTCGGACCGATCTTGTCGATGGTCTCTTCCATCTCCTTGATCAGCGCCGGAGCGCGCACGATGTCAGTGATCGCGACTTCGTGGACGACCACGCGTTCACTCTCGAGGCCAAGTTGCTCCAACGTGTCGCCGACTTTGGCCATACGCTCGGCAGCCATGGCCGAACCACGCACAAAGTGGCACTGATAGTCTTCACCACGCTGGCAACCCATCATGATGACGCCGTCGTAACCATTGCTCATGGCGTCGGTGACCCATGAGATGCTCACGGAGCCGAGGCAGCGAACCGGGATGACCCGCGCCCAGGGGCTCACCTCTTCGCCGCTGATGGCTGCCTGGTCGAGCGCCGGGTAGGCGTCGTTTTCACATGCCAGCACCAGAATCCGCGGGTTCTCGTCGAACTCGGCCGGAATCTCGACATTCTTGATCTGCTGGCCGACGGTTTCGACCGAGTAGTTCTCAAACGAGATGACGCGTACCGGGCAGGCGCCCATGCAGGTGCCGCAGCGGCGGCAGCGCGACTCGTTGTACATCGGGAAGCCTTTGTCATCCTCATCGATGGCGCCGAAGGGGCATTCAACGCTACAGCGTTTGCACTGGGTGCAGCCCTCCTTGCGGAAGGTGGGAAAGGAGAGGTCGCCGACACGCGGATGCACGGCGTTGTTGCTGCCTGCATGCTCCAGCGCCTGGATGGCCTTCAGGGCCGCGCCGGTTGCATCATCCTGCGCCTGCTTAATATCCATGGGGCGGCGCACAGGGCCGGCTGCATAGATGCCGGTGCGGCGGGTCTCATACGGGAAACAGATGAAGTGCGAGTCGGTAAAACCCCATTTGAGCTGCGGCAGGTCTGTGCCCTGGCGATATCCGAGGTTCAGAATAGAGTCGACAGAGACTTCAGGCGCCGCTTTAGCAGCTTCTTCTATCGCATCACCAACAACTTCGCTCTCACCGCCGGCTTTGCCGGTCTCTAAATCCTCGATACCCGCATAGGGATCAGGACCGGAGTTGGGGACCATGCCGACATCCAGAACCACCAGGTCGCATGCCATCTCGGCATCGTCATCGAGGATCAGATCCTTGAACTTGACGGTGGGAGAGTCGCCTGCAACCACTTCGGAGACAATGCCCTTGGTGAAGGTGATCATCGCCTGCTGGCCGGCGCGGTAGAAATCCTCACCGGCTGCGCCCGGGGTACGCAGGTTGTCGAACATAATGGTGGTGCTGCAGCCGGGATTGAGATCATTGCAGTAGATCGCCTGCTTGATCGCAATCAGGTCGCCGATACCGGAGTGATAGGGGAGTTCTCCCTTTTTATCGGAGCTCTGGGCGACATTCTGCACGAAGGCGACTGACTGCACCTCTTTGCCGTCTGAGGGACGTTTGATGGGGCCACCGTCAGCAGCTTTGGCCAGCTCCTCCATCTCGGCATTGGTGATGATGTCGGCCGAGTTGGCATAGTTGTATGCTGAGAGTTCACTGGGGTCGAACAGCGTGAAACCGGACGCCTGCACGATGGAACCGAAGTTCTCGGTGGTGGTCGATCCGGATTCGGTGCTGATATCCGCAGAGAAACGCCCGGGAGCGCCGGAGGTCTTGCTGACAATGCTGTTGAGATGCACTGTGATGTTGCCGTCAGCCTCTACAGCAGCGATCATCTCGTCCACACCGGTCTCTATCGGCTGTGGCAAATCAGCTGTTCTGCTGTTGGATGTACCTGCAGCTGCCGCCTTGAAAGGTATGCGTTTGTACCATTTGGAGGCCCAGCCACCAAGGGCGCCGCTCTTCTCGACGATATGGACTGTGTAGCCGGCTTTCGCTGCTTCGATCGCAGCAGTCATGCCGGTGACACCGCCGCCGACGACAAGAATGTTCTTGTTGAGTGTCTGCTCACCGGAAGGCGCCGGTTGTTTCGATGACCTGAGCTCGGCGCAGGCCATGCGGATATAGTCGTCCGCCATCTCCTGAGTGGTCTCCTGTTGTTCGTCGTCATCGGGACGAACCCAAATAACGCCTTCACGCAGGTTGGCGCGCGTCATGGCGACATCGTTGAAGTTGAACGCCTCGACCTTGGCGCGCCGCGAACAGGCTGCAATCATCACGTGGGTCACGCCATCGTTGTCGATGCCGTTGCGGATCATCTCCACGCCTTCCTTCGAGCACAGCATTTCG
Source organism: Chromatiales bacterium (assembly GCA_030145485.1). Classification (GTDB taxonomy): domain Bacteria; phylum Pseudomonadota; class Gammaproteobacteria; order Chromatiales; family Chromatiaceae; genus Sva-25. The sequence continues at coordinate 7,788 of JAQYVP010000158.1, forward strand.
TGGCTCTTGCATGCGGACATCTTGCCTTCACGTGTGGCGATCATCTCGATCTGCGAAGCATCCAGCCTGTCACCAATGCCACAGCCGGTGCAGAGATAGCCGCTATATTTGATTTCATCTGACATGATCAGGCCTCCGTAGTTGCGACGCGGTTAATAACCTGGATGGCGCGCAGTGCAGCCCCGGTTGCGTGTTGTACAGCACGGTTGACATCCAGTGCCTCGGATGCAACGCCTGCTGCAAATATTCCACCGTTTTTCTCATCGGCTTCGATGAAGCCTTCGCGGTTGATGACGATATCGACGGGGAACTTGTCGGCATCGACGCTGGGCTCCATGCCTGTCGCCAGGATCACCATGTCATGCGCATTGGCATAGCGGTGGTAGCCTTCTGTGTCGACGCCATTGCAGACGGGATTGCCGCCGCTGTCCCGGGTCACACTGGCGACCTTGGACTTGATGAACTTGACGTTGTCGTTATCCTGCACTTTTTTGTAGAAGTCTTCGAAGCGGTCGATGGAGCGGATGTCGATATAGTAGATGGTGACATCCGCATCATCGCCGAGGGCATCGGTGACATAGTTGGTCTGCTTCAGAGTCGCCATGCAGCAGATGCGTGAACAGTGATAGAGGTGATTGTGGTCACGTGAGCCGGCGCACTGGATAAAGGCGATGTTCTTCGCCACCTTGCCGTCAGACGGACGCACAATTTTGCCGCCTGTGGGGCCCTTGGGATCACACATGCGCTCGAATTCGACATTGCTCAATACGTTGTCGAAGCGATCGTGGCCGTAGGGTTGGATCTTGTCTGCGTCATAGGGCTGCCAGCCGGTTGCCCAGATAACGGCGCCGCAGTTGAACTTGACCTCCTCTTGCTGCATATCGAGATCGACAGCATCAACCTTGCAGGCCGCCCTGGCTTTGTCGGCGTCTTCGGTGCCGATGATCGCCGGGTCAAGCACGTAGCGCATTGGATGCGCCATCACATGAGGAAGATAGGCGCCCTTGCGTTTGGACATGCCGTAGTCGTATTCGTTGTCGAATTCAGCCTCAACCACTTTGGCGCAGTCACCGCAGCCGGTGCAGTTGTCATTGATGTAGCGCGGGCTCAGGGTGATGGTGGCATTGTAGTTGCCAGCTTCGCCTTCGAGGTTTGTTACTTCCGCCATGGTCAGCACGGTGATATTGGGGTTCATCTTGGTGCGGCGCTGGTTGATCTCCAGCCCACAGGTGGGAAAACACATCTTGGGGAAATATTTATAGAACTGGCTGACGCGTCCGCCCAGATAGGCGCGCTTTTCGACCAGCACCACGCGTTTCCCGGTTTCCGCGGCTTCGATAGCAGCGGTCATGCCACTGATCCCGCCTCCGACCACCAGAATGGTTTCGTTGGTTGCGACGACTTCCGTCATGGATCTTCCTCCGTCACGGATGAATGAAAAAATAACAGGCAGCCTGTTGGCCACCTGCAACTATCCAATTTTCTTCGTTATTTCAGAAGCGTAGTGACAACGCATTCGGCTCTAAAACCGGACACTTTTCCCCTCAAACACCGGACCATCGACACACACCCGTTTCATGGCCGTTCCATTTTCAGTCGTCACCTCCACGACGCAGCCCGCACAGCCCCCCACGGCGCAAGCCATGAATTCTTCCAGTGAGACCTGCACCGGCAGATCATAGTCACGCGCAACGCTTACCACTGCCTGCAGCATGGGATGTGGTCCGCAGGCGTGGAGTGAGACTTCACTGCGCTGCTGTTGATCGAGCGCATCCAGCCAGATTCGGGCGAGATCAGTCACATAACCATGATGACAGCCGGCATATCCCTGCAATGATGCCAGCCTGGAGGGGATTCCCCAGTCATCCAGCAGCGGCATCGCTGCAATCACGCCATCCGGCATGCTGTTCTGCACACCATTGACCAGCAGTTGTGACGGACGCGGAGAGAAGGGGAAGGGGACCTCGGAACCAAGGATGACAAACGCAGAGCAATCTTTGCTGCGCAGTCGTTCGGCGGCAAAGATCATCGGCGGCATGCCGACGCCGCCGCCGATCAGCAGGGGCCTGGCGGAGGAGATGGTAAAGCCTTTGCCGATTGGACCCAGCATGTTGATACTTTCGCCGGCCTCGCGGTTGGCAAGCAAAGCAGTTCCCTCACCAACACGCTTGTAGAGAAAATCAACCCAGCCATCTGTGGTGGAAACCCGCATGATGGAGATCGGGCGGCGCATCGCACGCTGCGGGTCGCACTGCAGGTGGGCAAATTGCCCCGGCTCAGCCATACGGGCGCATTTCGGCGCAGAAACCCGCATGACGAATTGATCCCCAGCATGCTCTGTATGCGAGAGAATCAGTGCATCTTCAACAAAAATGGTGTCACGCTGTGCTTGTACAGGCATTGAGGCGTTCATTGAATCCTTATATAAATAACATGTTTACAAATGAGTCAATTTTTCATGTTTACTCTCGCAAAGCTTCCGCGTCCTGCTTACGCCCCTGACCTACGTCCATGTAGGCCAAGACGCCAAGTTCGCCAAGAAAAATTCTTTGCGTCTTTGCCCCTTCGCGAGAGACTAACAGATCTTCATGTCTCGTCACTACTGAGACAAATACTATTCCGACCAGGTCATGCGGCCTTCGAAAAAGGTGTGGGTCACATAACCCTTGAACTCCCAGCCGTCAAAAGGAGTGTTATGACCGGCGCTGAGCATATTTTCGGCAGCAAATTGCCACTCTCTGTCGAGATCGATCAGGCACAGGTCGGCGTCAGCTCCGACAGTGACCCTGCCGCTGTCGAGTTCCGCGATCTCCGCCGGTCCGCTGGTGAGCAGAGCGATGGCGCGCGGTAGATCAATGAGTTTTTCATCGACAAGCCGCAGCGTCAGGGGCAGCAGCGTTTCGAGTGCCGAGATGCCGGGCTCTGTTGCCGGAAATGGCGCCAGCTTGGCGTCGGCCTCGTGGGGCTCATGGCCTGAACAAATCGCGCTGATTACCCCTTCTGCAACACCCTGGCGCAATGCATTACGGTCTGCGAGCGTGCGCAAAGGCGGCAGCAGGTGGCAATTACTGTCAAAACCATCGACATCCATTTCGGTAAGGTGGAGTTGATGCGCAGCGACATCCGCAGTGACGTGGATCCCTTTGATTTGCGCCTCATGCAGCATCTCAACGGCGCGGGCCGTGGAAATTTTCTGAAAGTGAATATGCGCGCCGCTCTCCTGGGCGAGTTCCAGCATGGTGGCGACTGCGACGGTTTCGGCGGAGCAGGGGATCCCCGGTAATCCGAGCCGGTTGGCCACGCGTCCATCGTGTGCGCAGCCGCTGTTGTTCAGGGCATGATCCAGTGGATTCACAAACACGGGGATCTGCCAGGTGGCCGCATACTCCAGGGCGCGTTTGAGGATCAGGTTATTGCGAACCGGCCGGCGGGCATTGCTGACTGCAATGCAGCCGCTGCTCTTGAGGGCAGCCATCTCCGTCAGCTGCTCACCCGCAAGCCCCCTGGTGAGCGCGCCGACAGAGAGCACGCGCGCCTGGGCGCTCTGTTTGGCGCGTCGTCGGATCAACTCCGCGACCGCCGGTGTATCGATGACGGGGTCGGTATCCGGTGGACAGATGACAGTCGTGACGCCTCCGCGGGCGGCAGCAGTGGTTTCCGAGATGATGGTTCCCTTCTGCTCCTGCCCGGGTTCGCGCAGTCTGGTATTGAGATCGATGATGCCGGAGATGAGGTAATGTCCTGCTGCATCGATCTGCTGTGCTGCACTGAAGCCCGCAGGGGTATCGCCGATGGCGACGATCTTTCCCTCTGAGAGATGAATGTCAGTCACCCGCTCTGCATCAGCAGACGGATCATGCAGTCGTGCATGGAGAATGCTGATTGTGGGGCTCATACCTCTCTCCCGGCTGAAGAGGGTTGCATCGCCATCGACAGGATCGCCATGCGTACAGCGATGCCGTATGTCACCTGCTGAAGAATCACGGAGTGGTTGCCGTCAGCGACGGCGGTCGCCATCTCCACCCCGCGGTTGATTGGGCCCGGATGCATCACGGTGACATCAGCAGCAGCAAGCTGCAGACGCTCTTCGGTGAGGCCGTAGCACTGGAAATATTCGTGTTCAGAGGGGAGCAGGGCGCCGCTCATGCGCTCTTTCTGCAGGCGCAGCATAATAATCACATCGACATCCCTGATGCCCTGGTCCATGTCATGGTAGACATGCACACCGAGGCTTTCACGCGCATAGGAAGGAATCAGTGTCCGCGGTGCGATGACACGTACTTCGGAGACGCCCAGGGTATTTAGCGCCATGATTTGTGAACGCGCGACGCGCGAGTGCAGGATATCACCCACGATGGCAACACGCAGCGGTGTGAAATCGCCCTTGACGCGGCGAATGGTGTACATATCCAGCATCGCCTGCGTCGGGTGCGAATGCTGTCCGTCACCGGCATTGATGATGCTGACGCCGGGATTGGCGTGGCTGGCCAGAAAATGGGCGGCGCCGCTGTCGCCATGGCGCATGACAAACATATCGACATCCATCGCCTCGAGATTACGCAGCGTATCCAGCAGGGTCTCGCCTTTCGATGTCGCAGAGGTGCTGATGTTGAGATTCAGTACATCGGCCGAGAGACGCTTGGCGGCGAGTTCAAATGTTGTGCGGGTGCGGGTGCTGTTCTCAAAAAAAAGATTGGCGATCACCTTGCCGCGCAGCGCCGGAACTTTTTTGACGGAGCGGTCGGTGATGTTGATAAAGGATTCGCTGCTGTCAAGAATGCGCAGCAGCAGGTCGCGGTTTAGCCCTTCGATCGAGAGAAAATGCCGCAATTTGTTGTTTTCATCGAGTTGCAGATTGACAGCACTCATCGCATGGATTCTCTTCTCAAATCAGCTTGTGAAAAGCAGGCTGGCGTCTATTATGTTGCGTAGCAGGCGAGCGGTCAACAGGCTGCCTGATTTTCGCCTCATCCCTCATCAAACCCTAATACTGTTTGCCACAACATTTCCAGTTCGAGCATCTCTTTATTAGTGAGTGACGTGAGAACATCGCTGGTTATGCGTTGATTGTCAATGGTTCTTGTTTGGTCCAGCATAATATCTGAATCACCATATAACTTGTCACGCGACAATAATCGATATCGCAATGGAACTGCATCATCAATGAGTTGTGTCGTTAATGGCAGTACTGTGGTGCTTGGATGTTCAGCCTCATTGAGTAAATCACTTTGCATGACTACACAGGGGCGGACTTTCTCCGCCTCTGTGCCTTTGGATGGATTAAAGTTAGCTAAATAGATACCACCCCGTTTATAAGCCATCGCTGTCCGCCGCCTCAAAATCATCACAGGCCTGAATTGCCTGCGCCCTTGTTTTGAGTGATGCGGATCGAATCTTGTGTCGCAACGCCTCTCGATCAAGGTGCTTTGAATAATTTCTTAC
>JAQYVP010000187.1 GCA_030145485.1 Chromatiales bacterium
CCCGATGCGGCCGAATACACCAAGTCCCAGGGAGAGGCAAATCTTGGGCAGCTGTGTCGATTTGCCCGAGCCGGTCTCACCGCAGAGGACGATGACCTGATGCTTCGAGATCAGCTCCTGAATCTCCTGCAGACGCTGCGATACCGGCAGTTCAGCAGGATAAGAGATCTTCTCCGGAGATGCCTGGCGTTTGCTTACAATCTGCTTCGACCTGTCGATATCCTGTCGCAGGCGCGCCAACCCCTGATCGAAGGTCTGCCCGGTTGTTCTACGACGCTTCAACCCCCGCAGGCGTTTTGCAAGCACCTGTTGATCAGCAAGCAGGCATTGTTGCAGTTCGGAGTGTGGGGGAAAGTCTCTCTGTTCGGCCATGATGGGCGGAATTGTATACCGAAGGCAGTCATTCAGCTATCGGCAAGCAGTCGAAAAACAAGAGATGTTGAGAATCACGTTCCTCTCTAGACGATGGGAGCTCCGATCCTGCCACCTTGTATTCCTGGCATCTTGTCCTATAGTTATGAACAATACCAACGAATATTATTGGTATTTATAGCCACTCTTTCAAATGGATATTATGAATACGGGTAACTTCGCAATAATCTCTTGCGTGATCGCGGTCAGATGACCGCTCCTACAGCAGAATGTGGCGCCAGATGATGGAGTGGTCTTCTGACCACGATGAAATGCGATAGCATTTTATTCACATACACGGAGTTAATGAGAAGTTACGAATATAGGTAACTTCGCAATAAGTCCGTGCATTGTCCAAGTCTGCACAGGGGAGATATTACATGAGAATCCACGCACCGATCATCTCACAGTGGATGATGACACTCTCTACTCTCCTCGCCATTTTTGTTATTGGCTTCCCAATGGTTTCCCAGGCACAGAGCGACACGGCGGCCTGTATTCAGTCTGCGAAAGGCGGCCTGCTGGAGATACCGGAGGATCGCTCCAAACGATTCCTGGGCAAGGTTGAAGAGGCAACTGCACGCTGCCGGGGCGGTGAAAAGGCGGCCAAATACCGTCACACGCCCTGGGTAGACTGGCAAAACTACTATGCAACGGCAGATGCCGGCAGCAAGCATGATGGAAAGGATGGCGTCACCCTGCTCGGTAAACATCTGCTGCCCAATGGAAGGGGTGTTGACGGCGCGCTGCTGGATCTTGAATACCAGCGCATCGAGCTGATCAAATTCAATCTGTTTGATCAATTGACCTATGAAGCCTATATCAAGGGAGTCGATGGCCGGCCCGGAGCGACCCTGAAACAGTGGATTGCTATGCGGCTGCCACCAGACCACAGTCATTACCGGGATGTGGGAGGAGACGGAAAGCAGCTTTGCAATGGTGATTTGATCACTCACAGGACTCTGACAGGCATCTGTAATGACCTCGTGAACCCCCTGATGGGTTCCTCCGGCATGCCGTTTGGTCGCAATATGCAGTTCGATGCCACCTTCCCGCGTCTGGGCTTGAATGAATTGACACAAAACAGGCATGCAGGGCGAATCGACTTGCTGCAGCCGGATCCGCAGCTCATCAGCAGGAAACTGTTTAGTCGTGAGCAATCCGAGGGAAATCGCTGCAACCGGGGTGCGGGTGATGGCAGTTTTTCAGTCGATACCAACTGCGATTATCTGAAAGCACCATTTTTCAATGTGCTGGCTGCATTCTGGATTCAATTCATGACGCATGACTGGTTCTCGCACACCAGTGAAGGCCGCAATGCCCCGCAGCTGCAGACAGCTGGTTGCGTCTCCGACGAGGCGCGCGCACTGGGGTGTCGTGAAGCTGACCGGCTCGAACCTTCACTCTTTGCACAGACATCGCCTGCAAAGAGATTCAGTCATGATGGCCGGAACTACTCCAGTCGCTCTCCCAGGACCACCAGCAACCTGATTACCGCATGGTGGGATGCTTCGCAGATCTATGGTCATGACGATGTTTCTGTAAAACGCGTGCAACGCGATCCGCAGGATCCGGCAAAACTGCTTCTGACAAACGGCTACCTGCCTCTGCTGCCTGCCTGTGAAGCTTATTCGCCGGAGTGTCCAGTACAACCCCAGTGGCAGGGACAGGAGGCTGCCGGCTTTGCTGACAACTGGAATATCGGTACGAGTTTCTATCACAACCTGTTTAGCCGCGAGCACAACTATTTTGTCGACAAATTTCGCCAACTGCAAAAACAGTCGCCGCAGACAGACTCAGGCCTGCGCGACCCTAAAAACCCGCAGAGAGTCATCCCGCTGAAAGAGGTGAACGATGAACGCCTCTACCAGGTCGCCCGGCTGGTGGTTGCTGCTGAGATTGCAAAAATACACACCATTGAATGGACCACCCAGCTGCTGTATGACGAACCCCTGTTTGCCGGCATGAACGCCAACTGGCATGGCCTGTTCAACCATCAGGAGGATCGCATCTCGAAAATACTACGGCGCATCCTCAACAAGAATGAGAATGTTTTTAGCCGCACTTCCGCAACAGTCGCCAGCTGGTTTTCTGCTTCGGAGGATGCGAAAAAGACCAACTCCCTCTACTCGGTGTTCGCCTCCGGCGCCGGTATTTTCGGCCTGAACAACAAAAAACCCGAGGGTATGCTGTGGTGGAAGCATGACGGCTGGAGCCTGAATAACCTCGAGAAGGATGTCAACGGCGGCATCAACCACTTCGGCTCACCGTTTAATTTCCCGGAGGAGTTCACATCCGTCTATCGCTTGCATGCACTGCTGCCGGATTTGATCGAGTTTCGGGATAACAGGGCGCCGAATCAAATCATCCTGAAAATTCCCGTTGTCGAAACCGCCAGAGGCGGAGCCACAGTTCACATGCAACAGGGCGGCATCGACAACTGGGCATTGAGCATGGGACGACAACGTCTGGGATTGCTGCAGCTTCGCAACCAGCCGCTGTTTCTGCAAAACCTGCCGATGCCACACCTCGATTCAGCAACTGGAAAGCTCGATATTCTGGCGCTGGATTTGATCCGGGATCGTGAGCGAGGGATTCCGCGATTCAATGAATTCCGCCGTCAGATCGGCCTGAAGACACTGACCAGCTTCGATGACTTCATTGACCAGCGTTTGCAGAAGGATGATTCATGGCGACAGCACCAGCAAGAGACAGTCAGGCGCATGCGGAAAATTTATGGTGCACACACCTGCGACTCCGGCAAGATCATCTCAACAGTTCAGCGCAATGCGGATGGCGATTTTATCAATGACTGCCTGGGACATCCACATGGTTCAGTCGTCGATAATATCGAAGATGTCGACAACATCGTTGGCTGGCTGGCAGAATACACGCGCCCGCACGGCTTTGCCATTTCTGAAACCCAATTCCACATCTTTATTCTTAACGCCTCTCGCAGGCT
>JAQYVP010000216.1 GCA_030145485.1 Chromatiales bacterium
GTAATAGTGAATGTCTGCAGCATACTCCTATGTGTAGAAACGAACTATGTGTAGTTGCATCCCCATATCACAGCCCGCTCTTGTAGAGCCTACAGCGAACTACACATAGTTATAGTGCCTGAAGGAACTGCATCATCGGCGAGAATAGGTGCGAAATCATGAATATCGGGGGAAATTGGCGCTCAAGAAGCCAAGATGTCGAATTCAATACGGTCGTATCCTGAATTGGGTGGATCACCACTCCAGAACACCGGAAAAACTATGTCAAGTTGATGAAGAGTAATTTTACTTGAAACCCAATGAAATCGCGGCTCTCTGCCAGAGATCATTTACGCACTACACATAGTTCGGTTCTACACATAGGAGTACCTACCGGTCATTGGAGATTCTGAGAAAAACAGTCGTAACCGTATGGCGATCTACAAGCTTGACCCTACCTGCTGAGGTCTTCCATTTTTAAATTTTGCGGCAACAGGGCCAGCAGCGCCTGCTCTGATTTTGCGGTAGGGAGTTTCTCAAACAGGTAGTTCAGGTAGGCCCAGGGCTCGAGTTGATTTGCCTTGGCTGTCTCGATGAGCGAATAGAGCGTGGCGCTGGCATGCGCACCGCGTGGGCTGCCTGAGAATAGCCAGTTCTTTCGTTTATGCTGAACTCCGCATAATCGCGAAGTCTGCATAATTGCGTCCTATCACGAAGGGGCGGATGGCATTCTCCGCCGGGTTGTTGTGTTTGTCTATCGTAATGCATCTGCGGTGAACGTGGGTGATGCGTCGCTCACTCCACACTATGAGCATCAGTTCTCTTATCGTTGGTCAGCTACAGCAAAGGGCTTGCAAGACGAAAAGTATTTTCGACGAAGCGCTGAATATATGATCGGTTAATCCAGACTTCATAGTCGATGGTTTCACACTCCTCGAGGTAAGTCGCTTGCAGCGCCCTGAGCTGCTGTGTGAAGTCTGCGTCATAGACAAAAAGCGATAGTTCGTAGTTGAGCCAGAGGCTGCGCATGTCGATATTAGCGGTGCCGATCATCGACACCTCACCATCGACCGTGATTGATTTGGTATGCAGCAAACCCCCGTGGAAAAGCCTGATGCGGACGCCGGCTTCCATCAGATCATCATAGTAAGAGCGGCTTGCATAGCGCACCAGAGTAGAGTCCACCTCGGCTGGAACGATGAGGTCAACATCGGTGCCTCGCCCGGCGGCTCCTCGGAGTGCACGGAGGATGGCTTCGTCCGGCACAAAATATGGCGTAGTTAGCACCAGCTCCCGCTGTGCCCCATAAATTAGTCCCAGCAGCATTTGCAGGATTGCATCGCTTGATTCCCCGGGTCCCGATGGGATGACCTGGACATCCGCCGTCCCAGCATGGCGTACGCTATGCAGGTTGGCACTTTCAACCACCTGAAGCGTATCCTCTCCAGTTTCCAGCAGCCAATCACCGATCAACGTCGCCCCGAGAGCGAGAACGGCGATACCCTCGATACGGACCATGGCATCGATCCACTCGCCCACACCAGCATCCTGCTTGAAGAAACGGGGATCGACGAGGTTCATACTCCCAGTCCAGCCGATCTGGCCGTCGATGGTCACGATTTTTCGGTGAAGGCGCAGATCATTTCGTGTGACGAGCCCTCGCAACAAACCGACCTTTAGTGCTGGTTGCAACTCCACTCCCGCCTCTCGGAGTCGTTCAGGCTGTTTACCACGCCACCAGGAAGCTGCGCCAAGGTGGTCGATCAGCAGTCGACATCGTACACCCCTTTGGGCAGCGCAAATAATAGCTTCCAGAACCTTGTCGGCCCTGCCTCCCTCGTGCCAGATATAGAAAGCCATCTGAACGCTATTTTTGGCGCGGTCCACGTCTGTGGCGATCGCTTCAAGGATCTGCTGAGTATCCGAGTAGAGCATAAGCTTGTTACCTGCCAAGGTGGGACTTTCCCGCTTGTTTCTACCAAGTCGATCCATTTGCTGGCTCATTGGTGGATGAGTTGACCAGTCCACAGCGGTCATACTTTCTCGAAAAAATTCTTTTTTAAGGATGTCGAAGTCCGCTCGTTGTGCCGCCATACGCCGGGCTCGGCTCTGGCCGATCCGACGCTCACCAAAGGATAAGTAGAGCACTAAGCCAAACAAAGGCAGCACCGCCACGAGGAGCAACCAGGCAAGTGCGATGCCTGGCACCGGACGCAACATGATCACGCGAACGCCGATGACGATTACGATCGCGATGTGCATGGCAGTGATGATTTCAGAAGTGAAGGGTGTCAGGCTCATTGTTTTGAGAGGTTGATTGGCTGACTGATTGTACCGCGGTATAGCTGAAAACAACATTGGATGGTGTGCTGGATAATGCCATGGAGGCAACCAGGATGTGATCCTGAAAAGAGCGGGCCGCATCTGGATGGGTGTTGTGACATAAACGGCTTGCATGCTATACATTTCTTTCTGCCTAGTACGGTGTGCGGTCAGTGCTCTAGCTCAGCCTTCATCCCCTGAATGAGTGCAACAGACTCTGATGATCAATGCGGATGAAGTCGCGCATAATCATGTCGAAGTCCAGGATGATATACATCAACGACGCCAGTATCACGGCGAATGCGGTCATGCGCCAGCGTGTCTGATGACCGGGATGAGCAATGCCTTTTCCGGATCAGGCATATCACCCTCCTTCCGTACAGCCGACTTGGTGGCTGGCCAGATCTTCGACTGTATCTCCAGGGAACGATCCACCACCGCTTGCAGCTGTTGTCGAGTCTTGATCGTACCAGGAACAACATACCGCGATTGTATGCATAAGGAGCAACTGCCGCCTGTCAACCAATGAGCAGAATTGCTGAATGGCCCCGATCAAAGAGTCGAGCAATCGATTGTAGAGACTCGCCGCGTTGCCAGCGATCCCACATCAAAGCCTTTTGCTCTTCGGTGGAATAGATTCCTGGTCTCTGTTTCATTTGCAGCATCCCCCTCTTTTTGTAAGAGATTAGATGTTGCATCGACCGGTTGAAACCGCACTCCAAACCGGACAGTCACGTTGGTCGCTCAATAGGCTACAATCGGTCAGAAGCGTACATTTAGATTGTCTTTCATCATAAATGTTACAGGTAGTTGAAAGTGTAGCGAGGGTTTCTGCTTTCGTTGACGTTTTACAAATGACTTAACGATGAGGCTGTAGAATAGATATGTCTGCTTCGCTCCGCGAATACCCCAATAATAGGCCGTCTCCATGAAAAAGGTATCCCGACTAAAAATCCTGTGGGTCATCCCGCCAGTGGTGATTGGCGCTAATGCCAAAACCACCAGGGTTCGAGATAGCATCAGTCTATTCATATCATTTCATCTCCATCATGCGCAGCACAAAGCACTTGTCGATTCTCCTAATCTCCCAGCAGCGGGATCCTGAAATTCGAGGCCGGGCTGAACTTGTCGAACAGCTCAAACAGTGCGACCAATTCGGCTTGATCGCCTTTCGTTACTTCCACTTTTTGCGACTGGATTTCTTCAGCCATATCAGCATCGCCCAAATAAACTGATGCCCATGTTTTTCCATCCAGCTTCAGCACATAATCAGCCTTTTTCAAATACTCTGAAGGCTCGGGGACAAATTCGGCAACACCTCCTCTGATGTGCAGGGCAACCGGCTTGTCTTTCTGATCGGTAAACACGAACTCAATAACCTTGTCGGTCTCTTTGCTTTTTTCAGGATCAATCCTGATGCGGTAATAATCCACAAAAGTCGCCGGAGATCCGGCGATAATCTCCGTAGAGGGCATAATGGTCAGCGGAGACTTGACTTTCCCTTCAAGCGCGAGGGCTTCTGTCAAGAGAAAGCCCCTGGCGATAGAGCCGGTTGTTCGGTAGGCCAGTTGCCGCAGGATATCGGCTTTAAGCTGCCGCACTTCTTTATCCATGGGATCTAACAGGTAAAGATTCTGAATAAGCTCCGCGGCCCAGGCATATTCTTCTTTATCGAATGCCACCCGGGTTGCCTCAATCACCTTTTCTCTTCCGCCCATCAGTTCCACCGTGCGCAAGGCCGCTTCTTCAGGGGCAATTTTAAACAGCTTGGTGCTGTCCCAGTCGAACCAGCCAATCACATACTGATAGATCGCTTCCGGGAAATGAACGGATTCCCCATATCCCTGAAAATTCTCGGGTGTTTCGCCGAGATATGAAGGGATTTTCACAAAATGCCGCAACTCGTCAGGCCCCATGCCCCGCATAATCCCGCGCAAGCTCTGGTCGTAGGTAAGACTAATCTGATCCATGTAGGCGGTTAATGTTTCCATTACTTTGTCTTTGCCGACAACCGCGCGTGCGTGCGTATTGAGCAGAATCTCAGGCTGCAGATCCCGGATCACCTTCAAGCCATCTCGCCACACCAAAGGCGACCGGTAAACACCGCCACGAAGGGTGTAGAGGTTGGGGGTGCCGGGCCACAAGAAGTTGTTCAGCACAGCCTTTTTCTCCGGTACCCAGACCGTCAGGTTGTAATCATCGGACATGTATTCCGTGAAAAACTGCAGTTTAATCCCGAGCACCTCAAGCTCTTCGCCATTTTCGACCGTCCTGGTGGCCGGCAAAAAGGCGGTAGGTTTCCCCATCTCGAGCTTGGGCGCAACGCCGGCATCCGCCCCTTCGTCAGGCAATAGCAACCCGAAATGAGACATCATACGGGCCGTCAATATCGGACCGACCTCCGGAATCGCAGAAGGCGCTCCTCCGCCCTGAAGGCTGCTCTCAACCGTTTCGTTGACTTTTGGATGGCCGATAACAAGCACATCCTCCGAGTTGTCGACCAGGGCGCCCGCGCCCATGGCATAGTGGGAGTGGCTGTAGATAATGACTTTAACCGGCTTGTCGCTGATCTTTTCGATGGCCTTGCGTATGTGCTCAGCTTCTTCCCGGGTGTCGCCGGTATCATAGACGATCAAACCGTCATCCCCCTCGATCACCGTTGTATTCGCCAGGGAGTATCCGCCGATGCACCACACCCCGTCGGCAACTTTCTCCGTGGTCGGTTCGAGATAGATGATCTCCGGGCTGATCTCAAGAACTTCAGCGTTGACCCGCGCGCCGTTTGGCGCCGTTACCAGCTCGACGGGGCCGCCCATATAGCGTAATGAAGTGGTGCTGGATTCAGCGGCCTGCAAATGGGCCGCCATGCCCGTGGTAACTGTAAGCATTGCGAATGCCAGGAAAAGACTTAATCGATGTTTCTTCAGTGTATTCATTTCGAATCCTCTTCTTTCTCGTCGGTGTAGCGAATCTGGATCTTCTCGATCTTGCCGTTGAATCTGAACGGTGCTCTGTCAAAATAATCCAGTGATACTGGTGAACCTAGATCTGCACCCATGTCGAAGGTTTCAGAAGCAGTGTGCATAGCCGGAACCGATCTTTCAATACGTCCCTGACCAACTTCTTTTCCATTGACTTTTAAGGTAGCGGTTGCAGGTCCCATACGCTCTTTAGCCCTCAAATGAGGCAATTAGTCGCTGCTATTGGGTATATCTAAAGGAAACGTCGGAGACATGGATGCCGAAGCGAGCCTACATGGAAGTATTTACGGCATTTTCTGGTAGATATATCCAATAGCAGCGACGATCTCGCACCTACTGAATAGTTTCAATAAGTTTAGAGAAAACCTGAAAACTTTTGTGGAACAGTTGGTTACAGAACATTGTCGCTTAAATTACACGCAGAAGTGGAGATGATTTTGTCGTTTTGCGTGCAGATGACTGGGAGCGTGAGCAAAAAACATTATTAC
>JAQYVP010000219.1 GCA_030145485.1 Chromatiales bacterium
ATGGCGCATCGTCTCCCAGTCGGAAGTTGACCCCATGATGATGCCGACCAGTGGCTTCATTGCATTCTCCTTTTATTGACAGATCTTCAGCGGACACAGCACCTGTGTGTCGTGCAGGAACTGCATCATAACATTGTTATCCCGGACTCTGGGATGCACCTCTATGAGTGACAGTATCTCAGCTCATCCTTGTGGCGCAAATCTGGCCTGAAGCCACTGCAAATCAACCTGGCCGGGGGTATCATCAACCCCTGCCAATACCTGATAGGGTTGATGTGGTTCACCGAGATCACTCAGCACTGCCACAGCACCACTGAAATCCTCGCCGTCACTGTAATAACTCTGCGTCACCAGAACAGGAATAGCTGCGCCCGATGCTGCACAAACGCCATTGTATGTATCCTCTATCGCCAGACACTCGGCAGGGGGTAGTCCAAGCTGTTCCACCACCCACAGATAGACCGAGGGATCAGGCTTTTTCACCGACGCCTGTTCCGCAGCGCCGATGACTTCGAACCACTCCAGCACATCCTGGCCCAGGGTGGCATCGAACAGTGCCGTGATGTTGGCCATGCTGGTGGTGGTGGCGATGGCAAGTCGCAGACCGGCCCGGTGGGACTCTCTGATCAGGCGCTCCACGCCGGGGCGCAGTTCGATTTCGCCAGAGGCTATCATCCCGGTATAGAGCCCAGTCTTGGCCTGATGCAGACCGGCGATCCACTCATAGAGATTTTCGCGATGGATCTGCTGCGGATCCTCCTCTTTCAGGAAGTGAAGAATACGCTCCTTGCCGCCCGAGACGGCCAGCAAATCACGATACTGCTCCCGGCTCCAACTCCAGTCGAGTCCCGCATCGGCAAAGGCCTGGTTGAAGGCCTTGCGATGGTACTCTTCGGTCTCTGCAAGTGTACCGTCCACATCAAATATCAACGCCTGCAAGCTCATGTTGTAGATTCCTTAGAAAGATAGTTGGTAACTATTCAGATGAGGTAATAAGTCGCTGTTATTGGGTATACCTAAAGGAAACGTTGGAGGCAGGGCCGTTCCTTTGCATCCATGCAATCACGGCATTGGCACATCCCTGTGCGGCAGATGCCGTATTAATGCCTACGCCATACATGGATGTATCAGTGTCGCGTGAGGCAGGAAGCCGACAGCGACCATGGATGTATTGACGGCATTTTCCGGTAGATATACCCAATAACAGCGACAATCTCGCACGTACTGAATAGTTACGATAGTTGATTCTGATGAATTTATCTGCCGCCGATGTCCGTGGGGTTTTCAGATGCGGCGTCACTCAAGCGTTGCTCCAGTGCTTCCTCCATCCGCGCCAGCACCTTGTCTCGCAAACGACTTGCCAGGTAGTGGTAAAAATTCAGAGTGCAGAGTATCGGCTTGTGTAAATTGTCGCGGCCACTATCCTGAAATTCCACCCAGGCGAGTACCGGCATATCGTATTGAACTTCATCCACGACCACCCAGCTGTCATCCTCGAGGATCAGCACCATCTGTTTCAACCCCTGCAGGGGCAGCCGCAACGGGCTACCCAAATGCAGACGTGCGCGACGCCACAGGTTGTACAGCGAGGCATCCAGATGGTCATCCTGAGTTGCGTACACAAGCATGTCGTCGATGCGTGTGCTCATCATTAAATCAACCGGTCAGGCTTGCAAACAAGGTAGGTAGCTGTTCAGGTAATTTATCGACATTATCGATAATGGTGTAGTTGTTCGCACCAAAGATTCGTTTCACGTAATCATCCGCGTTCGGATCAAGTGTCAGACAATAGGTGAGTACACCTGTGCTATAAAGCTCTTCAACGGCCTTTTTAGTGTCGTGGCGTAGATGCTGCGGGTCGCGCTCATCGATATCAGCCGGTTCACCGTCGGTTAATAATAAAACCAGCTTACGTCTCTCCTGCTGTTTTAGCAGGTGATTGCCGGCATGGCGCAAGGCGGCTCCCATACGGGTCGATAATCCACCTTTCATTCCAGCAAGTCGCGACTTGGACTCATCATCGAAGTGCTGGGGAAAATCTTTAAAACGGTAATACTGTACGTCATGACGACCGTCTGAAGCGAAGCCGTGAATGGCAAACGGATCTCCAATGCCTTCAATCGCGGTGGCTACCAGGGTAGCTGCTTCACGAGTCAGTTGTAATACCGTTTTTTCTGAACCATTCATCGGCTGATTGGTTGATTCAGAGAGATCCAGTAGCAACACCACAGACAGGTCACGTGTTTTTAACACGTTGCGCATGGTGATGCGGGTATTGGGTTGCTCACCCATACGAATCGCAATCATGGCATCGATGGCGGCATTGATATCCACTTCATCACCATCTTCCATATTGCGCACACGTTGCACACCTTCGGGTGTAAGCAGGTCGATGATCTGTTTAATGCGATGCGCTACCGGTTTGTATGCATCAATAATGGCCTCGATATCCTCAACATGGCCACGTGGCTGCCGGCGTTCGTAAACGGTTGCCCAGTCAGGCCGATGCAGCTGAATCTGGTAATCCCATTCATGGTAATGATAGGGGTCTGGAACCGGCTCCTTACCCCACATATCATTGAAGCTGATCTGCTCATCAGTGAGGTCATCTTCATAAGGGCGCATATTCGTCGCACAGGTCCAGATCTCCTGTGCATCATCACCGGCTAATTCACAATCAACCTCGTTCGCCATTTCGATGACACTGACCTCACGTCTTACCTGTCGCTGGCTGGCCGGCACATAGTCGTATTCGACCTCCCAGCTGAACTCCTCAAACTCCCACACATAACGATTATCATCGCGATACGGGATATCAATGCGTTCGAGAATGCGCAGGCTCGGCACTTCTTTGCGTGATGAGAACAAGTTGAAAACTTCCAGACCCAGATGCCAGCAAAAATTATTATCATCCTGCTTTGCTTCAATTTCGCTGTGGAACTTTTGTGCGAGTCCATTCAGCTCCTTATCGTCTGAAGTCACGCTCTCATCCAGCAGCATCCTGGAGAAATTTTCCAACAGTGGCATGCTTGGATGTTCAATTTTCTCTTCACCGGGCGCATCCATCAGTGAACGCCACAGTCTCTTTAAACCCGGAAATTCATTGATCGCTTTGTATTCGATACGCGCATCTTCGACCTGACCGATAAAAAACATCTGCGCTGGACTCAGCCCTTCTGCAGAGATCGGCGCAGTTGAATACATCATATGTGATGCCATATGTGCGGCTGTTGCACGATAAAGCTCTAAACCGGCGATATCGCCACAGTCATCCAGTGCATCGGGCAGGTGCAATATACGGTGTTCGATGAAGGGACGGAAGTCTGCAAAGTCAGCACCGGTTGGACGCAGGAAAAAATCGCGGCCCCACAATGCACGCAGATAAAAATTTAACTTGCGTTGTGTTTTTATAAACAGGATGCCACGGCGTTCTTTTTGCAAGACCGCACGGCTGTCAGCCGACTCAAGATTGAAGTAAGCGGTAAGATTATCAAAATCCCGGCGATAGGCCTGCGCACCAAAGTTCGCCCAGCGGCGCAGACCGCTGAGCGTTAATTTAGATAACAGCTCATCGATATGGTTGAGCATCGGGCGCACACCGCGTGATGCAGTAGACGCTAATTGATGTATCAGCGTCAGATAACCGCGGAACAGCTCCGCATCACCGAGGTTACGCGCAGCAGTTGGCATACTGCCAAACAGTAACGCGACCACTTCACCGGAGGTCATGGAAGAGAGTTTCATGGCAGCGGTGAGACAATCGCCAATAACATCTTCGCCACACTCTTTCGCCACCAGCGGCATCTCCTGAAGGTAGGAGATCACCACGCCGGAACCGCGGCCAAGGTTACACAGACTCTTTGCGCCGTCCATATACTCCTGCAAACCGGTCGGTGACATCACTCGTGATGCTTCCTGAAAAGTACCTTCCAGAACGTCACGAATCTCAGGCGCGGCCTCAGTGAGAAAATCTTCGTAATCTTCGAGATTTATGCTCATAAATTTTAAAACCTCACCACAGAGACACGGAGTACACAGAGTTTTTTTCATTATTTATTGTGAACAATAAAAATTTTCTCTGTGATCTCTGTGTCTCTGTGGTTGAATTTTTTGTTTTATACTACTTAGTCATTGTCCAAAAATAACTTCCCGATCCTGCTTGCCCTGTTGTCCCTTTTCAGCGTTCCAGAAAGAGTTACATAACCCTGCTATGCGCCCCTTGCTGCGCCGTGAAGACGAACAACATTGCTGCGCGATATCGGGAAGTTATAAATGGACAACTCCTTAGCCAAAAAATGTTTCAACTGCTGCGTTCAGTGTATCGCGCATGTCAGGATCATCTGTTAGTGGCGTCACCATGGTCATACTGCAGGCATCCACCGGTGCGACACCTTTGGCAATGAGCTGGCCGGAGTACACCAGCAGACGCGTAGAG
>JAQYVP010000013.1 GCA_030145485.1 Chromatiales bacterium
AGGTGCCCGTCAACAAGTGGACATCGACGACGGCCGTGCTGGTGGGCATCATCAGCATCGGTTTTCTGCTGCTGATGATGGGCATGTATCAACCCTTCACCAAGGAGGCCCGCGTCTATACGCTCACCACGCCAGTATTGCCCACGGTGAAAGGGCGCGTCATCGAGGTCAATGTCAAGACCGGGGATCGAGTCAAAAAGGGCGACCTGTTGTTCCGCATTGACCCTGAACCTTTTCAAAATAACGTCGACATGCTGGATGCCGAAGTCGTGCTGGCACAAAGCAATCTGGAGGACGCAGCCACCTTGTTTGAGAGACAGGCAGGCTCAGCAAAGAATGTGGAAAGAGCACAGGCGACGCTTGACTCGAAGAAAGCCGAGCTTGCCAATGCGCGCTTCGACCTCTCACAAACCGATGTGCGGGCGGAAGATGACGGACGCATCGCGCAGGTGCGCTTGCGCCCGGGGGTGCTCGCCGTGCCTATGCCATTCAGCCCGCTGATGACCTTTGTGCATGAGAAGGACCGCTTTCTGCTGGCTGGTTTCCAGCAGAACCCGCTGCAGAACATCAAGCCTGGTTTCGAAGCCGAGGTGATCTTTATCGCAGTGCCGGGGAAGGTCTTCTCAGCCTCTGTGTTCGGGGTAGGCGAGATCATGGCGCAGGGGCAACTGATGCCCGACGGCAAGCTCATCAAGCTGGAAGGCGTTACACCGCCAGGAAGAGTGCTGGTGCGGCTCAATATCGAGGATGACCTCTCTGCCTATCAACTGCCGGCCGGCGTCAAGGCCTACGTCGCCGTCTATTCCGACAGCTGGAAGCCGGTAGCCATGATCAGGATGGTGCTGCTGAGAATCATGAGCTGGGAGAATTACCTGTTTTCCATTATCAGCTAATGTGTTTCCAAGATCGCACCGCTTAGCAAACTGCAACTAGGATGTGCTGAGCCTGCGAAGCGCATCAATTGCGACTGCCAGAGAAAGTGGAAGTGTAGATAGCGCAGGAGCATTTACCAACCAATAACAGGAGCAAGGTATGAATCAATCAACACTGGATGCCGGTCTTATCACGACACTTCTGGAAAGACTGGAGAAACAGCGACTGCCAAGACTTCCCGCACTCAAGGAGAAAGTTGATGAAGGTGAACCGCTCGATAACCTGGAACTGGAGTTCCTGGGAAAGGCGGTAGCAGATGCCCAGGATATCCTGCCCATCATAGACAGGCATCCGGAGTATCAGCAACTGACTACACAAGTAGTGACACTTTACAAAGAGATCTCTGAAAAAGCGCTGCAACTAGAATAAAACTCATAAGATCACTGCGGGAACACCTGCATGTATACAAACCTCGCCATTCTAGCCGCGTTCGCCTTTCTCTACAGCGCATTCGCGAAAGGTATTGAGCGAACATGGGTCGACGGAACAATTATTTTTACCACCTTTGGTTTGTTGCTGGGTAGCAAGGTGATCGCGACTGTTGCAGCCGCAGAGACAGATATCTCGCCTTGCTCTACCTTCTCTTGCAGCTCTGGCGTTCCTTCACTAAGCTGTCCGGCAGAAGCTAATCTGGTCCCGTCTCTTCAACCTTCACCAGCATCAGTTCGATAATCTCTTCTACGATCTCAGCTCCCGCCCGACGTGCTTTCCAGTGAAGCGCGACGCTCTCTTTCCCGCTCTCTTGCCTTTGATTCCGGACTGTATGGTGTGGCGCATATCATGCAGCTTGGTTCCCTGACAAGCAGCTGCCGCACGAACCTCCAGCCTGATTGTGCTGCTTTCCTAATTGTCATCGCGGTGTCCTGTTGATTGTTCCTATTGTCGTGGATTTGCACTGGAAGTGCGGTTGATCTGGATCAGCTAAATACCAAGAAAGCAGGGGGGGTGAAAGCGAACATTGTGGATAGAATTGTGGATAGCTGTACGACAGACAAAGAAAAACCCGCTATATATCAGCGGGTTATAAGTTTGTATTGGTGGGACGGCGACTACCGAAAAGTACAATCAACATATTGAAAAATAAAAGAAATAAAAAACATCATTTGTGCTGTTGCCCCAAAAGTTGCCCCATGTTTTAGCGTGTCTCTCTGGGAAAATTAGTTTTTCCATCGAGGTTCATCTTTCTTCCTACATCAAATACTTGACAAATCGAAGATAATAATCAATTATCGTCCTATGTCCCGGGACGTAGGACGATTGGTTTATATGAAAAGTCAAGATATAGGTTTGCTGTTCAAGTTGACTTGCCTGAAGATGCAGGAAGAGGGTTCTTATCGCCAATTTGAAAAAAGCGGCTGGCAGGATTGGGATTCTGAACGCGACAATATTCAGGACCCAGAGTTGTTTGGGGTTTTCCATCCTACAAATTATTCTGATAACACTGTTGTTGAACGCTATAGCGTCCGGGCACTGGCTCATGTGACGGGTATTAGCAAAAGTCAGGTTAGCCTGGCATTGCAACGCTGCATCGATGTAGGCCTGGCAAGACGAGATCGTAAACTGGGTATCCCGCGAACCAACACCAAAGCGTTATTTGAATTTGTTGTCTATGGCCTGCGTTATGTCTTTCCAGCCAGGCTGGGAACAGTAACTCGGGGAATTGCCACATCACTGAGTGCCTCAGTCCTTGAGGGACACCTAATGAGTACGGGAGAATTTGTACCCGTCTGGTTTGATGCTCGGGGGAAGACCAAAGGTCAGGCTGTAGAGCCGCTCTTTAAAACAGCAACCTACGCAGTGAGGAGAGATGCTGAGTTATACGCGCTACTGGCATTGGTCGATGCTATACGACTTGGTAAACCTCGCGAACGCAATATGGCAATCGAACTGTTGCAGCATAGATTGGATGCAATCAAGTGAGCCAAACGAATCGTTATAGGGAAATGTTGATCCAGGTTGCTGAAGCTATCGGTTCGGAGCTTCTGAGCGTGTCCACGATAATCGATGTGCTCATTTTCACGCTATTTGATGGGAGGCAATTCACAGTCTGATGGCCAGCTTCCCTGCCAGTCATCATCATCCGACAGATTGTCGATCAGAATAAAATTTCGTCTTCGAAGTCCTCCCCAATATCATCGAATAGATCCGGTTGCTGTTGCTTTCGTTGATAACACTCCCACTGAATGCGCCGTAACTGATCACCATATTGGCTTTCATATGCATTGATGAGTGCATACAGGAACGAACGCATATCGCTGACGGCTTCATCCGAAAGGATTGGCGCATTGACAAAGATAAGTGGATGTTTATTCATTGTGATCTCCTTCAGTTGATTAAACGGTTTTCAGGTTTTTGGGAAGCATCTGATCCATAGAGCTCCAGGAAGAGTTTTTCATCCAGCTGGGTCAGCTCTTTTTGTGCGGCACTGGCGAGGAGTTCATCGCCCATGCCGGTCAGCACCCGGTAGTTGCCGATCGCGTGATCGCAGATCACCGCTTTCAGCTCCGGCGTCATGAGACTGGCATTGCCTGCAGTGGCCAGTAGATGACTCAAACAGGCTGTCAACTCATCACGACTGGCATACTCCATGACCAGTCGGGTGCGAATGCGGCTACCCAGGGGAAGCAACTCATCACGGCGCAGCTTGTTGTTCAGGCGGCCATCACCGGCGAGCACCACACTGAGCAGGTTGCGGGAATCGAACTGCATGCTCGAGAGCAGGCGTAGTTCACTCAGTACCTGGGGCTGCATCTCCTGGGCTTCATCGATCAATAGCACCGGGCGCAGCAAGGTGCCCTCCAGATGTGACAGCCAGCGTTCGCGCAGCGCCTTGAAACCGCCCCAGCGGTTGTGGGGTCTGAGTTCGACGCCGAACAGATCACCCATCTCGCGGTAGAAGTCGGCCAGGTTGCCGCTGGGGTGCGCTATCGCACCGACAGTGAGATCACGCAGTTGTCCCAGCCGGTCGGACAGCAGGCGCAAGACGACACTCTTGCCGGTTCCGGGGTCGCCGGTAATCAGGGCGAAGCCGCCTTCACGGATCAGCCCCTGTTCGACACGCCAGCAGAAGTGCTCCATTCCGGGTGTGGTGTGCAGTGCCTCGACAGGAACCTCCGGCGAGAAGGGATTCCATTTGAGCCCATAAAGGGCGAGTAGATTGTTGTTCATCAGTCAGTCTCCGATGGGATTTTGGGAAGGTAGGCAGGAGGGCGACCGGTAGCGGCATACTCCTCCAGGTATTTGTGCAGCAACGGCGGCAGTTCGTCGCGCTGTGGTACGGTGAAGTCCTCTTTCTCTTCTGGTTTCAACGCTCGGCGCACTCCATTGGCGTTGGCAGACTTATCCAGGGGATAGAGCGGACAAAGGATCTTCAGGGTGCGCGGGTCGATGAGATCCACACAGCGCAGATTCCAACGGGCATAGCGGAGCGTGGATTGCTCCAGGTGGCGATAGCGACCGGGGATCTCGAAACGCACCCCGGCCAGGCTGATGGTGCCGTCGCTACGGCGTTGCTTGCGGGAAGCCGTACAGCGGAAGGCTTGTCGTAATGCGGCGCTGTCAGGACACTCGCGCCTCACATGCTTGGCATCAAGATGGCGGTGCAAGGGCGTCGTTCCAATTTCAGAATGTGTTGCGCAGTGATAATCCAGCTCCACCCAGGCCTGGGTTATCGCGTTGAGACGCTCGAGGGTCAGCTCTTTCACGCCTTCCAGCATGGCCATCAGACGTCCCTCGATTGTGGCCCAGAGCGTCTCCTGCTTCGCATTTTGATACGGGGAATATGGGAGTGTTGTCTCGTGCTGAATACCCAGCGTGTGTAAGCCCGACGTGAACTCTTCGGCTTTCATGGCAGCGCCGTTGTCCGTCATCAGGGCTCTGGGAAGTCCTCTTCTCTGCAAGGCCTGGGAAAGACCATGCGACAGGGTCTCGGCTGTTTCATCCAGATACCACTGCAAGTGGCAGACCAGGCGAGAGTGATCGTCAATGAAGCACAGCAGTAGCGGTGTCACCCAATTCCCTGAAGGCAGCAGCACAGGAAGGGAGCCATGATGGAAGTCAGCGTGCCAGAGTCCATACGCGTAATCGACTTCGTAGCTGCGCACTTCCAACTTCTCCAGGCGCGCTTCGGCCAGGCGACCGCCGGGTGTATCCCGCTTGGGACGGCGCTTACGATGCAACCCATTCGCTCTCATATAGCGGCGAACGGTGCCATAGGAAGGAAGCGGATTGATGGCTTCCTCTTTCTCGGAAAGCGCCAACAGATTGTCGTAGTGCAGTTGGACTGTCCAGCCCGGGTAGGTTCGATATTGTGCTTTCAGAGCCTCTATCAGCGGCGTTGTGATCTTACGGAAACGCCCGGCATCCTCACGGGGAAGCCTGCGCAGAGCCGCCACCGGATCGTTGGCTTTGCGAGCGGCGTAGTACCAGCGTTCGATCGTGGCAAAGCTGAAGCGAAT
>JAQYVP010000092.1 GCA_030145485.1 Chromatiales bacterium
TTCATCTGGAGAAATAACAATACAAGGTCTTGTTTTATTGATCTCTTTTCCTTGAGTTGGATTCAGAGTGACGAGCCAAACCTGAAATCAGGTAACTAATGTCATTACCACTCCAAATCATTGTCAGCTGTTAATGCAGCATCCAACCATTCAGTATCCGTTTTTTCCGGGCCTTTGCTCGCAAGAGATATTTCAATCGCTTCTCTCCAGCCTTCTCTGGGCTTCTTACTGGGTGTAACCAAAATACCTTGATTCACAACCTGTATATCAAGTTCTTTTCCTTCAAGGTGTGCTTGCTGTATCAATGGTTTTGGTATCCTGATCCCTTGAGAATTACCGATTTTAATTAAATGCGCCATGGCGTTTCCTCATGAGAAAACAAAACATAAAGTAATTTTATTGTGATTACATATTGGGTTGCAATAGGCAATTTTGCAAGTGCGAGTTCATTCACGCCTGCTTTTTCAGGCGCTGGCGGATATCCACCTTTGCTTCCGCCAGCAGTGTGTCGCGGTCGATGGAGTCTAGAATCTCCCTGACGACCAGTTTGGGGCCGCCTTCGCCCCAGGACTTTCCCTGCGCCAGGTAACGCTCGGCAACCTGGCCGACGATATAGGTGCTGTAGTAGGCGAGCACGCCCTGAGCGGTTCCGGTAAGCACTGCCGAGAGCCCGCCGGTGCCGAATTTCAGCGCTGATGAAAGCAGGTTCACCAGCCACACGGTTCCCATCAACAGCGCCATCTGCGCACCGATCACCATCACCAGCTCTTTTGCCTCGCCACGATTGAGTGGCAATCCGTAGAGTCTGGAGAGATGCACGATCATGCTGACATCGACCACGACTGCAGCAACCAGGTCGGCCACCGGTACCGGATTGAGCGCAACAGCAACACCTTTGGCAATGCAGTAGGTGCGGATCATCTGTGCACCCATATGACGTTTGGCCTGCATGATGCTCTCGCCGATCTGATCACCGATATCACTGGCAAACAGCGAGGCATTAACAGCAGCGAGAGATTTGCCCTCTTTTTCGAGGATTTGCCACAGGCGCGTGCGCACGGCTTCGACATCGACCTGTGGCTGCCGGCTGGTCTCGGTCTCACTGCCATCCTCGGCAACGCGGATAACAACCTGCAGCGAGGGATCCGCCGATGCTGTGACAATATCCTCCTCATTGACCAAACCGGAAGCATGCTGCTTCAGTGACTCTAGAATCTCCTGCTGCTGCTGCAACGAATAGCGGTCGATCTTGTTGAAGATTAGTAATACCGGCAGATGGCGATCTTCCAGAAGTTGCAGAGCATTGCGCTCGGTTGCGGTCAAATCGCCGTCGACGACAAACAACACCAGGTCGGCTCTGCCCGCCACTTCCGCGGCAAGGCGTTCACGCGCCTCACCCTCGACTTCATTGATGCCGGGGGTATCTATCAACAGCACGTTGCCATCCCGGTATTCGCTCCATTGCCCCATCGCCACTTCACGGGTCTCGCCATGGAGTGGACTTGTGGTGAAGCGGGTCTGTGACAGCAATGCGTTCAGCAGCGCTGATTTACCGACGCTGACGCGGCCGAATACGGCGATATGGATCTCCTCCTGCTCCAGCTTTCGCAGCAGGACTTCGAGCTGCTGGTAGTCACCGGCCAACTCTTCACGTACTGATTCAGGCACACGCGGGTCTTCCAGCAGCTCACGCAGGCTCTCGCGCGCAAGCTGCAGATGATTATCGCCGCTGTTGCTCGCGTTAGTCGCGGAGCTGTTTGATGGCCATTTTGGCATAGCGTCTTGCAGACGCTTCCAGATCGTCACCCAGGTGTTCCTGAAAGAGTTGTGAAGCAACCAGTGGACGCAGTTCGCCACGTGACTGCAGGGAGCTGGCGACGGCATGCCCCAGCGTGTTGAAAATCATGCCATAGGCGACGGCATGCAGTAAGCCTCCGGTCAGAGTGCCTACTCCGGGAAAAGCCTTGAGTCCGTTGCCGGCGATCGCCAGGATCAGCGTCATACTCTTGCCGACATGTTTTTG
The DNA here is from genome assembly GCA_030145485.1 of Chromatiales bacterium. GTDB lineage: Bacteria > Pseudomonadota > Gammaproteobacteria > Chromatiales > Chromatiaceae > Sva-25. The sequence goes on from JAQYVP010000092.1 coordinate 2,024, forward strand.
CACCAGCTCGATCAACAGGTCTGTATCCGCTTCGCGCGCCGGGACTTCGTAGAGCGTGGACAACGCCTTGATCATACGGGTCGCCAGGAAGCCCTGTATGAGCAAATCCGTGCCGGGAGCCACAGCCGCCATGGCGCCAACCACAGCTCTTTTGGTGTAGGTGGAAACAATTTTTTCCGCCTGTATAGCCCGCTCTTCATTGATTGCTATATTGAGTTTGTTCTGCGCCAGCACAAACACTGCCGAATCCCGCAACTCGTCGAGAACCTGGCCATGGGTATCGATGATCTGCTGCAGCGCTGCTGCGAGTTTTTCCACCTGCGGAGGACGCGGACGCATCACCCGCTCCTCGCTGCCGTCAGGCAGCTGGCGTATCACCAGCTCCTCACCACTGGCCGTCACGTCCACCACCACCAGACCGGCAAAGCGCGCCTGAATGGACTCATGCAGTTGCTGCAGATCCTCCCCGCTGAACCACTCCGCCTTGTTGATCACCAGCAGCAGTGGTTTATGCAACTCCTGCAGCCAGCTCATGGCATCATATTCGGTGCGCGTCAGGTCACCATTGGTCACAAAAATGACGATGTGGCTGCGCTGCGCCTCATCGGCGGCTACCTGGTCGAGGCTGCCCTGCGCTTCATTGAGTCCCGGCATATCGGTCAGCACCAGCTCATCCCCGGCAATACTCTGCCAGTGGTATTCGTTGATCTCACGGGTGCTGCCTCCGCGCGCCGAAATCACAACCTGCGCGTCGGGAAGCAGCGCCTTGATCAGCGTTGACTTGCCACTGCTGATCTCGCCAAACAGGGCAATATGAATTACCCCCGCCTCTTTGCGCTGCTGCAGCTTCTTGAGCTCTTGTTCGACCCGGACTGTGCTGACGCCTTGTTGTTGAGCCTCTGCCAGTTGTTTCTCAAGCTCTTCCCGGCTCAGCGGCCGTTCAGCAGCCGATTTTTCCAGTCTTTTTCGAGATGGGCGCAGTAACCACCACAACGCCGCCGCTGTCACGATGAGCAGCAGCAGGATGACAGCAAGATAGAGCAGCATGACCCAGGCAGGTTGTGCATCCAGCTGTTGCAGCAACTGCAGAAAGGCTCCCGCCACCCAGGTTACCAGCAGTATAGCCAGCAGAAGCAGCAGCAGGATTGCTGCAACTATCGCGATTTTCAGTCGTCGTTTAACAGCCATATCTCATTGATTGGTTTGTTATCCACAGAGTCTGTGGATAACTCTGTTGATAGCTTCTGTAATTGTGCCGCTGACCGTATTATTTACTGGCAATTGCCAGATTGTATTATTTTTACACAATATCATTTTTATTTATATTTATCAATTTCTTACACAGTATTTTTATTGCTTAATATGCTGTTTCCTGTCTAACCTTTTCATTTTCACTCTGAGCAGCGCAGCTTGTGGAAAAGATACATTTCACGGTCGGAAGGCCGCTCCTGCAACAGAGTCATAGCAGGGGTGTAGGAGTGGTCGTCTGAACGCGATAACGCTCGAGCCACTACTTCCTGCCAAAACCACCACCACCCGGGGTTTCGATGCTCAGTTCATCACCGGCTTCGACATACAGGTGACACTTGGCCGGCAGTTCGATACCATTCAGCAGATTTCTTCCCCGGCTGCCAGGCTCACCTCCATTCAAACCCCAGGGCGCATGCGCGCGACGCTCCGTCAACAGGGTCAACTGCGCCGCCTGCAGAAATTTCCAGCTGCGCACCACTCCTTCTCCACCCCGATGTTTGCCTCCGCCGCCCGATTCATCACGAATCGCATAGGCCAGGATCTGCAGCGGAAACAGCGACTCGATCACCTCGATCGGAGTATTCAGTGTATTGGTCATGTGCGTCTGCACCGCCGAGAGTCCATGATGAAGTGCCCCGGCTCCCATGCCACCGCCAATGGTCTCATAATAGTCCCACACACTACCACGATCCGAGCCCATCGCAAGATTATTCATGCTTCCGTGGCTGGCGGCGGGGATGCGCTCAGGAATTGCCTGCGCCAGCGCACCCATGACGACATCCACCACGCGCGTGCTGGTTTCGACATTGCCGGCAGCCACCGCTGCCGGTCGCCGCGCATTCAACAGCGAGCCCTGCGGCGCCCTGATCTCAATAGGACGGAATATTCCGGCACAGGCAGGTGTTTGCTGCGGCATCAGGCAGCGAAAAACGTAGTAGGCAGCAGCTGCAGTGACCGACAGTGGGCAGTTGATATTGCCGACGACCTGACTGGCGCTGCCGTCGAAGTCAAGCAGGCAGCGATTCCCTTCCACAGTCACGGCAACCCGGATTGGAATATTCTGCGTTCCCTGGCCATCATCATCCATAACATCCTCGAAACGATAGAGCCCGTCCGGAATTTCGCGCAGCATGCGGCGCGACAGCCGCTCGCCGTAAGCATTGAGTGCATCGATACCCTCCTGAAAAGCATCTTCGCCAGCGTTCCCGGCGGTCTGGCTGATAAAAAGCCCCAGGCGCTCAACACCTGCATAGTTGGCGCTGATCTGCGCATTGAAGTCACCCAGCGACTCGGTCGGGTTGCGCGTCGCAGCAACAAGGCGATTTCGGATATGCTCCCGCCAATGTCCCTCTTTCAACAGATAGTCAGGCTGTAGAATAATGCCCTCCTGCCGGAGCGAACTGGAGAGCGGCATGGAGCCAGGTGAGTCAGCGCCGATATCTGCATGGTGAGCCCGGTTGGCGACATACGCCTGCAGTACGCCTCCGACAAATACCGGAGCCACCAGGGTCACATCCGGCAAGTGGGTTCCACCCAGAAAGGGATCGTTGAACACCACCATGTCACCCTGCCGCCACTCCAGCCTGTCGATGACATCGCGCATCGCATAGGCCATGCTGCCGAGATGCACCGGGATATGCGCAGCCTGCGCGCACAGGTCACCTTTGAGATCAAAAATGGCGCAGGAGAAATCCAGCCTGTCGCGAATATTGGGAGAGAAGGCGGTGCGCCGCAGCACCACACCCATTTCGTCACAAATGGCATTCAGACGGCTGGAGAAGAGTGTCAGTTCAATTGCATTCATACATTGACAATATACCAGCAATCTGGGATGTTGAATAACCAAGCCGATCTATTTCCGAGAGGATTAAAACATGCCACACGCCATGGCGGATTTTCATGTCGCCGATCACATGATGCGTTACAGCCAGTTCGTGCCGCGCCTCTACAACCTGTGCAAATCACTGGGCTTCGAGGCTGGCCGCATCATGCCGTCACGCGCCTTCTGCTCCGACGAAAGCCAGGGCTATCCGATCATCCTGATCGCCAAGCACTTCGGCACCTTCCCGTTCAACCATGGAATGGTCGGCGGCATCGTTGCCACCGACCGCCACGGGCCGCATGCACATCATGGCAAAGACCTGGTCATCATCCAGGCAAGCCATGTCGGCTACGATCCGGAAAAGCAGGAGTGGGGAACCTATCGCCGCCTGCAGATGGACAGCGAGGTGCTCACCTCTGCCTGCGGCAAGATTTGCGGCATCCTTGACTGGTATCAAAATGAGTACCGCTTTGCCCGTGAAAATATCTATTTCACCCGTCTCGACGGCACCCCCATCATCGTCATAGACAACCAGCTGCTGAACCCGGATCGCAAGCAGGGCCTGTTCCTGCGGCTGGACAAAATGGTCATTGCCGGAGATCTGGGCGGGCAGTCCGAACCGCTGCGGGTCTACAGCACCGCCAAAGGGTATCGCATCCACTCCGAACTGCTGAAGCATATCAACACCTCGGAACTGGAGGAGGGAAAACACACCCCCATCGGGGAGGTTCTCACCGCCGACATGTTCGACTTCAGGCAGCAGATCAGTGATGAGGATGAAGAGGGCCGCAGCCACCTGGAACAGAATCTCGGTTTCGCCATGCCCGCCATCGTGACGGCTGAATCCCCTCCCCTGGCCGCTGCCCTGGCCAACACCCAGGTGGAGTTCGACCGCGCCTACCGCACACTACTGAATGAGCCGGAATACCAGAACCGCAACCTGATGTTCATCGCCGGCATCAACATCGACATTTCTCCACAGCCGGGGCAGCTCTTCCCGCTGACCAAGTTCGTTCCCTGGGCCGCCTTCGTGCAGAACAGCGACGGTGACCGCATCACCATCGAGCAGGATGAACTGCTGCAGCGACTGTTGGAACAGAGCACTGAGAATCCGGACAAGATCAACCTGGAAGAGGCCATCGCATCGATGGAGCAGGCCGAAGAGGTGAAGGTCAGGTTGTAGCTGCCCGGAAACCTGGAACTCAGGCTACTCAAGAATATATTCGACGGTTGCAAAAATGCGTAATTTCCGTTGGTAAATGCGTTCAAGCTTGTGTTTTAGCTCCTCTCTTTCACCGGGCTGCAGGGTTCGATTGACAACCACGCGCAACTCGAGGCGTTCCGACTCATCCTCGGAAGCGCTCTCCTCTACCCTGACAAGCACTTCTTTGCCACCGATCATGAAATGTTTTTGCTCAGTCGCCTCCGCCATCCGTTGATGCCTTACGGTGTCGTGAAACGAGATATAGAGTGGATAGGAGATAGCCAGCAGCACGACAACGATCGCAATCACGCTCTTTTTGCTTTTTACCATATCGGAATAGCCCAACACCAGAAAGGTCAGGATCGCCGCCAGGGTGATGCCGAAAAAGTTGGTATTGAAGAGTAAAAACGCCTGCCAGAACACCTGCCAGTCACCCAGACCCAGTCCGATGCCCGCCGTAGCCAGCGGTGGAACCAGCGCCACCGCGATTGCAACGCCGGCGAGTGACTGCACCACCTCCTTGAACGACTTTGAGTAAGCCGCGGCAATCCCGGAGACGATAGCGATCCCCATATCCAGAACTGTGGGATGAATGCGCGCCCTGATCTCATCGGTCAACTCCAGCGCCGGCAGCAGCAGCGTCACCAGTAGAGACGCCAGCAGCACCAGCACCATGCCCAGGGTAACTTTCATCCAGGATGCATTGATCAGGGAGGCATCGGCGCGCAGCAACCCCATCGAGAGGGAGACGATCGGCGCCATCAGGGGCGCGATCAACATCGCCCCGATCACCACCGCCGCAGAGTTGGCAAACAGCCCCAGAGTGGCCAGAAGCGCACTGAGAATCATGAAGACGACATAAAGACCATTGACCTGTGCGTCCTCGCGCAGCGCCCCGAAGAGGTCGCGAAAATGCTCCTCGGATGCGTAGGAGAAGAGCGGGATGTGCTTTCCCCGGTATCTCGCGCTCTCCTTCTCATCGGGCAGGTTGTCAATTTTTACCGACTCTTTTTGTATTTCAGATTGCAGGTTGGCCTCCCAGAATTCGCCAGGCGCATTAACCCTGACAGCGTCCGCCAGCACGCTACAGGTGACCGGCAGCGCCACCTTGAGTGCGCCGTCCACATGCAGCCAGCGCGAATGCCCGGCTTCGATATGAATCGTGCTGGAGCGTACCTGCCCGACCGATGCGGGAAGCGATCGTTTGCGCGTAGAGGAGGAGAACGCCGAGAGAAGAAAGGCGATATACTCGATCACCGAAAAGGGAGAGATCAGGATCGCCCCCACCTGTCCATCACGCATGGAATAATCACTGCCAACGAACCGGGAGTAAAAATCCCGTGGTTTCGAGTGGCGGATAATCAGGCCGCTGACGGCGCTGCTAATACTCTTGTCATTGGCCGTAACGATGCTCACAGCTTGCAGGGTCATCGTGAACAACTGCCTGACACCATGATTCACCCCATACAGAAAGCGCCGTATGCCCTTTGATTTTTCGCTGCTGCCGATGTCCGCCAGGGGGATCTCACCAACAATTCCCTTGAACTGCATCAGGCGGCCATCGCAATCGATGAGGTCCATCGCCTGCGGCGTGTCGCGCAGCGCCACCTCCATATTGCTTTCAAGATCACTGCTCAATCTGTATTGACGGATCAGCAATTTCTGATGAGAAAAGGGGAGAAAGCCTATACTCAGCTGATGCTCTATCGCGACATGCAACAGGCGCTCGATCACCGCCATTGACGCCGCCACCAGCAGATGCCCTCCGGAGTGGAGATACGAGGTTGGCGACTCCTCGAAGCGGTCGATATGAGAAATCTCGATCTCCACGCCGAAAGCGTTGTTGCGCACCTCCTCCACAAAGGATTCACCCTCGTCGTCATAGATCAGGAGCCCACGACTCACGTAACTGGTTTCTTCAGACAAAGATTGTCTCTTTTCGCTTTGATTCATTGAAGGGACCGGTAGACTCTTGATGATGCGCTGAGAATAGACCATGAAGCAGCCATATTCAAATATCATGGAGCCGGGAATCATTGAATGATTGAAAAATTCAAATAACCCACTAGAATAGTCGGACTTTATCTCACTTGACTACTTTCTGGTATTTATACATGAACCCACTTGCAACACGCGGCGGCACCGTCATCCTCGGCATCCTGCTCGCCAT
>JAQYVP010000109.1 GCA_030145485.1 Chromatiales bacterium
TTCTACAGTCTGGCCGATATGCCCGGCATTTAGTTGTCCACAATAGTGAGTACGCATTAAATTCTGTTCCGCAATAAACAAAAAGGCATGACGCAAAAACGTCATGGCCTTAATTCAAATCAAATAGAGAAAACCAGCAAGATCAAGTTTCAGACTGACAAGGCATGAAAAAAATCATTTCTCGTAACTGCTCAATAACTCCGTGCATTGAATACGCATCTTCCGGCTGTAGGTTGCACGGGGTTATTGAGAACTTACCATTTCTCTCGCCAAGACGCCAAGACCGCAAAGGTTTTTCTTGGCGGGCTTTGCGTCTTGGCGAGAGTAATTATTGGAATTTGACTCACTAACAAAGATGTTGAGTTTAAAGATAACTAGTTACAAGCGCATTTAACTGGCACCGCAGGCGTGGCTGGATTTTTTGGCTGGAGATTTGTCTGCATCAGAACCGGATTCAGAGCCGGATTCAGAGCCGGATTCAGAGCCGGAATCAGCCACATTATTCTTTTTTCCGCCTTTAAAATCCGTCTCGTACCAGCCACCGCCTTTGAGACGGAATCCCGGCGCCGAGAGCATTTTTTTTAATGCTGGTTTGCCACAGGCGGGACACTCGGTCAGCACCTTATCGCTGACTTTCTGCATCGCCTCCATTTCATGGCCGCACTCTTCACAACTGTATTCATAAATTGGCATCGTGTTTACTCCTCCTCCCGACACAATAAAGCGCAGGATTCTATCACAAGTTCCGGAAAATCAATTGTTTGATTGTAAGCTCAGGCAACATCTCAATAACTCCGTGTAAGTGAGAAAATGCTATCGCATTTCAATCGTGGTCAGAAGACCACTCCCACACCTGGTGCCATATATAACTGTAGGAGCGGTCATCTGACCGCGATTATGCACTCTCAGGTCGAACTCAGATCAACCGCGATACGCTTGCAATCAATGTGACGGGCAAATACTGCATCGTCAGGAAACTCCTGGGCAATAATCCAGATTTGCGGCAGATGCTCCAGCGTCTCCATCGACTGCAGCGAATGGCTGGTGCGCTCGTGGTCAAAGAATGCGAAGGGCTCATCCAGAAACAGAAACTGATCACCTTTGAGAACATCATCAGCGAGCGCCTGTGACATGCTGAGCCTGACAGCCAGCAGCACCTGTCGCTGGGTTCCGCTGGAGACCTCGTCGAATTCCATGAAGTCGCCCTTCTTGGAGGAGAACAGCTGTACATCCAGATCATCATCCAGCTTGATATGCTGGTATTGTCCCTGAGTCAGATCGGGCAGTATGGTGCCCGCACCGTCACGCAGTTCACGATTGAATGTTTTGGCAACACGCTCGATAGCGCCATCCAGCAGTTGTGTCGCCAACGCCCGCACCTTGATCTGCTTGCTATGATCCGCAACGGTATGCTGAAAACTCTCCTGCTGATGCTGCAAGCCTGTGGCGCGGCGGACACGGTCGCGCTCCACGTCGATCTCCTTATCCAGCTCCTTGAGTTTGTCCTCCTGAAGATTGATCACCTGGTTGAGCCAGGTGGCCTCTCGATTGGCGCCGGCCTGCACATCCTTGTCACTGGCCTGGTGCAGTTTCAGCCACGTCAGCAGTGTTGCTGTCTGTGCGACATCGATGTGCGTTTCAACAGCGTCATCATTGAGTCCCATCATATTGAGGTCTTCGCCACTGTTGCGCCGCTCGACGCTTTTCTCAAACAACTGATGGTAGTCGCCACTTCCCGACTCCAGCTGCCGTACCCTGGAAGCCGCCGAGGAGCCACTTTTCCATAACAGCAGGGCCATCAGACCAAAGGCGCCGGCAAGATAGACAAGCAGGGGAAGAAATGCATCACTCCAGAAGGGAATTTTCGCCAGCAGATCATGCAGAACCACGGAGGAGGCGCGTTCAGGAAACAGAGTGATCATCAACCAGATTGTCGCCAGAAGCGCCCCGAAAAACAACAGCAGCATCTCGTATAAGCGTGATTTTCCCCATCTTGATTTTGCCTCCTGGAATGCATTCAGTGTTGCCAGATAGACTCCGGTTTTCTGCTGTAACTCTTCTCCACGCTGTTCACAGGCATCACAGGCAGTATCGATGGATGCACGTTGCTCCTCCATCTCCTGCAGATAATTTGGTATGACGCCCAGGTCCACCAACTCCTCCTGCAGATGAATATGCTGCGAATCGGCATTGACCATCCCTTTCCGGAAATTCCCGATTTCCCGCTCAAACTCATCGCGCGCTTGTTCCAGACTGAGAATACCGGCCATGCTTTTGATCGCGTCGCTGTGCGGATGAGGAGTCGTCAGTTCACGCTGGGCGAGGTAAAAAGATTCGATATATTCATCGTATTTGATGCCAAGAATCTGCTGCAACTGCAACTTGACGGCATCCGCCCCTTTGGTGATATGTTCATCGTCGCCAACGAGCGACAGCCTGGCGCTATGGTTGCCATCTGAATCAAGATGGCGTGTCACTTCATACTCCTTGCCATCCGCAGCCACAAAGCGCAGTATCACCAGGCAGCGGTTTTCTCCCCAGCGAATTACTTTCTGGCGGTTTTTCTCATTCAGAGACCAGGTGCGGCCAAACAGCGCAAAACAGATGGTTTCACCAATGCTGCTTTTTCCGGATTCATTCGGACCGCTGATGCCGATCACGCCCTGTTGCGGCATATCCTCCAGCAGCAGGGTTCCATATTTAAGGACATTTTTTGCATAGAGACGGGTAATGATCATGCGCGCGCTCCCCCCTCGAGCAATGGGATCAGCTGACGCACGGAAAATTTGACCGCCTCGTCATAGAGTTCCACATCAAACTGCCCGCCGGCATTCAACCGGTGTTCACGCTCTTCGGCGCAATAGGCTTCAAATTCCTGCAGAACTTTGGGTTTATCTTGTGGCATTGTGAGAGGATCTCCTTTAAAAATTGTGTACTAAAGTATGCAAAATACGATCAAATCAAATCCCGCATAGTATACCCCATGATCTCTATGCAGATAACCGAAGACGCACATCCAGATCACTAAAATCGACAGACTGCAGCTCCACTTGCACGATCTGATCGAGTTCCATTGCGGGTGTGCGCCGCAGACGGCACTCCAGCGCCAGATCCGGCACCATTAGCGTTGCCCTGCGTTCATCGAGCGCCACGATGACTGCTTCACCGCACCATTTTTTCTGACGCTTCAGCCATGCCAGCTTCCAGTGCTGGTTAGAGAAGCGTTCGGCGCGTCTGATCACAGCTGATGCGGCTGACGAGGCGCCGATGCGCTCGGTAATCTCTTCATGACCCAGGAGTGGCTGCCGGCGTAAAAAGCTTCTGATTTGCTGATGTGTCAGCAAATCCGGATAGCGCCTCAGGGGACTGGTCACACGCGTATAGGAGTCAAGCCCCAGCCCTGAATGACGCTCCGCCTGTGTCGCCATGCGTGAAGGCTTGAACTTGCGACGGCAGGCAAAATTGGCGGCCAGGCCCTGTGGTTGAAGCTCTTCTTCAGGAGGCGGCTGATTGGCAAAGGGAATCGGTATATCGTGCTCGATCGCAAACAGGGAGACGGCTTCTCCCGCAGCCAGCATCGCCTCGGCGACCATCTGCCTGCTGCCACCACGCTCCAGTGGACGGATCATGATCTCCCCGTCTGTAATGCGCACACTCACCTCCGGCAGATCCAGCGAAATGGCTCCGCTTTCATGCCGTCGCCGGCGAAAACGTCCTGTCACTTCCAGCATTTCCGCAAAGCTGCTGTGCAACTGTTCATCAGCCTCGGCGTAACTCAGACGCGTCACCTCGACAATAGCCGGATGGATTTCAATCTGCGCCAGGCGGCCATCTTCACCCACCTCGAAACTGACCGACAATACCGGCGTCTGCTGCTGCAAACCAAGACCCAGTTGCTGTGTGACAGCATGTGGAAACATCGGGATCAGCGCTTCAGGAAGATAGAGATTGGCGCCGCGTTCACGTGCAGCCACATCCAGGGCAGAGTCCGGCGGCGCCAGTGCAGCGACATCGGCAATAAGCACCCATAAACGATTGCCCTGAACCGAGATGGCATCATCGGGATCATTGCTGCCCGCATCATCGATGGCAAAAGCGGGCATGGCGGTCAAATCAAGCCGCTCCTCCGGTTCGATTTGCGCAACCTCGAGCTGTGGCTCGTCAAGCGCGGCGCCCGCACGCCGTGGATGCAGGTTGTATTCCGGCTCCCAATAACCTGTTTTCAACAACAGTTGGTGCGCATGCCGCTCATCTTCAGAGAGCCCGAGCGCCTTCATGATGCGGCTGCCTGTCGCCTGGCCGAGCGCTACTTTTTCGACCTCCTGCAGTTGTTTGCGGTCATCGCCGGCCATGCGCCCCTGCTTCAGGCGCACGATCATCTCATCCCAGGCCACCTTGTGCTGCGCCTTTTGATCGCGCTCCGCCTTGTCTGCGGCTATTTCAGCAGTGCTCCTGGCGGTAATGGCATTTGCATCGCCGCTGAAATAGAGTCCCTCCTGCAGCAGGCGCCATGCCGACCAGCAAGCCTCGGGAGTATCGTTTCCATACAGGAGATCCGCAAAATCGGATAAGCCGACTGTCTCTCCCTGCAGCAATTCCAGGGCATCTTCAAGATCCGGCTCACCTGCATCGAGCGCCTCGAGGTCAGCGACAGGCCCGGCATGGATGAAGTGGATATCTTTCTCCCTGACCCGCTTGCTATTGTGCGTTCTTCCCTTGCCGAACTCGATATCGATCTTGTCACTGATGGCGGTGATGCGCGCCGGACGGCTTTTGTACAACACCAGATTATTGACTGAAAAACTCCCCATCGGACTCACGTTTTGATACACGGATGGCGTATCATACTCCCCTTGCTCACATCCTTGTCACCCCATGCGTAAAAAAAACCACCTCATCGACAGACTGCTGTTTCAATTCACCGGTATGCTGCCCTGTCGCATCATTCGTGGCAACCAGGGCGAAGCCTACCTGGAACGCTACCACCTGTTTCGCCTTCCCGGAGGCGGAGGCGCCTATATTCATCGCTTCCTCTCCAGCGACCCGGACCGCGGCCTGCATGACCACCCCTGGAACCGTGCGCTCGGCGTGGTACTGGCTGGAGGTTACAAAGAGCAGCGCCTGGTCAATGACAGGATTGTTGAGCGCCATCTCGGATCCGGCAGCATCAACTATCTTGGTGGTGACGATTTTCACCGCGTCATCCTGCCGCATGAGCATCATGCTTGGACTTTTTTCATGCACACTGCAAAAGTCAGGGATTGGGGGTTTTTGACCATCGATAGTGCCGGCAAACAACGCTACACGGCACATGACAAGGTCAATGAAGAGGGATCCCATCATCGCTGGTGGAAGAACGCATGCAGAGGAAGAGATGCAGCACGGGAAGCGCTGTCTGGCTGACAACACATTACCTGTCAATAACCCCGCAATTGATCACTTGATCAAGCCTCCCTGTTGCGTCATGCTTAGCGAATCAACACCTCAAAGACAAAAAAATCCATTATGAATAATTGCCAACTCTTCGACCTCCCGGATCTCGGCCTGATACGCGCAAACGGTGACGACAGCGAACTGTTTCTACAGGGACAACTCACCAACGACATCACAGAAGTCACACAGGAACATAGCCAGCTAAGCGGCTACTGCACGCCAAAGGGACGCCTGCTCGCAACAATGAGGGTGATCTCCCACGGCGGGGATTTTTTGCTGCTGATGCCCAGGGAACGACTCACAGCTGTGCTGCAGCGTCTGAGTATGTTTGTATTGATGTCAAAAGTGACGCTCAGCGACGCCTCTGACGAACTGCAAGCCATCGGACTCTATGGAGACTGCACGACATCACTGCCCGCTGGTGATATGCCTGCGCTGCCTGATGATTGCATTGCCGCAGTGGATGGCGTCACCATCGTGCGCATCGCCGCGGATGCGCCACGTATTTTGCTCATCGGTTCTGACGGCGCCATAACACAACGCCGGCAGCATCTGGGTGAAACCACGGCCCCGGCCACCGACCAGCAGTGGCGCCTGCTGGATATCCGTGCAGGCCTGCCGACAGTTTTTGATGCAACCGTCGAGGCCTTTGTGCCGCAAATGCTCAATATGCACCTGGTGAATGGCGTCAGCTTCACGAAAGGCTGTTATACAGGTCAGGAAATTGTCGCGCGTATGCACTATCTGGGAAAACTCAAACGCCGTATGTATCACGTTGCTGTCGAAGGCGAATGCCCTGCCAGCGGCGTCGACCTCTACTCACCGCAAAGTAAATCAGGACAGGGAAGTGGTAAAATCGTCATGAGCGCCGCATCAAATGACAGCACTTGCGAAGCCCTGGCGGTGATCGAGGTGGCGAACGCAGAAAGCGGAGAATTGCGCATCGATGATGAGAATGGGACCAAACTGCAAAT
>JAQYVP010000120.1 GCA_030145485.1 Chromatiales bacterium
TGATGGAATAGTGCAGGGTTTAGCGCCTTGAGCTCAGCGCGCAGGCGCATAGCCTCCGACCCAAGTCCATCCTTTTGCCGCTGCAGGGCGTAGAGTAGTTGAAAATCCGCCGGCGCCTCTACAACAGGCAGAGGTAGCCGGCTGCTGATGCCCGGGCGAATAATCAGCAGCCATGCGGGGAAGTGTGAGGGTTCCAGTTCGGGTTCCAGATTTTGGAACAGATCCCAGGCCCGAATCAGATCCACTGTCGCATCCGTCAGCGCCAGAGCCGCCTGCTGCGGAAAGCGCCAACATAACTGGAAGCGGTCCAGCATCGCCTCGACTGATCTTTGCAGTTGCTCGCAGGCGCGTGCGTGGCGCTGCAGCAGTACCGCGTGGTTATACCAGTCGGGTTCGGCTTCTATCGCCTCGATCACTGCTAGCCAATCCAGATTTCGCGATGCAGTGTAGCTGCGGTGCAGTTCTGGTCGTTGCGGCTCAAAATCGTGATCTGCCAGCGCCTCGCCAAGACGCCGCCATAAAGGCTCCATGAATGGACGGCTTTCCCTGCCCAGTATTTCAACTGCCAGAGGCTGGATTTCATCCTGCAGGTCGGCAAGTTCCTCTTGCGGATCCATAATCGGGGCATCCTGGCGCATCGCATCGAGCAGCAGTTCCAGCTTGCCGAGCCGGTGCTGTCGGGGATCACTATGGCGGAGTTTCTGCAGCAACTCGGCGGCTGTATCTGCATCCCTGCGACTCAGCGCGAGGGTGATGTCGCTGGCCAGGTTGGCGCCGGAGGTGTCCATGAACAAATCCAGCTGGGGCTGCTCTTCACTGTTGCAGTAACCTTTGTGGAAGAGGCTGTTGAAGAGATAATCACTGCTGAAGCGCAGTGGGGCATCTCCACGCCATGGTTGATAGTCAAGCTCTGCAGGCTGCAGTCCCAGGGCGCAGACGTAAACTTCAGCCCGGGTGAGATCCTTGCGAATTTGCGCGAGATCCCCGGTCAATTTTTCATCCAGCAACTTCAGCTTGCCGCTGCGCCACTGCTCGTAGGCGCTGTAGAGCAGACGCCCCTCGGCGAGGAGGAACTCCAGGGGGATGTATTCGCCCTGTTCCAGCAACAGCTGGTCGACCCGGTATTGAATTTGTGGATTCATTTGCTAGCGAGATCAGGTCTCAGGCTGACGAGGCATGAAAGAGATTATTTTCTCTCGCAAAGACGCCAAGTTCGCCAAGAAAAACCTTTGCGTTCTTTGCGTCTTTGCGAGAGATATTGTGGAATTTTGACTCATTTGTAAAACTGTTGGTCACTCATGGATTGCTATTGAAATCTACAACAGCACCCTCTCAATCCCCTGCTGTTTGACCTCATCGATAAAGCCCTGCTGCCAATTCTCGCCAAGCAGCTGATTAGCCATCTCCATGACGATGTAGTCAGTCTGCAGGCCGGTATCGTTGCGGTACTTCATGAGCCCCTGCTGACAGGCGGGACAGGAGGTCAGCAGCTTCACCTGCTGAGATTGTGCGTGGCTGCTGCCGCTCAACTCCCTGATACCGCTGCTCAACTCCTCGCTTTTGAGAAAACGCAGCTGCGTGGCGATATCCGGTCTCGATGTGGCGAGAGTTCCTGATTCACCGCAGCAGCGATCGGAGAGTAATACCTCGCTGCCGGTCAGCTGCTGTGCGACTTTCAGCGGAGCGTGGGTTTTCATGGGAGAGTGGCAGGGGTCGTGGTAGAGATACTTTCTGCCTGTGGCGCCATCGAGGGAGACGTCTTTTTCCAGCAGATATTCGTGGATGTCGAGCAGTCGGCAGCCGGGAAAGATGAGTTCGAATTCATACTGCTGCAGCTGGTCCATGCAGGTGCCGCAGGAGACTACGACGGTGTTGATATCGAGATAATTGAGGGTGTTGGCGATGCGATGAAAAAGCACCCGGTTCTCTGTGGTGATCTGCTTGCCGCGCTCCGCCATGCCGTTGGATGTCTGCGGGTAACCGCAGCAGAGATATCCCGGCGGCAGGATCACCTGGGCGCCGTTGTGATAGAGCATGGCGATGGTGCTCAGGCCGATATCCGAAAACAGGCGCTCCGAACCACAGCCTGGAAAGTAGAACAGTGCTTCGTTGCTATCAGCCTGCTGCGGATGGCGAATGATCGGCACCCGGGTTTTATCCTCCAGCTGCAGCGCCTCGCGGAAGCCCTGTTTAGGAAAATCGACCTCTATCGGACGGCGCACGAGCTCGACCAGCTGTGATGTGATCGGCGGGATTTCGGTAGTGGCGGCCGGCAGCCCGGGTTTGAGCAGACCGGCGGACTTTGCGAGGCGATGGCCGAGGCTGATGCCTTTGAATCCCCATTTGGCCAGCAGGGTGTGCATCAGGTGGATGATGCGGGGATTGGTGGTATTGAGAAACGCCATGGCAGCGATCACAGCAGGGTTGCTGCGTTTTTTGCCGCGCTGTTCGAGGATCTTGCGCATGCGAATGGTGACTTCGCCGAAGTCAATGTTGACCGGGCAGGGCGTCAGGCACTTGTGGCACACAGTACAGTGGTCGGCGACATCATTCATGTCCTCGAAGTGGCGCAGTGCAATGCCGCGCCGGGTCTGCTCCTCGTAGAGAAAAGCCTCGATGATGAGTCCCGTGGCGAGGATTTTGTTGCGCGGCGAGTAGAGCATATTGGCGCGCGGGATATGGGTCATGCACACCGGCTTGCATTTGCCGCAGCGCAGGCAGTGTTTAATGTCGTCATTGAGCAGTCCCAGCTCACTCGCTTCGAGAATGATTGCCTCCTGCTGCACCAGCTGCAACGAGGGGGTGTAGGCGCTATCGAGCCCAGATCCCGGCATCAGCTTGCCACGGTTGAAGTGCTGTTCGGGATCGACCGAATCTTTGTAGGCGACGAACTGATCCAGTTTCTCCTCGTCGAGGTAGCGGATTTTTGTCAGGCCGATGCCGTGCTCACCGGAGATGGCGCCATGCAGTGACTTCACCAGCGCCATGATACGATCTACGATGGCATCAGCCTGCTGCAGCATGCGGTAGTTGTGTGAATGCACCGGGATATTGGTATGCACGTTGCCGTCACCGGCATGCATGTGCAGCGCCACAAACAGGCGCTCGCTGCGGACCTGCTCATGAATCTTGTTGAGCCTGCTGCGCACCGGTTTCATATCCTGGCCAACGAATATCGACTGCATTCGTGCGGCGATCTCGTCGCGGTAGGAGTGGCGCAGATCGCGCCGTAGCAGCAGGTCAATGAGGTGGTCATCATCTTGAATCAGTTTGATCTCTGCATTTGCCAGCAGCGCCTGCTGCTTTGACGCCGGTTCATCCAGGCGCTCGAGAATCTGCTGCCAGCGCCCGCTGGCCTGCACCACGGTTTTAGTAGCTGCTCGTTGTTTGCCCTTGAGGATGGCGCTATTTTCCGCAGACTCCTCGTAAGCCGCTATATGCCACAGCTCCGGCATGTCGCCCTGCAGGTATTCCAGCACAGCCTTCATGATTTCCAGCTTGTTGCGGATCGACTCTTCGATATTGATGCGTTCGATGCCGAGGTTGTAGTCGGCCAGTCGTTCCAGCGGGATGACGACGTCTTCGTTGATCTTGAAGGCATTGGTATGTGCTGAGATGGCTGCGGTGCGGGCACGGTCGATCCAGAAGCGCCGCCGCGCCTCGGGGGAGACGGCGATAAATCCCTCGGCATTGCGGGCATTGGCAAGCAGTATGATGCGCTCTGCAGCAGCTGTGACTGCAGTTTCATCATCGGAGATGATGTCGGCTATCAGCACCATCCTGGGACGTCCACGCCTGGCTGCCTTGGTGGCGTACTTGACTGCCTTGACGTAGCGCTCGTCGAGATGCTCCAGACCGGACAGCATAACTCCCGGCAGACGCTCGACATATTGCTTGATTTCGACGATTGCCGATACCGCCGTGGAGAGATCGTTGCCGAAAAATTCCAGGCAGATGGTGCGCACATGCTCCGGCATGCGGTGCAGGATGAAGGTGGCGGAGGTAATCATGCCGTCGCAGCCCTCTTTTTGCACACCGGGAAGCCCGCTGAGGAACTTGTCGGTGACATCCTTGCCAAGACCGCTGCGGCGGAATGTGCTCCCCGGAACTTCCAGTGTCTTGGAACGAATCAGGGTTTTGTCGTCAGCTCTTCGCCAGCTGAGGCGAAAAGTGACCATTGGCTGTTCGTGAATCTTGCCAAGATTGTGATTGATGCGCACGACCTCGAGCAGCTCACCCTGTGGCGTCACCATTCTCCAGGAGGCAAGATTGTCCAGTGTCGTACCCCACAGCACGGCCTTTTTGCCACCGGCATTCATGGCGACATTGCCGCCAATGGTGGATGCATCCTGCGAGGTGGGATCCACGGCAAAAGCAAGCCCATGCTGCGCGGCAAGGTCGGAGACGCGCCGGGTGACGACTCCCGCCCCGCAGCTGACGGTAGCGACTTCACCATTGACGCCCGGCAGGAGTGTTTGTTCAACTGCAGAGAGGCGTTCCAGCTTCTCGGTATTGATGATGGCGGCGCGCGTATCCAGCGGTACGGCGGAGCCGGTGTAGCCGGTACCGCCGCCACGCGGGATGATGGTCAGGCCGCAGTCGATGCAGGCAGAGACCAGGGCCGCGACTTCAGATTCATTATCGGGAGAGATCACCACGAAGGGCATCTCCACACGCCAGTCGGTGGCATCGGTTGCATGGGAGACCCGCGCCAAGCCGCCAAAATCGATGTTGTCGCGCCGGGTGATGCTTTGCAGTGCAGTGTAGACATCATCGCGGAGTTTGTTATTGCGCTCGAAACAGTCGCCGAAACGTATTACGGCCTCGCGCGCCAGTTTTAACAGCTGCAGCGCCTGTGCGTTTCCCTGCGCCCGCGATTCAAACTGGTCGAGACGGTGATTCAATGCGTCGAGCAAGCCTCTGCGTCGCTTGTGGTCCGCCTGCAGATCGTCCTGAAGATAGGGGTTGCGCGACACCACCCACATATCCCCCAGCACCTCGAACAGCATCTTCGCCGATCGCCCGGTGGCGCGCGTCGAGCGCAGCTCTTCATGCAGACGCCAGCCATCCTCACCCAGGTAGCGGATAAAGATTTCCCGATCCGAAAATGAGGTGTAGTTATAGGGGATTTCGCGAATGCGGTTAAAGTCTGTCATGGAGCCTGTCAATATGAATCGTAATTGAGGTACTGCTACTTGATGGCTGTGTCGTTTTCATCGAGTTGCTGGTCGCTGCCAATTTTCGACAGTGCGCGATCAAATTTTTTCCTGTTGCCCCTTGCCGCGCGCTGTTCCAGGTACTCCTGCGTTTTCAGGGCTGATATCTTTTCTGCGAGAGCTGTTGTAATAAACTGGTTGATAGAGATCTCCTCTTCCCTGGCAATACTTTTGACTTCTTTATGCAGAAAATTGGGTAGCCTTAAGCTTACAGTACTCATAGTAGTCCTCTTTCTGTTAGAAACTCCAGGGGAGTTACAGCTTTTATGCCAAATTTTGAGATGTTCTTGAAATCCTTTTTGTTGAAAGTGATGATATACCTGCTTTGTGCCTTTACAGCAAGTTCAAGTACAAGATCGTCCTTCGGATCTTTGAGGAACGGACGCCACAGGTAGTTGATCTTGTGCTTGTTAGAAACACAACAGATATAGTCAAGAATGTCATTTAAATCTGAAGTCGTAATGCCTGTTTGGTGTAATAAACGTTTGGCGACAGACTCATACTCCATGATTAAAGGCACTGAGATGTTAGTTTCAAATTCGCTCTTTCCAATGGCGTCAATTAGAAAAAAAGAGGCGCCGGTGTTGTTTCTAAGGGCTGAAATAAAGATGTTGGTGTCGATTACAATCTGCGCCTTTTTCATCGTGGCACTATATGCGGTATTATATGTGATGTCAATTATGGGGCATTGAGATCAGCAATTTTCAATGTACCAGATAGAGTGTCGATATCTTAATAGACTTTTACCACCAAGCACACGAAGAGCACGAAGAATCAAGTGGTGACAAAAATGCCTTCGTGCTCTTCGTGTCCTTCGTGGTGAGTCTTTCTCTATATTTAGAATTGCTGCATTGAGATGATGAAGCGTTATTTCTCTATCACTGCGCACCAAGCAGCACCTCGATTTTTTGCATTTTCCCATCACGATAGATCTCCAGCGTTACCTGATCTCCAATATTGTATGCATCGAGGATGTCGGTAATCGCTTCCACGTCATTCACTTCACGCCCATCGATCGACTGGATAAGGTCATCGATGGTGCCTCCGGCGTCATTGTCGATCGACCTTCCCAGTGCAGAGATAATGCCTGTTGTCAGCGTGTGATCCAGTCCGAAGGGGTTGCCGATGGCAAAGACTTTTTGTCCAACCTGCAGATCATGGCTGGAGCCGAGCGGAAGAGGAGGCGGTGCGTCACGTGGAATATTGATTTTTAGCACCGCCAGGTCGTGGCGTGGACTGGCGCCAACCACCTGAGCATCGTAGACACGCTGATCGGAGAGCCTGACCTCTTCTCTATTGCGCATGGAAAGGTGTAATGCGCACCACTTATTGCACCCTACGAACTTTTTTTCCAGAGGGTTATTCGTGGGAGCGGTCATTTGACCGCGATAAACAGATATCAAGAGTTTCGCGGTTTTGAAATCTCCAGTGTTTTTCCCTTTATGGCTTTGACTTCTACGGGACCTTCCAGGGCATCTCTTGAATTGACCTCTTTTCGAGCGCGATAGAGATAGCCGCCCATTGCGCCTCCCGCAGTTGTGAGGATTGACAGTCCGAGCGTCATGGAGCCAATCAGCAGCATCATTGCCCCGGCTCCGATGGCGCCGGCAAAAGCGGCGCCGACCTTGAAGTTTGCCTTGGCGTGGGTGGTTTTCGCCTCCCTGGCGATATCCTTCTGTGCCTGCTTGACGACGCGGGTTTTGGCGCGTTCGGCATTGACGCGTATTTTTTCACGTTCTTTGGCGAATCTCCTGTCTGCCCTGGCGAGATGATCCTTGCGCAGATGGGAAGCCATGGAGTTGAACCAGAATGCGGCAACCATGCTGACCAAAAGCAGTGGTATAGCCACGCGCAGCCAGCCATGACCCTGCAGGTCTGCAGGCGCAAGCAGCACCAGCGCCACAGTGACGATTTGAATCAACAGAATTGCAAAAAAATATTTAAGCATGCCTCGCACCAGTCAGGCGTTGTATCGACTATTCTTGACTCTATGCTGGCAGAAATTGGCGGAATGCGCTACCGCTTACAGTCTCTTATTCACCAAGGACCGCAGGGCAA
This sequence comes from Chromatiales bacterium, assembly GCA_030145485.1. GTDB lineage: Bacteria > Pseudomonadota > Gammaproteobacteria > Chromatiales > Chromatiaceae > Sva-25. Next base: position 7,275 of record JAQYVP010000120.1, read on the forward strand.
GCAGGATCGGGAAGTGTTTTGGACAGCCACGTAGAAGTATTCAGCGGTCATTTGGGAATCAAGGCTGACAGGGAGTCAGAACCCCAATAATCATTCAGATATGTTGCTACGTGGAAAATCCTTTAAGCAGCAGCGTCCTGAAGGGTTGCTGGTTTCACATGATCATAATCCCTGCTTTGTTTGTTCTACGACATACTCTTTGATACTTGGGTTTTGCAATACATCGGCCTTGGATACCCCGAAGCAGTAACAGAGAAAAGAGTCATCCGAACCACTTTTTATTCCTACTTGAGTTCGGATTTCTGACTTGGTAATGACGGAGTCATCATCTGCAAAATAGACAACTTCGCAGTCCGGATCTTCACAATAGAAGAAACTCCGGGCACCGATATCCCAACGCCAAGGTTGCTTCAAGTGATGGGCAATCGTTCGTATAGATACGACACGATACTCAATTCCATTCGCTGGGCATCGATGTGTATTTGGTCGGGAAGTTTTACGCATATTTGAAGACGAGCAACCAGTCATCTTTTCTTGGTCCTCAAGCCAGTACCTCGGTTTAGATAAATATACGCTGATTGTAAAATACGTACATCGTGAATAGTGATTCTCATATGCGCCAAATCGGACAGATTGATTAAACGATCGCGTTAAATCCCCAACCAACTAGAACAAAGGCGACTGCGAGTACAACAACAAACAACGCTAACGCCTGCCATTTGACGACTTTTCGTAGAATCAATATTTCTGGCAAAGACAGAGCCGCCACGCTCATCATTAATGCGAGTGTCGTTCCGATAGCAACACCCTTGGTCAGCATGGCCTCGGCGACGGGAATGATTCCTGTGGCGTTTGAGTAGAGGGGAATGCCAAGTATCACAGCAGTGGGTACGTCATACCAGTTGCCACTGGCAAGATGCTCGGAAACCCAGGTTTCTGGTACAAACCCATGGAACAGCGCACCTACACCGATTCCAATCAGGACCCACTTCCAGATACGTCTGACAATCTCCTTGACCTCTGCAACAGCATAGCGGTGCCGACCTTTGAATGAAGTGTCACGTTCAGGCAGTGCAACCTGACCCATCTGAATCTTCCACACATACTCTTCTACCCAGCGCTCCGGATTGAACCGCTGCATGATAATGCCACCGAGCCAGGCCACTGACAGACCCGCAGCAACATAGAGCATGGCCAGCTCCCAACCGAGGATGCCTGCTAAAATCACCACAGCGACTTCGTTGATCATTGGTGATGCAATCAGAAAAGAGAATGTGACACCAAGTGGAATACCAGCCTCCACAAAGCCAATGAAAAGTGGTACAGAAGAGCAGGAACAGAATGGAGTAATTGCGCCAAGCGTAACTGCCATGCCCCGTGCCTGCCAATCCGGACGGTTGCGGATATATTCACGAACACGTTCCGGGGAGAGGAGTGCCCGAAATAACCCCATGACATAGATAATCAGAA
>JAQYVP010000201.1 GCA_030145485.1 Chromatiales bacterium
GGGAGGCTTGTAGGTGAAGCGGTCCTCTTCCAACGCCTTGACGCCTTCGGCAAGAATGCTGTCAGGAACTTCGATCCCCTGGGAGGCATAGAGCTTGCGCAGGCGTTCGATGAGCTTCTGCTCACGCTCGCCGGAGTGCAACTCGCGATCCACCAGCAGTTTCTGGTGGCGCAATGTATCGACCACGTCCATGGCCATCATCACCTCATCCAGAGGCGCCTTGTCAGAGTGGGGCGTCGGCATGTGCGGAATCAGGATGCGGTAAAGTTTTCCAGGGGCAGCGCCTTGCCTGATTCGACCAGGTGGGCGATGCGCGTCTTGCCATCCTCTACCGCGACACGAATCTCCTCGGCATTTTTGGTGCTCAACTCCCGCATCTCATTGATGATCAACAGGGATTTCTCCTGAAAATCGGTGACAGAATCAACCAGCATTTTGACCGAGTCGGCGCGTATGGTCGGACCATAGCCGGCTTTTACCGCCTCCTCCTGGATTTTGCCGCCGATGTCAGCAAGATCCTCGAGGCTTTTGCTGACGCCTTCTTTCATGGCGTTCAGTGTCTGGGTGCTTTCATTCAGGCCAAAGAGGCCGGTGAATGATGCGCTGAGGGCGGTAAAGACATTTTCATTGGTGCCAAAGAAGCTGATTGCCTGCTGGTAGACCCGCTCCTTGATGCTGTTGATCTGATGCAGGCGGGCCATGATCACCTCGGAGGTGTTGTAGCTCACGGTCAGGTTGTCAGAGAGGTCCTTGGCGATCTGGTAGCGCCGGTCTTCATCCTGGACGCCACGAATTTTGAAATCACGCTCCATCTCCAGCTTCGCCCTTGCAGCCGCATCTTCACCTGAATAGGCATCGACGCCCTTCATGGCGGTTGTCAGTGCAGACTTGGCTTCATTGAGTTTTTCATCCGCTGTCTTCAGCACCTCCAGCGCCAGCACTTCCGACTCCTTCAGGGCGCCGCGAAAATCCTGGTAGGCATTGAGGATCAGCTGTTCCCGCTTGATCTGGTCTTTCGAATCAGCAGCAACCTCCAGGTAGACCTGCTTGATCTTGTCGAAGCGCTGCGGAATGTCACCGCGCGTGACTTTCATCCACACGTTGCCGACGCGCTCGAAGGTGTCGATCTTGCCGTCCTCCAACTGGTCCACCATGTTCTTGGCATCCTCGCGAATGCTGTTGAAGGAGTTGGTGATATCCTCATAGCGCTGGCCGATGTTCATGGCGTCGATCTGTTCCCGTACGACCTGGTTGAACAGCGATGCCTGGTTGAGGGTGCGCGCAATGGTGATGGTTTTCTCTTCGTCGAGGTCGGAAATCTGTTCGATCAGGGAGATGATCGGCGCATCTTCGGTGGTTTCAGGAACCAGTCCAAGATCACGCAGACCGTTCATCGCCTTGTCGAGTTGTTTCATGGGTGAGATAGTGGCGCTCATGATGGTTTTTCCTTTGTTTGGATGGTTTGTTGGATAGATTGACTTATTATTGCTTTGATTGCTTTGATTGCTTAGATTGCTTTGATTGCTTCGCAGTGTAGAGAGGTCAGGTGGAAATCGCAACATTTGATTCCTGTATCAATATCAGTTTTCATGACTACTGACTCCATCTATTAGGACTCTTCAGAGCCTGTTGCATTACTCATCAATAGAGAGTTTTGCAACAGGCTCATCTGTTTGCATTGCTGTGCTCCAGCTTCATTGCAAATGCCTGCCGCCATGCCGGATGTTCTTTGATAAGCAGTAGAGCCCGCTTCAGCAGGGTTTTACCGGGCTCGGTTCTATGCCAGGTTGAGAGGCCGGATGGATGCGGCAATGCGATGATATCCACTTCCCGCTCACACAAAGTGATGCTGTGAATCTCCCCCACCACATCAGTCAGCTTTTTGACGTTTATCAGTTGTGCGATGGCCAGCTTGCCAATAGGGATCAGTAACTGTGGCTGCAGTAATGCAAACTCCCTGTCGAGCCAGTTCCGGCATTGATCGATCTCAATTCTGGACGGAACACGGTCGCCGCCTTTGGGGTTTTTCCCCGGAAAGCAACGGCACACCGCCGCCATATAGATACGGCTGCGATACTGCTCTTCATCCACGCCGATGGATTCAAACCATTTGAAGAGGGTTTTACCTGCTGTCCACGCGAACGGTATTCCTGCAGGCCCCTCGCGATCTCCCGGAGCCTGGCCGATAGAGATCACCGGCGAGACCACGGCCGCACCGAGCACCACGGGCGGAATCATTTCCGCACAAGCACTACAGGCGCGAAGTTTTTGTTGATGTTTTTGTATCAATTGCTCTGTGTCTGTCATAAGTCACTGTTGTACAGGAGTTGTAAAGTCCAAATCATGCCTAACAGGATGGCACAATGCGAACGGTAGTAACTCCTCAAAAAGACCGTGCATTGTATGATACCGTGCATGGATGGGATCAACATGTCAGGGACGCGTGAATACATCCATGGTCGCTCCCGGCATCCTGCCTCTGGCGACACTGATACATCCATGTATGACGTAAGCTCTGATAAAACATCCCTGTTTTATACAGCCCTGACACGTAGACTCCCATCCCTGCTTTCTGCACGGCGTTATTGAGAATTTACGAGCAGTATTCAATAGTGTATCCAGAGACGCAGTTTCAGTCGAGATTTAATAGCAACGAAATCTTTGTTCCACAGATGCAAATTGCATCAGCCTGCGGCTTTAACTTTTGTTATAGTCTGGATGCTGTTGTTTTATATGGCTCTGGAGGAATCAATGGTAAGAAAGAGTGTTGTTCTCTCACTATTATGCTTTTCGGTTACAACCTTAGCTGTTGCCGCCGGAGACCAGTCTACGGATGAACCACAGCAGATCAACAGCTTCAAAGATGCGCTTACCAGGGGTACTGTCAAAGGGTTGTTGCGTTACAGCGGGCAATACCGGGACAGCAACCTGCACCTGACCCAGGACAGTACAACACCGGATGCAAATATCCAGAGTGAAAAAAAACAACAATACTCCGGCATAGGTGGCTATCTTGGATATGAGACGGCGCCCTGGTTCAATACCTCGATTGGCGCAACTTTATATACAGGGAACCCTGTGGGAAACAATCCCGATGACAGAAAAGGGTTGGGCGGGTTGTATGAGGAGGACGGAGGACAGGATGCCTATATCGCATTGGGTGAAGCCTATCTCAGGTATCAGACAGATGCCCACCGTTTTGTCATTGGGCGCCATGAGATGCCGGACTATCGTTTTGTCTCTCTTTCCAATGTACGTATGACCCCGTTTACCCATGAGGGAGCAACCTATGAAAACAGTTCACTGGAAGACTTTAAATTCAATTTTGGCTACATCACCAGACTCAAAGACAGGAATGCTTTTGACTTCGAAGACATGGTGAGAGCCGCTCGCGTCAAGACAGGCTGTGGAACCGTTGACGCTAATGGTGACTGTACTGCCGGCGGGGGAAAAATTCTGCTCCGTGGAGATTTTAACCCTGATGATTTTGACTCTTCGGGGAGTTATTCGGGGGCAAACAAGGCGATGCCGATGATTGCGGCCACCTATGCAAAAGAGGGGCTCTCCCTTGAGGCATGGGATTATTATGCTGATGATTTTATCAACACCCTCTATCTCTTTGGACAGTACAAATATGAACCGGCAGACAACGACCTCACACTGACAGCGGCGGCGCAATATGCCAATCAGCAGGATGTAGGTGGTCATGTTGCCGGAGATGTGAATAGCTGGTTTTATGGCCTGAAATTACAGGCTTACTATGAGGGGTTCACACTTTTTACAGCGTATAACCAGGTTTCATATAATGAGGATTCGTATGATGGCGGCACTATCTTTGTACGCTGGGGCACGCCGCAAATGTTTAACTCCTATCAGGTACAGGATTCGGAGCTTGCAGGTACAAAATCGGTTGGTGTCGGCCTGCAGTATGACTTTGGTTTGAAGGGGATTTTGCCTGGTGTTTTAATGCGTGTGCGCTACGCGGATTACAATCTCCCGGACAGCATATCTCAGGCTGACGCGAGACAGGACAGATCTGAATTAACATTTGATATTCGCTACTCTTTTGAGAAAACCACGGGCTTTGGCCTGTTTAATGAGATCGATGGATTGAGTATTCTCTTCAGAGTGGCATACAATAACTACAGAACCGATTATGATTTCGCTGCCTATAAGGCGAGGCACGGTTATGCGTTTGAAAGCGTAACGGATGACTTCTTTGACTACCGTTTGTATGTGGATTACAGGTTCTGATTCATACTCTTTTGGGCTTTATCCAGCACTTTCCTGAAGGAGACACTCTCGAGGCTGCCAAACAGAGGATGGCCTGTCAATCTGCTGCGGCTCAGGCGCGGCGAGGTGATGCCGCAGAGAAATCGGCTCAACATGCGTGGCTGTTCGAGTAGTTGCGCATGCTCCCGCCTGGCGACCTCGACCTGTTGCCACAATTGGTCACTGATCGTTTGCTCCCTGCGAGGCGGCAGTTCGCTTTTGCCATGTAGACACCAGCTGCAATGGCCGCAATCTGCTTCACGCTGTTCACCGAAATGGTTTGCCAGGGCGTTGCTCTGACAGCCATCCATGGTGATCAATTCCACGACCTGCTGCAGACGATGAATCTCTGCCTCCTCCCGCTTGATGATGCGCTGGTAGAGTTCCTCGACCAGCGCATCGATGGAGTCAGGTTGCCGCATCAGCTGAAAACGCAGGCGTATGCCGGAGACCTTCACCTCCAGCAGCTGCTGCTCTCCCAGCCAGTCGAGCGCCTGTATGATTCTGTCACGGGTAGTTTGCAGCGCTGTGGCGGCTTCGGCCGGATCAAGTGTGAACCAGACTTTACTCTTGATTGCCTGGCGAAACAGGTTGGCAAGAAACTGACGTCGCTCTCCCTCGAAGCGTGAGAGGATCTCGGCCGAGCTTTTCAGTGGTTTGAATTTGTAGTCAGCATAGAAGGGGGTGCCGCCCAGCAGATAGCCATCCAGTTCCAGGTAGGTCAGCAGTGTGCGCAGCACCAGGTGGCGAAAGTCATGCTGGAAAGAGAGGCTGTAGAGGCTGACATCGAAGTGTTGCTGCTGGCTGAAGAGTTCATTGATCAGCCCATATAAAGCTGTTTTGTCAGGGGTGTCGCCATAGACAAAATTTTCCAGCACGTTCAGATCGTCAGGGCAGGCCAGCATCTGACAAACCGAAGCAGCGTCGTCGCGCCCGGCGCGGCCGATCTCCTGGGAGTAGTTTTCCAGGCTCTTGGGCAGGTTGTAGTGGTAAACAGCACGGATATCCGCCTTGTCGATTCCCATGCCGAAGGCGATGGTGGCGACCACGATGGCATCGGCTGAGCTCATGAACCACTCCTGGATCTCGCTGCGCAGCTCACTCTTGAGACCGGCGTGATAGGCGCGGGCGGGCAGCCCTGCAGTGACAAGCTGTTGTGCAACCTTCTCTGCTGTTTTTTGCAGGGTGACATAGATGATCGACGCGCCGGGTGGATTGCGGCCGATGGCGTCCAGCAAAGCCCGGTCACGTTGCGACTCCTCGACCACTGTCGTCTCGATGCCGAGGTTGGGACGGTAAAAACCGGTGCGCACCGCACACTGCGGTTCGATATCTAACCCCCGGCAGATGTCATCCAGTACCGCGGGTGTGGCGGTGGCGGTCAAAGCCAGTATGTGTTCGGCTTTGAACTGGCGGGCGAAACCGGCCAGTTTGAGATAGTCGGGGCGGAAATTGTGCCCCCATTCCGAGATACAGTGCGCTTCGTCCACGGCAAACAGGGAAATCCTGACATACTTCAACATCGCCCTGAAGCGCTCGTTATTGAAGCGCTCGGGAGCGACGTAGAGTAGTTTCAATTCGCCGCTTCTGAGTCTTTGTACGACCTCCCGGTATTCATCGGCAGTGAGCGAGGAGTCGAGCCGGCTGGCGCTGATATTGCGTGCGGTGAGTGCGTCGATCTGATCTTTCATCAGTGCGATCAGTGGAGAGACGACCAGGGTCACACCCGGCAGCAGCAAAGCGGGCAACTGATAACAGAGGGATTTTCCTCCGCCGGTGGGAAATACGGCGGCGGCCGAGTGGCCATCGAGCAGATGCTGAATAACGGCCTGCTGGCCGGGAAGCAACGTCGAAAAACCAAAATGACGTTGTAGTGCTTTTTCAATCCTTGATGACACAGGGACCTCCTGTCCTTGATAGAAAAACCTGCGTATTAGGACAACTCAGCAGGGGATGAGACATTTATTATAATACCAATCCCGCTTGCCTTTTTGTTCGTGATTTTTGTTGCCACGTCGGTCGCATAGTGAGCTATGCAACCAGAGTGGCGGCGAAAAGCACGGACAAAAATCCTATACATTCTGGTACTATAATTTCCGCCTCATCCTCAGTGTCATGGGATATGATTGCGGAATGTTTAATTTCAGTCAGGCTTCCTGTATACCCCGCGCGAAACAGAAGTAACCTTGCCGTTTTTTTTCAGATAAGCAAGGGTTTGACCGAGGTTGCCAACTGACACGCCAACCGCATTGAGTTTCTCCCGAATCGTTGTGGTATCCAGTTCGCCAACATCATCAAGCAGTTCAACGATTGCCGCACTAATACCCGTACGTCCTTTTCCTGTGGCAGCAGTTCCGGTGACTTTTCCGCCCAGCGCAGTGATCCTGGAGTTTACCTCATTGATCTCCCTTTTATGTCGGGCTTGCAGTTGTTTACGTTCTTCGCGGAGTTCGGCAATCTTCTGCTTGTTCTCCTCCGCAATCAACTTGCGTTCATCAAACTCACGTTGTTTTGCCAATTTGTACAAATCTTCAGCGGTCATATTATTGAAATCCATCTATTCACTCTCATAGTTAGTAGTAGAAGTAGTTGTATTTTGTAACAACGCAGCAAAAGATAGTACATAATCAATACGAATGCAACTTATATAAGGCTAAATTTAGAAAATTATGTCTATCGCATGTTCCTTGGGTCAGTTTTTTTCAGCTGATTGTGCTGTTTCACATCAAGCCCTGGCTGTCTCTTTACTGTGGAAATTTCAATCTCCTAAATAGAATTTTGATTCCGTATGACTCTTTTCATTCTCCAGTACCTCTGCCAGGTTTTCCATGAGGATACTAATAATAACTGATTCGATGGCTTCCAGCAGATTTGGAAAAGCTCTGCCGGACCATGGCTGGCCTTTGGTTTTTAGATGCCAGTTAGATTCACTTTCTTCAATCGTATATTTTTCATTGATGATGATTTCATCATCTTCCATACGGGCAGTATCCATTTTCATACTTGAGAGTATACGGTTTACAGTATCAAAATTATCAAAATTCAAAATTTTCACTCGAAAGTTTGGCATTCTTTAGCATGCCTTGAAAGTAGTTTACTTTTTTCCTTCTCATCCAGAGGGAAGAGAGGTACGGACGACGTAGCAATTATCAATGTACCAATTAAATTGCAGATATCTTAAAAGACTTTTACCACGAAGCACACGAAGACCAGGAAGAGTCAACTGGTTACAAAAATGCCTTGGTGCTCTTCGTCTCCTTCGTGGTGAGTATCTCTCTACATTTAGAATTGCTGCGGACGACTAGGGATCTTGCCGCTCAGAGCATAAAGACCTCTCTGCCGTACATGGATCTACAGGAACGGCCTCCGTCGAGATGACAAACTGTAAACCGGGGTCATGAAGGATGCCGAAAGTTTCCCCTTGTTTCAGGCGTAGGGTCGTTTTGTTGAGAACTAACACGGCTGTTTACAAACAACGCAGATGATTCATTCAATTGTAACAAACAGAGTGCCGGCCTTGTCTTCTGTGTAGGGTTTCCGGGATGCTATCGACGTTTGGAGCGCTGATATGCTGAATCCATCTGATTATCAGCATACTGAATTCTCCACATCGTCGTTGAATCCTCTTTTTTCAATGCCTCTTTACTGATACCGGTAAGAGAGCGTTCAGTGATCTCCTGCAGTTTTTGTTTGGCTTCAATGGCAGCCAGGCAATCGGAATTATCTTCCATCCTGCCTGCGAACGTCAGGGCGGAATTACACCTGGATGCAGCATTAAAGTAGACTTCGATCAGGGTACGATTGTCGTTGAAAAATGCTTTAATTGTGCTCTTGTTCTGTTCGGCAAGTCTGCGTCTGTTTTCAGCCTGCTGTAGGCGCTGTCGTTCTATCGCGGCTGCATCCAGGCGTTCCGGTGCTTCAGCGGGAGCAGTATGGGTGGCGCTTTCGTCCATTTCATGGTGACGATCCAGCGTGACTCGCTGTGTTTCGCGCTGTTTTTTCTCCTGATTCGTCTGATACATATCCAGGCCGATGAGTGATGCAATGATCAGGGTGATTGGTATGGTGATGCGTAATGCAACGCGCCAGTCATAGATGGCATATAGCGCCAGGGCTATGCCGATGATGAATATAATTGCAATCCTGATCATGTTGTTTTTCCTGCATTACCCCGGCAACGCTGGAGCATTTGCCGGCTGACCGCGATCACACACGGGATGATCGAAAGAGCATGATTATTCCACATATCGAACAGTACTATCATGATGATTTTGCATATCATGTTTCGCTCACTTGCAGTCACTGTCGGCGGATGGGGTATCATGGAACTCGACACAACAAGGGGTGGCTCATACGTCATTACGCCCGCTAGCAGTGACACCTCGTATGCGCTGAATAGTGACCAGATTATTGCATCTTCAAAGCGAGATTATCAGTGATGTCCAACAACACCATCGTCTACGCAGATGAACGGCTTGCCAGCTACAACTTCGGTGAAGAGCATCCTTTTGGCCCTGCACGTTACCGTGCCTTCTACGATGAATTCATTGCTCGCGGGCTGCAGCAGCGGTGCGTTATCGGCACAGCGGTTGCCGCAGACCGCTCGTCCATCGAACTGTTTCACACATCAGCTTATGTGGGGCGCGTCATCGAGGCATCGCTAACCGGTGCAGGCTATCTGGATCAGGGCGACACGCCGGCAGTCAAGGGTATCTACGAGGCGGCAGCACTGGTGGCAGGAAGTGTGCTGGATGCTGTGGAGAGGCTGCTCAATGGGGAGTATCGGCGCGCCTTCGTCCCAATAGCAGGTCTGCACCATGCCAGTCGCGATGCAGCAGCGGGTTTCTGCGTATTCAATGACTGCGGTATCGCAATCGAGGCGCTGCGTAGACGACACAACATCTGGCGCGTCGCCTATGTCGATATCGACGCCCATCATGGTAATGGCGTCTTCTATGCCTTCGAAGAGGATTCTGACCTGATCTTCGCCGACCTGCACGAGGATGGCCGCTTTCTCTACCCCGGCACAGGCGCTGCCGATGAAACCGGCAAGGGCGATGCGACGGGAACAAAGCTGAATATTCCAATGCGTCCCGGTGCCGACGATGCTGATTTTTATACTGCATGGGAGAGGGTGGAAGCCTATCTGGTCAAGGCTGAACCGGAGTTTATTATTTTTCACTGCGGCGCCGACAGTATCAAGGGTGATCCTATTACCGATATGGCCTACTCTCCCGAGGCGCACCGTTATGCGGCCAGCCGTCTGTGCAAACTGGCGGACCACTATGCAGGCGGACGCATGCTGGCGCTGGGTGGAGGTGGTTACAATCTGGACAATATCGCTGCGGGATGGAACGCGGTGGTCGAGGCGCTGCTGGCGTAGAATGTGTTCAAAACCATCTCATTTTGAGCAGCGCTGTAATCACGCTTTCAAAATAGCCTCAAAATGAATATTTACGACAGTATACTTTACCAAGAGTCGTCTATATGTAAAATAGACTAGCATGATTAAACGCTCTCTCTGGCTGGAACGAGTACAGCAGGCTTGGACCCGGCGATCCATCGTCTGGCTGTCCGGTCTGCGCCGGGTGGGCAAGACAACGCTGGTAAGAATGCTGCCGGACGCGGTGTACATGAACTGCGACTTGCCCTCCACCCTTCGGGCGCTTGAGGATCCGGAGCTGTTTCTTGATGCCCAAACGTCAGAGAGTGTGCTGATCCTTGATGAGGTGCATCATCTGGATGATCCCAGCCGCCTGCTAAAAATTGCCGCCGATATGTATCCGCGGTTAAAGATATTGGCAACCGGCTCTTCTACCCTGGCGGCGACCCGCAAGTTTCGTGATTCGCTCACCGGGCGCAAGTTAGCTATTCACTTGTGTCCGGTACTTTGGGAAGAATGCGTCGAACCTTTCGGCGTGCATGATCTGGATCGCCGCCTGTTGCATGGGGGACTGCCCGAACTGCTGCTGGCTGCGCGCAAGGACTCCACCTTTTATAACGAATGGATCGACAGTTTCTACGCGCGCGACATTCTGGAACTGTTTGCTATCCGCAATCGTCAGGGCTTCCTCTCTCTTTTCCGCCTCTTGCTACGACAAAGTGGCGGACAACTGGACAACTGGACTACAGTCAACTGGCGAATCTGAGCGAATTGAGTCGTCCCACGATGAAAAACCACATCGAAGCGATGCAGATCGCTCATGCAGTACACCTGCTGCGTCCCTTTCATGGCGGAGGCAAGCGCGAGATTGTCAGCCGGCCCAAGTGTTATGCGTTTGATACCGGTTTTGTCACATTCGAAAAAGGTTGGGATAGCATCCGTGATGATGACCGGGGAGTGTTGTGGGAGCACCTTGTATTGGATGCATTGCGTTTCCGTTTCGCCGACGAGGATATTTTCTATTGGCAGGACAAATCGCACCGGGAAGTGGATTTTGTTATCCGGCGCGGGCGTGATCGTGTCGATCTTGTGGAGTGCAAGATCAATCCTGATAAGCTTGATGCTAAACCGGTCGAG
>JAQYVP010000209.1 GCA_030145485.1 Chromatiales bacterium
ATTTCTGCGTTGACACCATCAGGAAGCACTCGCGGTAGATTTTCCAGCAGTCCGCCGCCTGTGATGTGGGCAAGCGCATGCACAGGGATCATATCGATCAACTTGAGCAGTGGTTTGACATAGATATGTGTTGGAGCAAGCAGGGCCTCACCAAGTGTTGCATCGTCCATGGGTTGATCAAGATCGGCGTCAGCCACTTCAAGAATACGCCGGATGAGGGAGTAGCCATTGGAGTGAGGCCCGGAGGAGGCGAGCCCAAGCAGGATGTCTCCCTCTCTGACATGCTCTGCGGCCAATATTTTTGACTTCTCTACGATGCCGACAGCGAAGCCGGCAAGGTCATAATCGTCACCCTCGTACATGCCCGGCATTTCGGCGGTTTCACCGCCAATCAGTGCTGCTCCGGATAACAGGCACCCCTCGGCAATGCCGCTGACAACCTGGGTCGCAGCATCCACATCGAGCTGTCCGCTGGCGTAATAGTCGAGAAAGAAAAGCGGCTCGGCGCCGGCAACGATGATGTCATTGACACACATGGCGACCAGATCGATGCCGATGGTATCGTGGCGTTGCATCATCATTGCAACTTTCAACTTGGTGCCGACACCATCTGTGCCGGAGACCAGCACCGGCTGGCTGTATTTGTCAACAGGAAGCTCGAACAGTCCACCGAATCCGCCAATTCCTGTGAGCACGCCGGGACGCAAAGTTCGCTTGACGAGCGGGCCGATCCGGTCGACCAGTTGATTGCCCGCATCGATATCGACGCCGGCGTCCCGATAGCTGAGAGAGGGTGTTTTGCCAGTCACTTGGGTGTCCGAAGGTGAAGAGTGAAGTTTATGTTATCAGTTTCTATTTGCAGTTTCTTCAAGGAATCTACAGCAGTTCTCAATGTACCATTAAAAGCGCCAACATTTTAAAAAGGCTTTTACCACGAAGCACACGAAGACCACGAAGAATCAGCTGCTTACAAAAATAACTTCGTGCTCTTCGTGGTGAGTCTCTTTTCACATTTAGAATTGCTGAGGAATCTATCCGTGGCAGCATAATATGATGACATGGTTATCTGTTCCCCATGATTTGTCATCTATGAACGGAGGGGTGATTCATTTCAACCAGGAGCGCAATTCATCGCCTTGTGCCGTAAATGCTTTGGCAAAGCCTCTGACATAATTGCCTCGGCGGGCCTCGAGAGTGAAGAGATGGAAATCCGGCAGGGAGCGCAGCACTTCGATGGTTTTACCATGGACATGTTGCAGGCGTGTCAGAGCAGTATCCCATTGTGCTGTGTCGCGTAGCAGTTCCCTGGCATCACACTGCAGGGTCAGCCGCTGTCGTGCAAACAGGTTGCGGCTGTGTTCTTCATCCGCAATCCACAGCAGGGAAATTGCTGGCGAATCGATCAGGTTTTGTGTGTGTTGAGCCAGTTCGCTGACAAAGATCAAAATGTTGCCATTGTCATCCACTATAAAAGGTGTATAGCTTGCATCCGGCGCCCCCATTGAGGAGACGGTGGCCAGCACAACGGTTTTGAAATTGCTGCGGAAATCGATCACTTCCTGTTGCAAACTTGATGCGGTATTTTTCATCTTAGTCTCTGTTGCTGGTGCCTATAAATATCAGAATGAAGCCAAAAACCACTGTCATTGGTTTTGAACTTATTTTAGAATTTATACTCTAAAATAAGATATGCGCAAGGTTATTCAGCATCCGCTGAAAATCAAGACATTGTGTGTATGGTCATTTTTCCAGTGAATATTAATAGAAAATCATGTAGTCACAGTGGTTTTCTTACGAGGAGTAGTATGAATCGTTTATTGATTGTTCCTGGAGTCGCCCTGTTAGCCGGCGGTCTCTATCTCTTTATTTCTGATACCGATGAATCCGTGGATGACAAACCCGTGGTATCGATTTCCCTTGGAGAGCCAACACCAATTGGTTCTTCGGAAATTGGAACAACGACTGTTACGGATGCAGTTGAGTTCAAGGTGCTGCCTGTCTCTCTCGACTCTGAGGATGAACCAGCGGATGTTGTGAGTCAAGCCGGGGTAACTGCGTCACAGGAGGAGATTTCACCTGAGGCTGAATTACCTGTTGAAGCCGAGTCGATAGAAACGCCTGAGATGCTCACCTCCAGCGACGAAGGAGATTCACAAGATGCTCCGGCAGCTGCGGATGTCGAAATGGAAAGTATAGAGAGCGACAAGCAGCCGCAAATTTCCAGCCTGGTCAAACATGAAATCACGATCGACTCGTCCCTCTACCATGCTACAAATGAAGCCGGTTTGAGTGCTAATCAGACAGCCCGCATCGGAAAAATTATTGAGCCTTATCTCGATGCCAGCAGAGAGTTGCGTAAAGGTGACAAACTCATTGTCATCCTCGATCCGGCTGCAGGAGATGCGCAAAACGACGCCGACCAGGTGCATGGAATTGAATATCAAGGCGCCAAAAAAGCCTTTGTTATCACTCGTGTGGCGGGTAGTCTGAGTGACTACGAAATCGGACGTGGAGATGGTGTGATGCGCGATGACGGGACCTCGTCATCCCCCATGGTTGTTGCTGAGTTGCAGCAGCAAAAAGAGGAGTCTGCCGAGGCTGCAGTTACGACTGAGCAGGACAACGAGCCTGCGACTGCTGGTATGAAACGTGTCGAAGGTGTCATCTCAGTCTCATTTTTCAGTGCAGCGAGAGAGGCCGGACTGAATACCAGGCAGATAGAAACGATCCGTAAAATTTTGACTCCCTACATCAACTTCAACCGCGAGATGCACAAAGGTGATCGTTTTGTGGTGATGCTGGATGGAGAGGATGTCTACACTTGCGAATACATCGGCGCCGTTAAGCAATTACTTGCAACCAGAGATGATCAAGGCGCCTACAAGGTGACGGATAAAGCCGGCGCAGATATTACTGTAGCAGAGAGTGCGGGCGTCTCACCCCTGAAACAAAGCACTGAGAGCGTGCTTGCTGAAAAAACGCTGGCGAAATCACAGGCTAAGTCACAGGCTAAAGTAGACACCCGCAAGCAGATCAATTCCGGCAATAAAACCCTGGAAGAGAGGGTGTTTACTACAGATGTTGTCCGTGTGGAAAAGAGCAAGCCTCAGGTCATCTCCCGGATTGAGCAACACAAGGCCAACGATTCAGCCGTGAAGGTTGTTGGCATCAATAAAAGCAACTCCCTGCAGGTCGGGAAAGTTTCGCCGAAGCGCAGTGAAAAAGAGAGCAGCCGGCAAGTCAAGACGAAAAAATCCTTCTGGAAAGAACTTGGTTTTGGTTCTTCTAAAGTCGCTGGCGGCAACTGGAAGCCAAAGAACCGCCTCTTGGCGAAGGTATTCGACAAAGTGGCGGCTTCCGGGAAAGTGGAAAAAAAAGCATTACAGCGCGCTTTTAAATATTACCAGGAAAACAGGAAATCTTCGGGGCTGGCGCAGACGCATATTGCCATCGCCGACTATACCAAGTTGGCGACGAGCAAACGCCTGCATATTATTAACCTGAAAACAGCTGGCGTGACTTCGGTGCAAGTTGCTCATGGCCGGAAGTCTGGTCCCATTGGAGGACGTGTGACTTCAACCAGTAATGCGAATGGATCAAACAAAACCACCAAGGGGTTTTACAGGGTAGGCACCAAAGAGGGACGCACCAGCACCAAGGGGCTTCCCTATCTCTCTGTACAGGGACTGGAGTCAGGTAATCGTCTGGTGGGATTGCCGCCGAGGAAGGGTGGACGGGACATCATCATTCATACAGCAGGATATGTCGCATCAGGCGGACGCAGCCTGGGATGTTTCTCAATTCGTCCGCAAGACAAACGACTTGTGTTCAACAAGCTGAAAGGCGTACTATTCTATAGCTACGTTGGTTGACCACTATTTTCAATAGATCCGTTCTTATGCTTTTTTCCAAAAGAGATAAAAACAAACCTTATCGTTATGAAGATTTCCTTATGAAAAGCAGGGTAAAATATTTTTTGCTTGTTCCTGTTGTTATCGTGTTAGCCGCAGTGGTTTATATTTTTTATATTTATGATCCAAATCCGTCGAAAAACAGCAGTAACATCGCTTCAACTGCTCATGATGAGCCTCAGACGAGCATCTCCCCGGACGTTCAAATCACCACTGTTAAGGATACTGTGGAGATAGAGGAAGCGCCAGTTGCGCTGCCGGGTGTGGGAGATTCATCACAAGAGGTCTCTTCAATGGCAGGGAATCAAGCCGAAGTTCCAGCGTCTGAGGATGAAGATTCGAGCGAGATCGCACTATCGGTTGAAGCTGAATCGGCCGAACAATTCCTTTCTGCAACCGATGATACTAATAACGCGCAAGAGACTGTTGTCGAGACAGTAGAAGAGACATCTTTTCCAGCCGGGGTTGATGTTTCGACAGAAGAGGTAACAATTCCAGCTTCGGCTGATGATTCAAATGAGGAGTCAGCCTCTTCATCTGCAATTGAAAATTCAATAGACGAGCCTGTCGTTTCAACCGCAGTGGAAAAACCAGCTGACGAGCCAGTCATTTCAGCAATACCAGATGAACCAGCTGATGAGCCAGTCGCTGTGGCGGCAGAGGAACAGCCAATTGAGGATTTCTCTCCACAGGATGCAACGCCCAAGAGAGTCACTTATGTTGATACCGATAGTGTCGACTCTCCATCTGCCGCCATCCCTGACGAAGACTACAGTCGCGGAACTGTTGTACAGGTAGAGGAGCGTCAGTCACCAGACGCAGTGGTTGAAGAACAGCAGACAAAAAATGTAACGGTTGAACAGACGCAGCAACCTTCAGATGTATCGAAAGACTATAAAAAAGTTGTTATCACTTCATCCCTCTCTCAGGCAGCAAGTGATGCCGGCCTGAGCGCCAATCAAAGCGCGCGGATCGGAAGGGTTTTCAGACCCTATCTTGATTCGAGCAGCGAGTTGCGCAAAGGAGACGAACTGACGATTTTCCTCGATCCCGCTACGCCGGCAAGCGGCAATGATGCAGATCAGGTACGCAGGCTCGAGTTTCATGGAGCCAGGAAAACCCTGGTTGCCACTCGTAAACCAGGGAGCTTGAGAGACTATGAAGTGAGGGATGCGCATGGCGTGGTACTTTCGGCTGAAGTCTCGACGGCCCCCACTGCTGTCGAAAGCTCCCGCCAGCAGGTATCTGTAGAACCTGTGCCAGCTGTCGAGAAACCCCGTCAGGAGGCCAATGTAGAATCTATGCCGCGTACCGTGGCTGGCAACAGCATCGCGACGGGCAACATGAAGCGTCTTGAAGGAGTTGTTACTGTGACTCTATTCAGTGCAGCCAGAGAGGCCGG
>JAQYVP010000235.1 GCA_030145485.1 Chromatiales bacterium
TGGGGCGCATTCTGGGTTTTCTGAATATCGGTACGCTGAAGAGGCGCTTGCGGCTCGATTTTAGCGATCTGACAAAAAAGGGTTTCAGTTTCGATAAAATGCGCGGCAGGTTTGTATTGAACCAGGGCGTCGTCAGCACCAATAAAGAGCTGCTCATCGAGGCTCCGGCCGCCGATATTCATGTCACCGGAAATCTCAATCTGGGAACCCGCCAGCTGAACCAGCTGATTCGTGTCATTCCGGATATCCATGGGATACTTCCACTGGCGGGGGTCGCAGCGGGCGGTCCGGCCGTCGGCGCAGCATTGCTGGCAGCAGGGGTCGTGGCAGGAAAACAGATCGACCAGATTGCAGAGGTCAACTATCAGGTCAAAGGTTCATGGGATAATCCCGATGTGGTGCGTGTTGCGCGCAAAAAGCTATTTGGCGGAAGTCGGCAGAAAAAAATGGCTCAGCCATTCGATGATATTGGTGCCGGCTCGCACAAAGCGAACGACAGTGTTCGCACTAAAAACACCGGGAAAAGCAACAACACCATCGGCAGGGATTACCACGACCCCACGGCTGATTTATTCTAAGGAGTTATTTATGGACAACGACTAAGCTGATATTGTATGTAAAAACAATGCATGAGAGCCCAATCTGATGATGCGGTGACGATGACCCTCTGGCGGATTTCCAATGACTCTGCTTCGGTGATATGCTCTCTCTCCTGCCAGACAATAAACGATAGCAACAATGCCAGCATCCCTGAAAGCAACAGCAGTTCAGATGGCCTCCGGACCGAATGTCCGCGCCAACCTGTTTGAGATTGAACGCATCGTCGCAGCGGCTGTCGATGAGGGCTCGAACCTGATCGTGCTGCCGGAAAATTTTGCCTTTATGGGGCAGACCTGTAGCGATGTTCTGGCTATCCAGGAGAAGGCGGGAGAGGGAAAGCTGCAATCTTTTCTCTCCGGACTGGCGCGCAAGCATGGCATTTGGCTGGTTGGCGGCACCATTCCGATCTCTACCGCGGACGACAGCAAGGTCAGGGCTGCCTGCATGGTCTACAGTGACACAGGTGAACTTGCCGGGCGCTATGACAAACTGCATCTGTTCGATGTACAGCTGATGGATGTCGAAGAGCACTACAAAGAGTCGAGCGTTATCGAGCCAGGGGATATGTCTTTGGTTGTAGAGACGCCGTTTGGAAATGTCGGCGTCGCAGTCTGCTATGACTTGCGATTTCCGGAGCTGTTCCGCTCGATGCTTTCCCGCAAGCCTGATATTTTTGCAATTCCGTCGGCATTTACCGCAGCCACTGGCAAGGCGCACTGGGAACCGCTGGTGCGTGCCCGCGCCATCGAGAACCTCTGTTATGTCATTGCTGCAGCCCAGGGCGGATACCATGTCAGTGGACGCGAGACCCATGGCCACAGTATGATTGTCGATCCATGGGGCACTGTTCTGGCGCAGGTTCCGCGTGGCTCGGGTTATGTTACATCGAAACTTGATATTGACTTTTTGCACAGCACGCGGCGTAATTTTCCCAGCCTCGATCATCGCCGCCTGATGTGTGAACTATGAGAGCCCCTCTCCCGTTGCAGGCGAATTATCTATAGGATGTGTTGAGGTACGAAGCGCATCAGAACAGAAAAATGAACCACGGAACACACTGAAAACACGGAAATGAAAACATAATAATTCCGTGTTGTCCGCGTGTTCCGTGGTAAAAAAGAAAACCTTCTCCATTCACCCCTTAATCCTGGAAACATATAACCCATGCTGGAAATTGTTGAACAGCAGCTGCTGGCCCCTGCGGGTCTCGAGCAGCGCCATCTGGATCTTGTGCTCGATCATCTCATGGGGCATCAGATCGATTTTGCCGATGTCTATTTTCAATCGAGTCGCCTG
Source organism: Chromatiales bacterium (assembly GCA_030145485.1). Classification (GTDB taxonomy): domain Bacteria; phylum Pseudomonadota; class Gammaproteobacteria; order Chromatiales; family Chromatiaceae; genus Sva-25. The sequence goes on from JAQYVP010000235.1 coordinate 1,897, forward strand.
GAGGCCTGGACGCTTGAAGATGGCATCGTCAAGGAGGGCGTCTACAGTATCGAACAGGGCGCAGGAATTCGCGCTATCAGCGGTGAAAAAACCGGCTTTGCCTATACCGATGAGTTGCAGCTGCCAAATCTGCTCGAGGCTGCAGGGACAGCCCGGGCAATTGCTCATGCAGGGCAGAATCGAACTGTTGCCATAGCCGAGGGAAGCACAGGACAGCAGCTCTATGCAGCAACGAATCCGCTCGACACGCTGTCAGGCAGTGACAAGATCGCCCTGCTGCACCAGGTGGAGCAGGAGGCGCGCAGACAGGATCCTCGTGTAAAGCAGGTGATCGCCAACCTGGTCGCGGCTTATGACATGGTGTTGGTGGCTGGCAGCGACGGCGTGCTGCGCAGCGATATACGCCCACTGGTGCGCATGAATGTGCATGTGATTGTGGAGCAGGGTGATCTGCGTGAACAGGGAACGGCCGGTGCAGGCGGACGCACTTCGCTGGACTTTTTCAGACATGATGAGCGTGGACTGGAACTGGCACGAGACGCTGTGCGTCAGGCGCTGGTCAATCTGCGCGCCGTCGATGCACCTGCAGGCGCCATGCCCGTGGTGCTGGGGCCTGGTTGGCCGGGTGTGCTGCTGCATGAAGCCATTGGTCACGGGCTAGAAGGCGATTTCAACCGCAAGGGAACCTCGGCCTTTGCCGGCTGCATGGGCGAGCGTGTGGCTTCACCGCTGTGCACAGTGGTGGATGACGGTACGCTTGCAGAGCGTCGAGGCTCTCTGAATATGGACGACGAAGGCACCACCACGCAGCAGACGGTGCTGATCGAGAAAGGGATTCTGAAAAGCTATATGCAGGACAAGCATAATGCCTCGCTGATGGGCGTTAGCTCTACCGGCAACGGTCGCCGCGAATCCTATGCCCATCTGCCCATGCCGCGCATGACCAATACTTATATGCTGGCTGGTGAACATGACCCACAGGAGATCATTGCCAGTGTTAAAAAGGGGCTTTATGCAGTCAATTTTGGTGGCGGCCAGGTGGATATTACCTCCGGTAAATTTGTGTTTTCAGCCAGTGAGGCCTATTTGATCGAGAACGGTAAAGTCACCGAGCCTGTCAAGGGCGCCACCCTGATCGGCAATGGCCCGCAGGTATTGAATCTTGTCAGCATGGTCGGCAATGATCTTGAGCTGGATGCAGGCATCGGCGTATGCGGCAAGGAGGGGCAAAGCGTGCCGGTTGGCGTCGGTCAGCCAACCCTGAAGGTAGATGAACTGACAATTGGCGGCACGGTATGAGAGCGTTTGATCACAAGGCAAAATATGCCCAACTGCAGCAACTGGTCGAAGATGTGCTCGCAGAGGCCGGTCGCCAGGGCGCATCATCAGCGGAAGTCGCGGCCCACAGTGACATGGGGTTGTCGGCAACAGTGCGCCTGGGAGAGCCGGAAACCATCGAGCATACGCGGGACAACAGCCTCAGCATCAGCGTCTATATGGGGCAGCATAAGGGAACTGCGTCTACTGCCGAGTTGTCTGCTGCAGCGATTTATGAAGCAGTGAGCGCTGCCTGTTCAATTGCAAAACAGACCGCAGAGGATCCATTTACGGGGCTCGCTGAGGCTGAGTTGATGGCGACTGAATTTCCCGACCTGGAGCTCTATCATCCCTGGGATATCGATATTGAAGGGGCACTGGAAATGGCGCTGGAATGCGAAGCCGCAGCACGTGATTATGACCCGCGCATCACAAATTCCGAAGGGGCTACACTGAATACCGGGGGGGCTGTCGGTGTTTACGGCAACACGCACGGATTTGTGCATGGTTACCCGAGCAGCCGTCACTCTCTCAGCTGCAGCGTCATCGCACAGCAGGATGAATCGATGCAGAGAGATTATTGGTATACCACCGCGCGTTCCGCGACAGCGCTGGATGCGGCGGCGGATATTGGCGAGCGAGCCGCGCAGCGCGCTATTGCACGTCTCAACGGCCGCAAGTTAAAGACCCGTCAGGCACCGGTGTTGTTTCGCGCCGAGATCGCCGCCGGGCTGCTCGGCAGCCTCATCCATGCCATCAGTGGTTCAGCGCTCTATCGTCGCGCAACCTTTCTGCTGGATGCACTGGATACCCGGATTTTTCCCGATTGGGTCAACATCGAGGAGAACCCGTTTGTCATGCAGGGATTGGCCAGTGCGGCTTTTGATGCGGAGGGAGTTGCCACCAGTCGTCGCAAACTGGTGTCGGACGGCATCCTGAAAGGCTATGTGCTGAGCAGTTACTCGGCGCGCAAACTTGATTTGCAGACGACTGGTAATGCCGGTGGCGTGCGCAACCTGTCGATTCAGATGGGTGAGCTGGATTTTGATGCATTGCTGAAGACGATGCATACCGGCCTGGTGGTCACAGAACTGATGGGGCAGGGAGTCAATTCGATTACCGGCGATTACTCTCGCGGGGCCAGCGGATTCTGGGTGGAGAATGGTGCAATCCAGTATCCGGTGGAGGAGATCACGATAGCAGGGAACCTCAAAACCATGTTCCAGCAGCTGCAGGCAGTGGGCAACGATGATGACTACCCCGGTAGCACCCGCACCGGATCATGGCTGATCGAATCGATGATGATTGCCGGTGAGTAATAACGAATAACTCCTGATATGTATTAATCCACCTTAATTACGCAGCAAATTAATACATGGAGTCTAAGTGATGTCAGGTGTGGGAGTGGTCTTCTGACCACGATCGAAATGCGATAGCCTTTTTGTTCACATGCCCGGAGTTATAGAAATGTTACGAATAAATCAAATATTATTTCGGGGTATTGATAATTTTCGTATAGAATGCGTGGCAGTTATCAATACCATTCAGAGAGAGAAACAGTGAGCAAAAAACCACAAGTCAAAGCAGTTGCAAAAAAGAAGGCGGTTACCAAAAAAGCAGTAGCCAAGAAGAAGGTCGTCGCCAGTAAAAAAACTGTCGCAAAAAAGGTCGTAGCAAAGAAGGTCGTAGCAAAGAAGAGTGTTGCTAAAAAGGCAGTCCCCAAAAAGGCAGCCCCTAAAAAAGCCGCGCCCAAAAAAGCAGTCTCCAAGACCCCTGTTAAAAAGAAAGCCGCTGCAATCGACCCGCAGATGCGTTATGAGATGATCGAGAAGATGGCCTATTACTGTGCCAAGAAGCGTCACTTTGCGCCGGGTCATGAATATGCTGACTGGCTTGCGAGTGAGAAGAAGATTGACGAGATGCTGAGTAAGAAATAGACGTCTTGTCAGTTTTGGTGATGGCGCACGCGATCACCGCGCCGGCAGCATCCCCTGCTGCCGGCAATAGCAATTGCACCAACCCGCAGGGCGTCAATAAGCGACAGCGCATTGCAGCGTATGGAGCTCCCCGCTCACTGCTATAATACTCTCTATCGAAGCCGCACCAATACCGGGAGAGAGACTTGCCAAAGGCGTGTGATTTAAAAAAGGGGGATATCGTCGAGATCAATGAAGCGCCCCATGCCGTCAGGCGGGTGGAGAGCAAAAGCCCATCTTCGCGCGGCGCAGCAACACTCTACAAAATTCGTTTTAAAAATCTCAAGAGAGGAAGCAAGCTGGAGCAGTCGCTGAAGGGTGATGACTACCTCAAGGAAAGCGACTGCTCGCGTGTGCAGGTTCAATACTCCTATCGGGATGGCGATATCCTGATGTTCATGAATCTTGATGATTACTCCCAATATGGACTCAACAGTGAAGATCTCAAGGGGCAGATTGAGTATCTGTTCGAGGGCATGGAGGGGATTGTGGCGTTGCTGGTTGATGGTGAGATTCTTGCTGTCGAGCTGCCGCAGTCAGTCGCCCTGGAGATTGTGGATACCACACCCGGCGTAAAGGGCGCTACTGCAACAGGTAGAACCAAACCGGCAACACTGATGACAGGACTCGAGATCCAGGTTCCCGAATACCTCGAAAGCGGTGAGCGGGTCAAGGTCAACACCGCCACCGGCAGTTTTATCTCGCGAGCCTAGGAGCCTGTCCGAGAATAGGGGCCGTAGCGAGGGGATGCCATTTTGAGTCAGATTTTTCGTGCATTTGAGGCGAATAGCAGCGCTTTTTAACGATAATGGACGGGAATTTGGCCAAAAAGGCGTTTCCGCAGTAGGCATTCTATTCTCGGACAGGCTCCTGGTTCCGGGGGGCAGTATACTTATTCATGGACAGCTAGTAATCCTTGAGTGGCTAACATCTTTACGAATGAGTCAAACTTCAAAAGCGATTCTCGCAAAGACGCTAAGCTCGCCAAGAAAAACCTTTGCGGTCTTGGCCTACATGGATATAGGTCAGGGGCGTAAGCAGGACGCGGTAGCTTTGCGCCTTGGCGAGAGATAATGATCACTTTCATGACTTGTCAGTTTGAGACTTGGTCTCACTAGGTATACTATCCACTATATTTCTATATTTATAAATGGAAAAAGAGACGCATACAGCCGAAGTCAAAAGCAAGTCACAAGTCAAGCGTGAACTGCATCTCCTGCATGATTTAGGCAAGCAGCTGGTGGCATTGCCAGCATCACGGCTGCGCACGCTGGAGTTGACGCAGCAGCTGCATACAGCAATCATGGATGCCAGGCGTTTCAAGCGGGGAGCTCTCAAACGTCAATTGCAATATATCGCAGCTTTGATGCGCGAGGTGGATGCGCAAGCAATACAGCAGGCACTGAATGATTTTCAGCGTCCGCAGCAGCAGCAGGTCGAGGCTCTGCATGAGGTCGAAGCCTGGCGCGAGGCGTTGCTGGCCGGAGATGAGGCCCTGCTGGATGAGCTGGTGAGACGTTTTCAACATGCTGATCGTCAGCATCTGCGCCAACTGGTGCGCAACGCCAACAGGGAACGGCAGTTGAACAAGCCGCCTAAATCCTCGCGGGCGCTGTTTCGGGAGCTCTCCGCACTGCGTGCAGAGAAATAGGTTTTATGGGGACAGTATACTTATTTCTTCCGCCACTTCGGATGACAAATGAAGCTTCGTGAAATAAGTCTTGATCGATCAGCAGCTTTACCAATGAATCAAATTTCAATAATGACTCTCGCCAAGACGCAAAGCTCGCCAAGAAAAACCCTTTGCGTCTTTGCGGCTTTGCGAGAGATAAAGAGTAAATACGCTCCCCTACGACTCTGCAGGCAAAGTATCTTGTTACTGCTGCTCGTATGGGCGCAGCCTGGCTGGAGTTCTGACGGGGGGCTGGCTTATCTTAACCAGCTGCGCGCCCGGGCCGGAATGACGACACTGCAGCTGCAACCGGCATTGACCATCGCGGCGCAAAATCATGCCGCTTATCTGGCGAATACCTCCTGGAATGATGCGCAGCAGCCACTTCATTCGGCGCATACTGAAGAACCCGGGAGCAGCTTCTTTACCGGTAAAAAGGTAGCGCAGCGCGTGCAGCATAGCGGCTATCCTCATGGTGAAGTCCTGGAAAATGTCAGCCAGGGGTATGCTGACCGGCAGATGCATACCGCCATCGATGGACTCATGAGTGCGATCTATCACCGCTTTACCTTCTTGAATCTCGCGGTGGATGAAATAGGCATTGGCGCACTGGATGGAGTGCAGGTGTTTAAACTCGGGCGTTCAGACTTGCGGAAAGTCTGCACCCAGGCAGGCAGTGAAGCGCTGTTTACCCCGCCTGTCTATTGCCTCGACAAACTCGTCAAGAGCAGTTTTCATGCCAATTTGTGCCGCCGGATTCCACCCCGTGCGCTCTACCAGGAGCCATGGCATGAGACCTGCTCGAACGTCGCGCGTCTCGATGCAGGTTATATGAGGGAGTTCTGCCGGCAACCTCCTGTGTCTGCGCTGCAGCAGGGACCGGGACGTTATTACAATCTTTGTGATGGCCAGCGCAAGGTGCGCAAGGGGTGGTTTGATCAACTCTGCGCCAGCCCTCCCGCTGCAGCACGTTATCGCCAAAGCGGACGCTATTACACCATTTGTGACAGCAATACCAGGGTGAGTGAAACCTGGTACAGGGATGAGTGTGCACAGGCGCCGGAAGCAGCCCTCTACAAGGAGTCGGCGAGTTACCAGCTATTTTGCTTGAACAGTCCGCGCAAGCTACGCCCTGAATTCCTTCGGCAGCAGTTGATCGAGAGGCAGTCGCTCAATCCCGAAGTGGTTTTATGGCCAGCGGATGGAGCCGTGGATATCCCTCCTGCATTCTTCGAGGAGGAGCCGGACCCACTGCCTGACTTCTCTGTGTCGGGCTATCCGCTTTCGATCCAGGTCAATCCGGCAGTGTGGAAAAAAGCTTCGCTGGTGAGTTTTATGTTGTATCAAAAGATTGGGAATGAGTGGGTCAGCGTTGATATCCTGCCACCGATGACCAGTGCCAGCGATCCCAATGGCCAATTTAGCGAGCATCAGTTCGCACTCTTTCCAGTGGCGAGACTGCAGTGGAAAAGTCACTACAAGGTGGTTGCCGAGATGAAGCTGGATGGTGAGCGACGTCATCTCGAGTGGTCTTTCACCACCCGTGATCCGGGTGGAGAGTTGATCGACCTGAGTATGAAAACTGTTCCGCACAGGCTCAACATTAACCGGGACTATATTCTCTACTGGCCAGTACGCCATGGGGCGCATCGTCCACAGACCAGCGAAGTGGGAACCCGGTATCTTCAGGGGACAGATATGCAGTTGACGATTATTGATCCCGACACCGTCAAATTACGCGTGCAGGCGGATGTTTGCGCAAAGGTCGGTGTGGAGTTTTCCCGTGATCGCAAGGTGGAGTTCCAGCTGGTTGGCTGCCTGTAAGAAAACCTCAGCGATTCTCATCTATACTAAAACAACAACTAGTACAAGAGTGCATAAGTATCTATCAACAGATACCCTCGAAAAGCCTCGTCATTCCGGCAGTCTTTTAGCCGGAATCCATGGTAATTCCGGGGACAGTATACTTATTTCACGGGCTTTTATATTTCATCCGGAGTGATGGGGGAAATAAGTATACTGTCCCCGGAATTGCTCGAGAGGTAATGATCACTTTCATGTCTTGTCAGTCTGAGACCTGGTCTCGCTAGCTGAAGAGAGGAGAACAGAATGAAAAAAATAACCATCATCGGCGCTGGCCGTGTAGGAGAGACCAGTGCGCAGATTCTGGCCGAGCAGGAGTTGTGCAGTGAAGTCGTCCTTATCGATATCCGTGAGGATGCGCCCCAGGGAGTGGCGCTGGATATTTATCAGACAGCGCCTTTTTTTGATTTTGACACCATCGTCACCGGCAGTAATGATCCCGCCGCCATGCAGGACTCCGAACTGGTGGTAATCACTGCGGGTGTGCCGCGTAAGCCGGGCATGTCCCGTTCGGATGTGCTGCACACCAATATCGCCATTCTTGATGCTATTCTGGATGATGTGCTGCGCTATGCGCCCCACAGCATGCTGCTGCTGGTGAGCAACCCGGTGGATATTCTGACCTACCATGCATGGAAACGCACCGGCTGGGAACGCTCGCGTATTCTTGGCCAGGCGGGTGTGCTGGACTCCTCGCGCATGGCGGCGTTCATCGCTATGCAGACGGGCTTCTCTGCACTGGATATCACCACCATCGTACTCGGAGGGCATGGCGATACTATGGTGCCTCTGCCCCGTTTTTGCACCATCAATGGCATTCCTGTGTCGCATTTCATCGATGATGACAGTATGCAGAAGATTATCGATAGAACCCGCTCAGGTGGAGCCGAGATCCTGGCGCTGCGCAAGAACTCCAGCGCCTATGATGCCCCGGGCGCATCTGTGGCCATCATGGTGGATGCCATCAGTCACAACCGCAGGCGTATTCTGCCGACTGTCACTATTCTCGAGGGTGAATATGGTGAAGCAGGTCTTGCGATGGGAGTGCCCTGCGTGCTCTCCAGCGACGGCATCGAGAAGATTATCGAAATACCGCTGAATGCATCCGAGCAGCAGCTGTTTCGCGATTCGTCGGCAGCAGTAAGAGCGGATATCGAACGGCTCGATGGCTGAGACGAAACAGCAGTTCTAAATGTGAGGGATACTCACCACGAAGGTCACGAAGAGCACGAAGGTATTTTGGGTACAGTTGATTCTTCGTGGTCTTCGTGTGCTTCGTGGTAAAAGTCTTTTAAGATGTTGACGCTCTATTGGCGTCTTGAGAATTGCCAGAGGCGAGATGGCGAGATGGACAAACTGAAGATGATTTGTAAATCAGGTAGAATGGAACTCTTTTTCATTGCGAGGGCTGAGTCATGTCTGACACCGTGACCCTGACAGATAATACAAGCGGAAAATCCATCGAGTTGCCCATCCAGAGCGGAACCGAGGGGCCCGGTGCGATCGATATCTCCTCTCTTTATCGCGAGACGGGGCTGTTTACCTATGACCCGGGTTTCGTCGCCACCGCAAGCTGCCACAGTGCAATCACCTATATCGATGGTGAAGCGGGAATTCTGCGTTATCGCGGCTATCCTATCGAGCAGCTGGCGGAGCATTGCACCTTCATGGAGGTCGCGCATCTACTGATTTGTGGTGAATTGCCCGACGCCGGAAAACTGATTGAATTTCAATCAATGATTCATGAGCACATGATGGTCAATGAGTCGCTGACCAAGTTCTTCCAGGGTTTTCGCTACGACTCGCATCCGATGGCGATGATGGCGGGGGTGGTGGCGTCGCTGTCCGCCTTCTACCACGACACCCTTGATATCGAGAATCCCGAACACCGTGCTGAAGCGGCCAAGCGCATGATAGCCAAGGTTGCTACGATTGCAGCGGCTGCCTACAAGCGCAGCATCGGCGAGCCTTTCATGTATCCGCAGAATCACTTGCACTACTGTGATAATCTGCTGCACATGATGTTCGCTACACCCTGCGGCCCATATGAGAGTGATCCGGTGGCTGTACGCGCACTGAATATTCTTTTTATCCTGCACGCGGACCATGAGCAGAATGCAAGCACCTCGACTGTGCGGCTGGCGGCAAGTTCCGGAGCTAATCCCTACGCATGTATCGCAGCAGGAGTCACCTCCCTGTGGGGGCCGGCGCATGGTGGAGCTAATGAGGCTGTGCTGTCTCAGCTCGATGAGATCGGCAGTCGTGAAAATATCCCCGCATTCATCGCTCGCGCCAAGGATAAGGATGACCCGTATCGTCTCATGGGCTTCGGCCACAGGGTCTACAAGAATTATGATCCTCGCGCCAAGATTATCCGCAAGGTTGCCCACGAAGTGCTGGAGACTTACCAGGGCAAGGACAGGCGCATGTTCGATCTGGCCCTTGAGCTTGAAGAGATAGCGCTCAAGGATGAATACTTCGTCGAGCGCAAGCTCTATCCTAACGTCGATTTCTACTCAGGTATGATCTACCATGCACTGGGTATCCCGCGCAATATGTTGACGGTGATGTTCGCCGTCGCCAGGACGGCTGGCTGGGTGTCGCACTGGATGGAGATGATGAGTGATCCTGTAAAGCGCATCGGCCGCCCCCGTCAGGTCTATGACGGCGCCGTCAAACGTGATTATGTGCCGATGGATCAGCGCTGAAGAAGAAAAGGGCATTATCCTATTTGTTAATTCCCTTTTTGTTCAATCATCTTCTGCAACGCTTCCACATCCACCCCACGCTCCGCTTTCCCTGTTACCGGGTCTGTCGGCGGATGACGCTGATCACCGGGTTGCAGCACCATCAGTACGTACTCGGTGTCGTCAAAATCGATGCGGAAAGCGGGGCGGTTCTCCTCTGCGCCGCGTTGAAAATTCAGTTTGACATCCAGGCTTTCAAAATTTGCATTGAGATCCATCAGGCGGAATAGCACATCCTTGGCTGAATCGGTATAGAGATAGAGTGAGACGGTGGCAAAGCGAACTGCGATTCCACGCGACAACGGGCCGCAGAGATGCGGCTGGAACGCTGACAACAGCTCCATCAGCTTGAGTGTCTTTGTTTGCAGCTGCTGCAGATCGTTGCGCTGGGGATGAAACAGTTCCAGATAACTCGTCAGTGACGCTTCGATGAGTGCGAAATCGGGCAGGTTGCGCTCACCACGCACTCCGCCTGACTGCGCCGCCTTGTGCCGCGCCCACGCATAATCCAGGGTCTGCTGTTCAGCAAGTAGTTTGGCGGCTTCTGCCGCGATAAAATGGCGTGTCTCCTGGGGGTTCATTGCTTTGCCCTGCCTTCTACGGCTTTGTTATTAACCACGGAACACACGGACAACACGGAATTATTTTGTTTTTTTGTAATTTCTCAATAACTCCGTGCAGAGAAGCAGGGTTGGGACTTGCTTTTCAGGGCTTCCGCCGAATAAATGCTCCTGCGTTTTCGGCACTTCCGCCATCCATGGGGTCGAAAACAGGGATGTTTTATCAGAGCTTACAGGGATGTATTCACGCGTCCCTGAAAGGCTGGTTCTGACCCTGCACAAACCCAACTAAGCGCATGGGAATATTGAGAAGTTACGTTTTTTCCGTGTATTCAGTGAGTTCCGTGGTTAAGGTTTTTGAAAAAACTCCACCCCGGATCAAAACAGATCATCGACGGCCTTGGGTTTTTCGCTGATGCCATGAAACGTTCGCTCCACCACCGGTGCATAGATCTTCTCCACCGTGACATCTTCATATTCATCCCGGGTTTCGCCACCGGCCGTGTATTTTCCTGAGACCTCGATGCCGGGTGGAAGTTCGGGTTCGGTTTCCGGCATACCCTCCAGCGCTCCACGCATGTAGGTGATCCACGCAGGTAGTGCAACGCGTCCGCCGGTCTCCTTTTTGCCCAGGCTGAGGTGGTTGTCCTTGCCGACATAGACGATGGTCACGACGGATTCGTTGTAGCCATTGAACCAGGCGTCCCGGTAGTCGTTGGTGGTTCCTGTCTTGCCGGCAATGTCGGCGCGATTCAGTGATTTTGCTTTTCTGCCAGTGCCGATGCGGATGACATCTTTCATCATGGAGTACATGAGGAAGCGATTTTCGGCAGTAATGGCAATCTGTATTTCACTTTGAGCGCGAAACACCACCCCCTGGCGGCTTTGTTCGATATGCTCGATCACATGCGGTGTGACGCGAAAGCCGCCGTTGGCGAAGGCGCTGTAGGCGCCGGCCATTTCGTAGGGGGTGACTTCACCGCTACCCAGCGCCAGCGTCAGCCCCTTCGGCAGCTTGTCCGTGTCGAAGCCAAAGTTGTGGATGTGTTCGCGGGCGTAATCCGTGCCGATACTGCGCAGCAGGCGAATCGAGACCAGGTTTTTGGAGAATGCCAGCCCTTTGCGCAATGGTGTGGGGCCGCTGTATTTGTGATTGTAATTGGATGGCCGCCAGTATCCCCCCGGCAGGTTGTCGTCGCGGATCGAAATAGGCGCATCCTGGATGATGCTGGATGGCTGGTAGCCAGCTGCAAGCGCTGCGGAGTAGATGAAGGGCTTGAAGCCCGATCCGGGCTGGCGTTTCGCCTGGGTGGCGCGGTTGAACTTGCTGTTGTAATACTCGTATCCGCCTGTCAGTGCGAATACGGCGCCGCTGTTGGGATCGACCGAAACCAGGGCCCCCTGTGCATCGGGAATCTGCGCCAGGCGCAGGTAGGATCCATCGTCGGTTTTCACTGTTAGCAGACGCACCAGATCACCTGGTTCGACGATTTCACTGGCCTTGCGCGGTCTGCGGTTCATTGAGTCCGGACCGCGGTATTTTCCGGCCCATTTGAGTCCGTTCCAGCCGATTATTGTGCTGGAGCCGTCTGCCAGGGCGACCTCCATGCTGTTTTTTTCGGGAAAGCCGAGTACGATCGCCGGCCGCAGTCCGGCGACGCTGCCGGTTTGACGTAGAAATTGCCGGCGTTTGGTGGCATCGCTCCATATCTCCGGTTTCACCTTCTTCTCGACCCCGCGGTAGCCATGGCGTTTGTCGTAGGTATCGAGCGCACTGCGCAGCGCGTGGTTGGCAAGGCGTTGCAATGAAGGGTTGATGGTGGTGTAGACGTGATAGCCGCCTGTATAGGCGCTCTCGCCATAGCGCTGAAGCATCTCTGCGCGCACCATCTCTCCGACGTAAGCGGCCTCGAGTTCCGCCCTGGGTGCAAAGCGCTTTGCGGTGAGCGGGGAGTTGACAGCGATATCCAGTTCGGCATCATTGATATATTCCAGCAGGTGCATGCGCTGCAGAACGTGGTTGCGCCTGCTGATAGCCGCCCTGGGATTGGTGAGCGGATTGTTGCTCGACGGCGCTTTCGGCAGTCCGGCGATCATCGCTGTTTCTGCCAGCATCAGCTGGTCGAGTTCCTTGCCGTAGTAGGCATGGGCGGCGGCCTTGACGCCATAGGCGCGTTTACCAAAATAGATTTTGTTCAGGTAGAGCGTGAAAATCTCCTTTTTACTGTAGTTCTCCTCGATATGCATGGCGAGCATGATTTCGCGCACCTTGCGAATGTAGCTCTTCTCCGGGCTGAGGAAGAAATTTCTCGCCAGCTGCATGGTGATGGTGCTGCCGCCCTGCTGGCGCTGCCCGGTTTGCGCCAAGCTGACAACGGCGCGTACGATGCCGCGGTAATCAACCCCCGGGTGGGTGTAGAAGTTGGAGTCCTCGACAGCGAGGATGGCTTGCAGCATGGTCTCGGGTACTGCTTCGAGTTCAACCGGTTCACGGCGTTTTTCGCCGTATTCGGCAATCAGGTCTCCCTCGCTACTGTATATTCTGAGCGGCACCTGCAGCTGGATATCGCGCAGCACATCGGTGGGCGGGAGTTGTGCGTCGAGAAAGTGCCACGCCAGCAGCACTGCAACTGCGACAAGCAGCAGCCCTGTTATGAGTGTTGCAAGCAAAAAGTTAACAAGCTGGGCGATCAGTTTCATAAATCAGTTTCATGAGTAGTTCATAGTAGGAGGTGTCAGGCGGCATGAAATCCTTGAGCGGCCGACACCTTTATAAATGAATCAAGTTTTAAAAGAATCTCTCGCCAAGAACGCTAAGGTTTTTCTTGGCGAGCTTTGCGTCTTTGCGAGAGAGAATGATCTCTATCACGCCTTGTCAGTCTTAGACTTGGTCTCGCTAGTAGTGTAAGAGGCATTGTGATAGGCATCAGGTTGCGGATTATCGCACACTCTGCGCAGTGGTCAAAAGAGTATTGTAATTGTGCCTGTTATCCGGTATAGTCCGCCTCCTTTCGTAGCAAAAATGCGAACAAATTGTTTGTGGCATAGATGCAGCATGCCATTACAACAACATATTTTTTCAAGATATTTTATTAATCAAGATTATATTTTTTATTAAATTATTTAAGGATCTGGACGGATGACAACCGTAAGTACAAAACCCGCAGACGTGCGCCGTGAATGGTTTCTCGTCGATGCCGATGGTAAAACACTGGGTCGCCTCGCGACTGAAATTGCACGCCGCCTGCGCGGCAAGCACAAGCCGGAATATACGCCTCATGTCGATACCGGTGACTATATTGTCGTCGTGAATGCCGAGAAAATTCATGTTACCGGCAACAAACTGAAGCAGAAGATCTATTACAGCCACACAGGCTATATCGGCAACCTCAAGTCGATTACGCTTGAAAAGCAGCTGCAGAAAGCCCCTGAGCGTGTCATCGAGCATGCAGTAAAGGGCATGATGCCACGCAACAAGCTGGGCCGCGCCATGTTCAAGAAACTTCGCGTCTATGCAGGCCCGCAGCATCAGCAGCAGTCACAGCAGCCGCAAGCGCTCGATATCTAATTCAGGATTACTAATAATGGCACAAACACATAATTATGGAACCGGACGCCGCAAAACCTCCGCAGCGCGTGTATTCCTGACATCCGGCAACGGTGAAATCAGCGTCAACAACCGTACCCTGGACGACTTCTTTGGCCGTGAAACCTCGCGTATGGTGATTCGCCAGGCGCTCGAAGTGACCGAAATGCTGGACAAGGTCGATATCAGGGCCACCGTCAGTGGCGGCGGCTCCAGCGGCCAGGCCGGCGCCATTCGC
>JAQYVP010000236.1 GCA_030145485.1 Chromatiales bacterium
CACATACCACGCCTATCCATACACAGCAGCTACCGGACGCACCTACCCAGGCGCCCACCACCATACAGCAGACACAGCATGAGCAGCACCAACCCGGCATGAGCGTACCTGGGTGACTCACACCATTCGCACCGGAGTACGATGACAGGCAGGCAATGTTAAACGCGTATTACAAATTGTCTTAAGACACACACCAGCATAAAAGCAGCAATGCCCCCGTGGGCGACATTGCTTCCCCAGTTTGAAATATCGACTCTCTCCATTTCAGGGTGCGCGGGAGAATATTCGCAATCACACACGAGCTCGGCAAGCAGACCAAAGCGAAACTGGAAGACTGCTTGCCTCCAGACTTATAAACCAAATGCGCGCCGGGGCGCGCATTTGAAACGGATATGTGAATGATAGATGAAGAGCGATATGACGGCCTGGTGAAATTTGATGACTTTGACGAGTGCATTATTGGTACGATCACGGATGATGCTGAAAAATTCGTGTATTCGTATGTCAAAATTCTCATAAAGCTCGTGGAGCGCGATCAGATGAGTGTCGATGAAGCAAGGGAGTGGGTGGACTTTAATATGGAGGGGCTCCATTGTGAAGATCATAGCCCTGCGATTATGTATGAGCTTGATGCGCCGTGAGCGTTTTCTCCTCTACTTATAAACCAAATACGACGCGTGTGTCGCATTTGAAAGCCTGGAATCTTCTGCAATAGCAATAAACTGGTGTACTGATCGATTTCAAAGACTTTCATTGCGCCGTGCTTCTTCGATTGTCATATGGATTTGTCCATGTGTAGCTTTGTAGAATACTTGATCGAGATCAGTTTGATGTTAAAAAATAAAGGCTGTTATCTGCTCATATGCTTAGTGGATGCTTAGTATAAGGCCAGTTGCAACCCATAATTAACATAATAAACAGTCAGATAGATGCAGTACCGGTTATTCTGAGTGAGGATAATTCAAGTGAGTGAAGATCTGGTCTGGAGTTTCGACCTTGCAGTTATCGAATGGCTGATTGTTATTTTCATGCTCGTTGTATTGGGTTCGCTTGGCGCCTATCTCACCCGGCGGAAACTCGCGGCTGTTAAAGACGCAATCCGTCAACCTCTCAAGCCTGCAGATGACTCCAGTCATTGGCACACGCTGAAAAATACACAGGTGTTTGCGCTTCTGGATGCAGGTGAGGATGGCCTTACCCAGGACAAAGTCAATCTCCGTGTTGGCGAATATGGACCGAATCGCCTGCCTGAAGCCAATACTCGCAGCCCGCTGGTGCGTTTCTTTATTCAATTTCATAATCTGCTGATCTATGTTTTGCTCGTCGCAAGCGGCGTCACCGCCATGCTGGGGCACTGGGTGGATGCGGGCGTGATACTGGCTGTGGTCGTTGTTAATGCTGTTATTGGTTTCGTGCAGGAGGGCAAGGCGGAGAATGCCTTGAGGGCAATTCGCAGGATGCTGTCTCCGCATGCCGTGGTGATACGCAACGCACAGCGCTTTACCATCCCGGCTGAGGAACTGGTTCCCGGCGATGTGGTGTTGTTGCAGTCAGGTGACAAAATTCCTGCCGATCTGCGTCTGTTCCACATCAGGAACCTGCAGATCCAGGAGTCGATTCTTACCGGTGAATCTGTTGCTGTGAATAAGGATGTCGAGCCTGTAAAAGCTGATACTGCGCTGGGTGACCGTCGCTGCATGGCATATTCAGGCACACTCGTTACCTATGGGCAGGGTAGTGGTGTGGTGGTTGCCACTGGCGCCAGCACAGAGATCGGCCGCATCAGCACCATGCTCGCGCAGGTGAATACTTTGACCACGCCGCTGCTGCGTCAGATGGGGCAATTTGCCCGCTGGCTCACCGCCGCGATTATTGCGATTGCCGTGGCAACTTGCGTGTTCGGCATCATGTTCAGGGATTATCCGGCTGCCGAGATGTTCCTTGCGGCAGTGGGTCTGGCTGTGGCTGCCATTCCGGAAGGTCTACCCGCCATTATGACCATTACACTGGCCATCGGTGTGCAACGCATGGCGCGACGTCATGCCATTATCCGGCGTCTGCCGGCAGTGGAAACTCTGGGCTCGGTGACTGTCATCTGTTCCGATAAAACCGGCACCCTGACCTGCAACGAGATGACGATACAATCCGTTGCAACCGCCACCGGATTGTTTGCTGTGAGCGGCACAGGATATGATCCTCATGGAGGGTTCCTGCTCGGTGACAGCGATATCGTGCTGCAAGATTACCCCGTCCTTTTGGAACTGACGCGCGCATCTTTATTGTGCAATGACGCTGTATTAGATGAGCGCGATGGTGAATGGCTGCTGCAGGGGGATCCAACCGAAGGCGCCTTGCTGACCCTGGGCATCAAGGCGGGATTTGATCTCCCGGCTGAACAGAAGGCATGGCCTCGCAGTGATGTTATACCGTTTGAATCCGAAAACCGGTTTATGGCGACACTGCACCACGATCACAATGGGCATGGCATTGTCTACATCAAGGGTGCGCCGGAACGGCTGCTGGAGATGTGTACGCTGCAGAGAAGCCGTGATGACGATATCCCGATTGAATCCGAATATTGGCGACAGCAGACAGATGTTATGGCGCGTCGCGGCCTGCGTGTACTGGCCATCGCCTTGCAACCCGCTGGCGATGATCAGCGTGAACTGATGTCAGCAGATTTCGAATCAGGTCTGACCCTGTTGGGTATAGTCGGCATGATTGACCCGCCGCGTGAAGATGCCATCCAGGCAGTGCGCCGCTGCCAGTCCGCAGGCATAGCAGTGAAAATGATCACAGGTGATCATGCCGTGACAGCAGCTGCGATTGGCGCACAAATGCGTATCGGTGATGGTGAAAATATACGCACAGGTCAGGATATAGACAGTCTGGATGAGGAGGCGTTGCGCACAGTCGTTACCGAAGTCGATATCTTCGCTCGCTCCAGTCCCGAACATAAACTGCGGCTGGTCAAAGCGATGCAGGCCTATGGTCAGGTGGTGGCCATGTCCGGTGTTGGAGTGTTTGTTGCACCTGCATTGAAAAGTGCCGATGTCGGTACCGCTATGGGTCAAAACGGCACCGAGGTTGCCAAGGAAGCTGCGGAGATGGTGTTGGCCAATGATAATTTTGCCTCGATCGCCCACGCTGTGGAGGAGGGGCGCACAGTCTATGACAACCTCAAGAAGGCTATTCTGTTTATTTTACCGACCAACGGAGGTGAAGCGCTGACCATCATTGCCGCTATTTTGCTTGGCCGTATGCTGCCGATTACTCCTGTACAGATTCTCTGGGTCAACATGATTACCGCCGTGACCCTGGCGCTGGCGCTGGCGTTTGAGCCGGCGGAGCACAATATCATGCAGCGCCCACCTCGTGATTCCCGTGAACCGCTGCTTACAGGTATGTTTATCTGGCGGATTGCTTTTGTGTCACTGATACTGGTAACGGGCACATTCGGCCTGTTTCTATGGGAGCGCGAACATGGCGCCGGTATTGAACTGGCGCGCACCGTTGCGGTGAATACGCTGGTTATGTTCGAGATTTTTTATCTGTTCAATTCCAGATATATCAAGGCGAGTGTATTCAATCTCAATGGCTTGCTGGGTAATCGTTATGCGCTGATTGCAGTTGCAGTATTGATCCTCTTTCAGGGCAGCTTTACCTACCTGGGTCCAATGCAGGCCTTGTTTGGTACGGTGGGCATCGATTTCGTGACATGGGTGCGCATTATCCTGGTTGCATCCTCGGTTTTGTTTCTCGTTGAACTGGAGAAAGCGGTCATTCGACGCAGAGAGAGGATTACGGGCATGTGACGTCAGGTGTGGGAGTGGTCTTCTGACCACGATTGAAATGCGATTGCATTTTGCTCACATGTACGGAGTTATTGAGAAGTTGTTAAGATCTCTCCTTCGTTGAGATGACAAACTGTAAACAGAAAATGAAGGGCGAACAGGATCGGGAGGTTATTATTAAATCACGACTAATAATTCCTCGCTGCGCTCGCAATGACAGCCTTGATCCAATCACAGATGTCCACGCTGCGCCAGCGACACACATTCGTCCAGGGTTACGACGATGTGGTCCAGCACCCGCACATCGATCAGCGCCAGTGCAGATTTCAGTCTGCCGGTGATCTGGATGTCCGCCTGGCTGGGTTCAGCTACTCCAGACGGGTGGTTGTGCGCAAAAATAACGGCAGCTGCATTGAAATGTATTGCCTTTCTGACCACTTCACGCGGATGCACACTGGCGCCATCGATAGTGCCGTAGAAGAGCTCCTCGAAGCAGATCATGCGGTGGCGGGTATCGAGGAACAGGCCGCCGAAGACCTCGTTGGGATAGCTGCCGAGCTGTGCCTGCAGGTAGCCATGAGCCGCTTGCGGCGAGGTGATCTCGATGCCGCGTTGCAGTGATTCACTGCTGTAGCGGCGGCTCATCTCCAGTACCGCCTGCAGTTGTGCGTACTTGGCGTCGCCAAGCCCCGGTGCCAGGCAGAAATTGTGGTGATCCGCAGCCAGCAGCTGGCGCAGGCTGCCGAAACGATTCAGCAGGTCGCGCGCCATATCGACAGCGGTGAAGCCCTTGATGCCGGTGCGCAAAAAGATTGCGAGCAGTTCCGCGTCAGAGAGGGATTTTGCCCCCTTGTGCAGCAGCTTCTCGCGTGGACGTTCCTCTTCGGGCCAGTCGCTGATGGCCATAATCACCTCCATGTTGTGATCAATACTCCCTGTGCAACAGCACTAATGACCAGTTTAACCCACTCTCGATGGATTCGCTACAATGGTTCTGCTTGCTCAGCAAGTTAAACCCCTCGTTGCTCTCCGGCCGAGGCGGTCAAAGATACGGCCAGGAGTGCTGCCGGCATTGAAGAGAAGAGTGTTTTGGAAAAACGCCGTGATGACGATGATATGGCCAAAAAAGAAGCCACGAAAGCTGTAAGGTAAGCAACCTTTGCGCCTTGAGCAAAGCATTTTTGCAAAGTTTTCCAGGGGGTGGGGGTTGTCTATCAATCGGGTGCAATGCTCATCTGGATAGTCCTTTCCCCCCCCATGGATTGATTCAGAGGCTCCATGAGCATTTGAGCTATAGATAGTTGAAACAGCTGCTGCTGTCGAGTATCATCCGGCATTGATTTTCACTCCCCTATCTTTACGAGTAATGGTATGAAACACCTCTATCGTCT
>JAQYVP010000243.1 GCA_030145485.1 Chromatiales bacterium
CGATGCTGGTAGTGCTGGTGCGCAAACTCCCCGGCTGGTCACTGGCGCTTCCGCTGGTGCTGTTCACTGATATCCCTCCTGCCCGCTCCTTTGTCGAGAGCAACAGCCTCGTAGAGGGACACAAGCGCAGAGTCGTGACCGTATTGCTGGGCTGGGCCGTGGCGACGCTGCTGCTTGGCGCTATTATTATGGCCTGTGTACAACTGCTGGGTTCACTACTGGCTCCACTGTTCTTCGATTCGATCAAATTGCTCGTCATGGTGCTGGGTGGAGTCGTGGCGCTGTGGTCACTCGCGAATCTGGCGGCCACGATATTGACCTCGGGGAGTTTCGCCGCCCTTGTAGTGATACTCTTTGAACGCTATGGGGCGATAACGACAAGCGATCTCACAGATAAGCAGTCACTGCAACTATGGAGGATGACCGCTCCCCGCCTTGCGCTGCTGCTGATTGTCGCCGTGACGGCTGCCGCTGTGGCGGGAAGCTGGCTCATCAATGGCATCCAGACACAGGATAATGTGCTGGTTATTGCTCACCGGGGCGCCGCCGGCAAAGCCCCTGAGAATACTCTAGCTTCCATACGCCAGGCCATCGAGGATGGCGCCGACATGATCGAGATCGATGTCCAGGAGAGCAATGACGGAGAAGTTGTGGTGATCCATGACAGCGATTTCATGAAGCTCTCCGGCAATGATTTGAAAGTCCGGGATGGCTCACTGAAACAAATTCAGGAGATTGATATTGGCAGCTGGTTCGACCCCGGGTTCTCAGCTGAACGGGCGCCGACACTGACGCAGGTGCTGGAGATGGCGCGCGGCAAGGTGCGTGTCATCATCGAACTCAAATATTACGGACATGACCAGCAGCTGGAGCAACGGGTTGTGCAGAGTGTTGAAAAAGCCGGTATGGTCGACGACATCGTCATCATGTCACTACAGTACAAAGGCATTGAAAAAATCCGGGCACTGCGACCGGAATGGGGGATCGGACTGTTATCCACCAAGGCAGTCGGCAACCTCGCCAATCTGGATCTGGATTTTCTAGCCGTCAATATGAGTATGGCGACCTCCGGTTTTATTCGCCGCACCCATGCTGGCGGCAAGCATGTGTATGTGTGGACAGTGAATGATGCGGTCTCCATCTCCCGCATGATCTCACTGGGCGTGGACGGCATCATTACCGATGAGCCGGAGATAGCACGCAAGGTCGTCACCGAGCGCTCCGGGCTGAGCACGGTCGAGCGCCTGCTGATACACACTGCGATACTGTTCGGACGTCCGATTCCGCCGCGAATCTACCGTGACGAGTCGCCATGAAGCTTTATCAATGATGGCCTCAGATAACCATTCATCAAGGGTGATATGAAATGAAAATATGGGTAGACGCAGACGCATGCCCGGTGGTGATCAAGGAGATATTGTTCAGGGCGGCAGAGCGCACCGGGGTGCAGATGACGCTTGTCGCAAATCAGCCTGTGCCAGTACCACGCTCACGCCTGATTCAATCGATTCAGGTCGCAGCGGGGTTCGATGTTGCTGACAATGAAATCGTGAAAAGACTCGACACCGGCGATCTCGTTATTACAGGCGACATCCCCCTGGCGGCGGAGGTCATAGAGAAGGGAGGTCATGCTCTGAATCCGCGCGGTGAACTCTATACGACTGACAACATCAGAGCCCGCCTGACGATGAGAGATTTCATGGAGACGCTGCGCTCAAGCGGCGTCGATACAGGCGGCCCGCCGCCGCTGAGCCAGAGTGACCGTCAGTCATTTGCAAATCAGCTGGATAAATTTTTAAGCGGGTATACAAAAAAGCAATCTTGATTCATCATGATCAGCAATTCTCAATGTAGAGAGATACTCACCACGAAGGACACGAAGAGCACGAAGGTATTTTTGTAACCAGTTGATTCTTCGTGGTCTTCGTGTGCTTCGTGGTAAAAGTCTTTTAAAATATCGAGACTTTATTGGTACATTGAGAATTGCTACATCATGATCCCTCACCCCGATGCCGGAACAGGTTAAACTACGCATCAACACAAATTCGAGAGGAAAATTTTGATGCTGAGTACATATTTTGGTGACGTAACAAGCGGGCGTCTGTTGCGCCTCCCCTTTATAGGCTATTTGATCCTGCTGCAAGTCGTCATGTTTGCACTGGTGATGGGAGGGGCCGCCAGCCTGGGCATTGCCGAGAACCTGGTCGGCGGTAATCTTCAGGATGCCCAGGCGATGCTGGGGGAGAAATTCGGAATTCCTGCAATGATCGTTATTGCTATTGTCATGGCTCTCTACTTATTTGCCGACCTGAACCTCAAAGCCAAGCGCATTCGTGACATGGGGCTGCCCGGCTGGTGGACACTGCTTGCAGTAATCGTCATCTCCATCGTTGTTACTATAGTTATTAATATTGCTTTTGGGTCTGATCCGGAAACATCCAATCGGATCTCAAGCATCTTCACAGCTATCGCATTTCTGGCGCTGCTTTTTATCCCCAGCGATACCTTTTCCGGCAACAGCGAGTAGCAAACTCAGCTACGCAGGAGCATTTACCGGCTGACCACGATTGAAATACGACAGCATTTGATGAATATCAAACAGCTAGGAGGGCACAATAAGTGGTGCGCATTGCGCCGCATGGAAAAGTGCAATGCGTAAGCAGGACGCGGAAGTTTCACTTATCGCTGACGACAACTCATTTTAGTTCTGGCTTTGCCATGAGACCCCGGATAATCGTTACAACTGGATCAGGGAACAAAAGGATTGCTTGCGCGTTCGATACCGATGGTGGTTTGCGGGCCATGGCCGGGGAGCACGGTGACGTCATCCGGCAGCGGCCACAGGCGCTGCTGTATCGACTCGATGAGCTGCTGATGGTTACCGCGCGGAAAATCGGTGCGACCTATGGCGCCGCGGAACAGCACATCACCGGCAAACAGCAGCTGGTGCTGCTTATCATATAAAACGATGTGTCCGGGGGTATGTCCGGGACAGTGCAGCACCTGCAGCGTTCGCTCGCCAACTAAGATCTCATCTCCATGCTGCAGCCATTGATCCGGCGTGAAGTGGCGCGGTTTGGAAAAGCCGAACATCTGTGCCTGTTGCTCCAGCATCTCCAACAAAAAAGCATCGTCCTCATGCGGACCGATGACCGGAATTCCATAGTGTCCGGCAATCCCGGCAGTTCCGCCGACATGATCCAGGTGACCATGCGTCAGAATCACCTTTTCAAGATTCAGGCGATGTTCGGAGACAGCATCGATGATCAACTGCTCATCACCGCCGGGATCGATCACGGCTGCTTCCATGGTGGCATCACACCATACAAGCGAGCAGTTCTGCTCGAAGGAGGTTACAGGCAGTGTTGTATATCCCATCGGCTTGATGCCAACTTTCTATTGGTTGGGGATGAGGCAGAAATTAAAGTACCAAGAAGTGCAGGATTTTTGTTTGTGGTTTTTGTTGCCGCGTCGGGCGCATAGTGAACTATGTAACCAAAGTGGCGGCGAAAACCACGGACAAAAAGACAAGCGAGATTGGTATTTTAAT
>JAQYVP010000043.1 GCA_030145485.1 Chromatiales bacterium
TAGAAATTGAGGGTCAGCAATCATGTTGTTTGTTATGGTCAAGCCTCTTTTGTTACCACGGAACATACGGACTACACGGAATTTATTCTGTTTTCATTTCCGCGTGTTCAGTGTGTTCCGTGGTTTATGTTTGTAAAAAAGGTAACTATTCAGTATGTGCGAGATCGTCGCTGCTAGCGGGTATATCTACCGGAAAATGCCGTAATACTTCCATGTAGGCTCGCTTCGGCATCCGTGCCTCCGACGTTTCCTATAGATACACCCGCTAGCAGCGACTAAGTAGCTCAATTTGACAGGATGCTGAATAGTTACGTAAAAAGATACTCTATGATGTCTTAGAGTTGAGTGTATCTTTTCCTGAGAGATGAGAGAATAGCAAAAAAATGCATTGGAAGAGTATTAATGAAACCTGAATCCTGGATTGAACGATGGAAGGCGGGGCAGACCGGTTTTCATCTGTCACACACCAACCCGTGGCTTGAAAAATGCTGGCCGCAGGTGGCAGCCCCGGCCGGGAGCACTGTTTTTGTGCCGTTATGCGGCAAGAGCCTGGATCTGTTATGGCTGCGTGATCAGGGTTACGAGGTGATTGGTGTCGAGATCAGCCGGCTGGCAGTGAAGGGCTTTTTTGCAGAAAATGCATTACAGCCGCAAATCGATCATATCGAAAATTTCGAGCGTTGGCGGTGTGACGGGATTACGCTGCTGGTTGGTGATTTCTTCGATCTCACCCCGCAGATGCTGGTTGATGTGGCATCGGTCTATGATCGAGCCTCATTGATTGCTCTGCCTGAAACAATGCGACTGGAATATGTGGAGAAGATAGCAGCGTTGTTTGCGCCTGCTCTGCCAACGCTGCTGATTACGCTGGAGTATGACCAGCAACAGATGAGCGGCCCGCCTTTTGCCGTGGGTTCTTCAGAAGTAGAGTCTCTCTACCGGCAGTGCTTCAGTATCAGCCAGATTTACTCTGAGCAAATTCTGGATGCCGAGCCGCATTTCAGGAGCAAAGGGTTGACCTCGTTGATTGAAAGCGTCTACTTGTTAAAGCCATCAGTTGGCAGTAATCAGTAGTCAGCATAACCAGAAAGGAAGATTGCAGTCAACAGATATGAAGCAGGCAGTTTCTGTTTACATCTCTTTACTGCAAACTGCTTACTGACGACTGCAAACTTCTTTAATGATGAGGTCTCCCCGGTTAACGAGCTCGGTCAACAGCGCCAGGTATTGGGAACTCTGCAGCCATGACTGCAACTCTTGATACGTGTACTCGTACTGTTCGCTGAGAAGTATGGCCAGATCAAGTGCGTCTGCTGACAGAGGGAAGCTCTCACCGCCGGCAAACAGCAACAGGGAATCCGGCAGGCGGGTAAAATAGATTTTGGAGTAGGGATGGCGCTTCAGTTGCATGTCTTGTTGCAGTTGCTGCAACAGCGCCGCTTCCGTGATGCTGCTTTCCAGCTGCGGAGGTATGAGGTTCTCCTTGGGTTCGCTGCTGAAGCGGCCAAACCATGCCGTGAGTTCTTCATCGGAAAATGAGAGCGCTTGCTGCAGCATCTCTCTGATGCGCGCAATCACTTCTGCCCTGATTTCTCCACTGTGCTGTTGCACCTTGAGGTCAGGATCGCTGTAGCGCTGCGGCGGCAGAGTAGAGATGCGTTCTTCCAGCCAGTGCGTGCTTAGCCCGGTAACTGAAGGCCCCTGGAATCCAACAGACCAGGTGATGCACTCGCCCTCTGCAACTCCCCAGTGGGCGACATTGGGCGGCAGGTAGAGTATGTCACCGGGTTCCAGCAGCCACTCCATCTGGGTATCGAAGCTCCTGAGGATTTTGAGATCGAGATCCGGAATCAGCTCTTCATCACTCACCGGGTGCTGATGAATCTTCCAACGCCTGTTACCTGACGCCTGGATAAGAAAGACGTCGTAAGCATCGCTATGCGGACCGACAGAGCCCTGATCGGAGGCATAGCTGATCATGATATCGTCGATGCGCCATTGTGGAAAAGCGCTGAATGCATCCAGCAATGGCCGTATTTCAGGCATGTGCCTGTTCATATCCTGAATCAGCAGGGTCCAGTGTGACTCTGGAAGCTGTTCCAGTTCTGTGCGCTCAAAGGGACCGTGATGCGCCTCCCACGGGGTTTCTCCATGCTCGAGAATCAGGCGTGATTCCACATCCTGGCTGTCGCAGGCAAGCGCGAGCAGCTTCGATTTTGTGACCAGGTCAGCCGGCAGTGAGACGGCCCGGCGCATCAGCAGCGGTTTTTTTTGCCAATAACGGCGTAAAAAATCGTCATGAATCAGGGGACTAGGGAAAACCCTCATGTTTGCATCGTTTTTTTTTATGGAATTACGCATATAATACATCATGAAAGAGTACTAAAATAATGATGTACATTCATTTTTTTTCGTCTATAATTAACTGGAAGCTGGTTGGCAGTTCGTGTATAATGTCACCACTTCAAAGAAACAATATAGTTTCCTAAACAAGAAAACACGGGGATTTACCAATGTCACAAGTAAACAAAAAACTGATCGCAATGATGGCGCCGCTGAGTCTGGTCGCTGCAGTTGCAATTACGCCTCTGTCAGCATCTGCTGCAGAATATCTTTCTGATTCTCAAGGTGAAGTTGTTGT